>NZ_JBSFDZ010000035.1:0-43567 GCF_053594175.1 Nocardia sp. NPDC001965
CTTCGCCACGGCATCAAGTGTCGTCATCACGGCACCTTCCCGCTGACCATCCGGTCAGCGAATCAGGCCGGAAACACCGTTAAATCCACAGTCCCGGGCAAATAGATACAGCCCCTCTCAGTTCTCCAGGCCGAAGGCGAAGGTGTCCGGGTCGGCGCCGGTGCGGGTTCCGTTGTCCAGGCCCGAGATCGCTGCCATCTGGTCGGCCGACAGTTCGAAGCCGAGGACGTCGAAATTTTCGACGATCCGGGCGGGTGTCACGGATTTCGGGATCACCACATTGCCGAGTTGCAGATGCCAGCGGATGATCACCTGGGCCGGGCTGCGGTCCAGCTCGGTGGCGATTGCGGTGATCACCGGGTCGTCCAGGAGCGCGCCTTGGCCGAGCGGGCTCCAGGCTTCCGTGGCGATGGCGTGTTCGGCGTGGTATTCGCGCAGTTCGCGCTGGGCCAGTCTGGGGTGCAGTTCGATCTGGTTGACCGAGGGGGTTTCTCCGGTTTCGGTGATGAGCCGGTCGAGGTCGGCGATCCGGAAGTTCGAGACGCCGATGGATCGGACCCGGCCGTCGGTTTTGAGTCGCTGGAATGCGCGGAAGGTGTCGACGAACCGATCGGCGGATGGTACCGGCCAGTGGATGAGGTACAGGTCGAGGTAGTCCAGTCCCAGTCGCTGTGAGCTCGCGTCGAAGGCCCGCAGGGCGGCGTCGTAACCCTGGTCGGCGTTCCACAGTTTCGTCGTGACGAAGACCTCGTCGCGGGGTAGCCCGAATTGCCGGATGGCCCGGCCGGTGCCTTCTTCGTTTCCGTAGATCGCCGCGGTGTCGATACTGCGGTAGCCCGCGTTCAGCGCGGCAGTGACAGTGTCGAACACCTGGTCGTCCGGCACCTGGAACACCCCGAAGCCCAGTTGCGGGATCAGGCTTCCGTCGTTCAACACGATCGGAGGCACTACACCGGTCTCACGTCTAGTGGTCACCGCCTCGACGGTAGAAGCGCTTGGGCAGCAGGTCAACGAACGCCCGGTCCGTGTCCGCCTCATTCTGGTCTTCAGAAATACTTGACATTTCATTGTGTTTTTACAACACTTCATTAGGTGAGCCCAGTAAGACGCGGGGAAACTCTACCGATATTCAACCGGATCGCCGTACTGCGGGCCGAGCACCGGATGTCGCGGGCCGCCCTGGCCGAAGCGGTCGACGTCAATCCTCAGACGATCGGCGCGCTGGAACGCGGCGATCACTACCCGAGCCTGGACCTGGCCCTGCGGATCTGCGAGGTGTTCCGGCTGCCGGTGGAGGCGGTGTTCTCCAGAACCGAGTTCACGCCCCTGTCGGCCGAGTTGTACTCCCGCGAGAAAGGACAGCAGCCATGACCGCTGCCACCGAACCGAAATCCCTGGTAGAGCGTTACCGCGCATACCGGATCCGACGCTGGCTGGTACGGGAGAAACAGATCGCCGGAATGCTGCCCGGCTGGCGCACCACTCGGCGCCGCCGAGCTCTGGTGATCGCCGTGATCGCGGCGCTGACCCTGGTCTTCGTGGCCGGACTGCTGTGCGCCTTCGGGGTGAAATGGGCCCCGCTGCTGGGCGGGATCAGCGCACTGGTCTTCCTGCCGTCCTGGACCATGGTGCGAATCGTCGCCGAGGCCCAGGACAATGCTCCGGCCGAAACACTGGACGAGCTGGAATTCGCCCAGCGCGAGAGCGCCCGATCGCTCGGCCTGACCATCACCCAGGTGCTATCGATCTTGCCCGTGATGTATCTCGTCTGGAGCGGCGCGCTGTTCCCGGACGCCGATGCCGCCGACACCGCCTACGCAGGCGGATTGATGATCCTGGCGACTCTGCTGGCCGGTGGGTGCGCACCCGCCATGATCCTCGCCTGGACCAGGTCCGACCCCGAATCGGAGAGCTGAACATCCGCCTCGGGCCGGCAGACCGGATCGCGGGCCGGTCCGTACGTGCCACGGCCCCGCTGTAGTGAAGACTTCGACGGGATCGGGTCTTCACCCGGCGACCGGCGCGGGACAGGTCCGGAACCGGAGCCGCGCGTCATCCGCGAACTCCCCGGTACGGCGCGTCGCCCGTCTCGCCGGAAACGGGCCCGCAGACCTCACCCGGGATCGGCCTCCCGATGCCGGTCGGTACCGTCGACGCCGCTCGTTACCCCCAGTCGTCGGTACCGGCGCTGCCGGGTCGCCCGCAATTCGGCCGGTGGCCGGGCGCTCAGCGCGGTGAGTTCCCCGGCGATCGCCGCGACCATCCGGCGGGCGAAATCGTCCGGTTCGTCGGCGGCGTCGGGATATTCGGGCACGATTCGGTCCACGATGCCGTCGACCAGCAGATCCACCGACCGGATACGTTGCGCCGCAGCCAGTTCCGGCGCGTGTTCGATATCGCGATGGACGATGGCGCTGGCCCCCTCCGGGGGAAGCGGCGCCAGCCAGCCGTGGGTCGCCGCCAGCACCCGGTCCGCGGGCAGTAGCGCGAGCGCGCCGCCGCCGGTCCCCTGACCGAGCAGCACCGAGATCGTCGGCGTCCGCAACCTCACCAGATCGGCCAGACACCGGGCGATCTCCGGCGCCAGACCGCGCTCCTCGGCTTCCTTGGACAATGCCGCGCCGATCGTATCGATCACCAATACCAGCGGTAACCCGAGTTCGGCGGCGAGCTGCATACTGCGACGCGCTTCGCGCAGCGCGGCCGGGCCCATGGTGTGCTCGGGATCCTGATGGGCCCGATCGTGACCGAAGACCACACACGGCCGGCCGTGGAAACGCGCCAGGGCCAGCACCACGGATCGATCCGTCTCGCCCTGTCCGGTGCCGCTCAGCGGTACCCGTTGGGTGGTACGGCGCAACAGGGCACGCAGCCCCGGCCGGTCCGGTCGCCGGGAAGCCCGGACCGACTCCCAGGCTTCGACGGTGTGGACGGGAAGCGGGACATCCTGGGCGGCAGCGTTTCTCGGTTCGGCGGGCGGTCGGACGACTCCACTGAACACACTCAATGCGCGATGCGCGATCCGCCGGAAGACACCGACCTCGACAACCCCGTCGATCACCCCGTTGTGGTAGAGATTCTCGGCGGTCTGGACCCCTTCGGGGAACGGATGACCGTAGAGCGCCTCGTACACCCGCGGCCCGAGGAATCCGATGAGCGCCCCCGGTTCCGCGAAGGTGATGTGCCCGAGTGAGCCCCATGAGGCGAATACGCCGCCCATCGTCGGGTTGCGCAGATAAACCACATAGGGGTGACCGGCCGCTTTGTGTGCCGCCACCGCCCCGGCGATCTTCACCATCTGCACGAAGGCGAGGGTGCCCTCTTGCATCCTGGTCCCGCCCGAGGTGGGTGAGGCGACCAGCGGCAGCCCCAGCTCGGTGGCACGCTCCACCGCGGTGACGATCCGTTCGGCCGCGGCGACACCTACCGACCCGGCCAGAAAGCCGAACTCACATGCCACGACCGCGATCCGCCGTCCGCGCAACAGGCCTTCGCCGGTGAGCACCGATTCGTCGGTGCCCGCCGCCGCGCTCGCGCGGGCGAGCGCGGACCGGTAGGCACCGGTCCGCGCCATGTCCGATGGCGGGGCATCCCAGCTCACGAAGGAGCCCGGATCCAGCAGCGTATCGAGCAGTCGCCGGGAACCGATCCGCGGCGGCGTCATCGAAGCCACCCCGGCGCACTCGGCACCGCCTCTGTCCACACCGGCACGACGACCAGTATGACGGGCAGTCGGCTCAGTAGCCGCGCGTGACCTTCTGCAATGCGTACTCGGTCAGCCGCACCAGCGCTTCCTTGGCCGGTTCCCGGCGCCGGGCGTCGATCGGCATGATCGGCACATCGGCCGGGACGGCCAGCGCCTGCCGGATGTCCTCGATCGGGTACATCGGGGCGTCGTCGAACTGGTTGAGCGCCACGAGGAACGGCAGGTTGCGCGCCTCGAAGTAGTCGACCGCCGCGAAACTGTCCTCGAGCCGACGGGTGTCGATCAGCACGACCGCGCCGATCGCACCGCGGATGAGGTCGTCCCACATAAACCAGAAGCGGTACTGGCCCGGGGTGCCGAACAGGTACAGCACCAGATCATCGGCCAGACTGATCCGGCCGAAGTCCATGGCCACCGTGGTGGTGGATTTGCTCTCGATACCCGCGAGACTGTCGATCCCGGCACTGGCATTGGTCACCAGAGCCTCGGTTCTCAACGGGACGATTTCCGAAACTGCCCCCACCAGCGTCGTTTTGCCCACGCCGAACCCGCCTGCGACCACGATCTTCGCCGAGGTCGGCTTGGTCTGGCGGGTATCGACCTGTGCCGTCGAATCATATACGCCGGAGTCCACTGAGAACCCTTTCGATCAGCTCGCGACGTTCATCGTCGCTGGAATCGTCTTTCAAAGTCGCCGAAACGCGGACATGCCCGGCTTCGATCAGGTCCGCTACAAGTACACGCGCCACCCCGATCGGTATACCCAGTCGAGCCGCTAGTTCGGCGACCGACGGCGACTCCCTGCACAACTCGACTATCGAGTTTTCGATATTGCTCAGTTCGTACTGGCGTTCGAGCGAAATGGGATGGGACGCAACGAGAGCCTCGAGCGCCAACTCCACCTTCGGTCGGGTACGACCGGCGGTCAGCGAGTACGGACGCACGAGACTGGGCTCGAAGCCTCCCACGCGGTGATCCTCTATGTCCATCCCACCATCAGGAACCCATCGTGACGCGCGGAGTGGCCTGAACTGTCTGGCCCACGCGTTCGACCAACAAAGCCATCTCGTAGCCGACCTGTCCGATATCGCAGGACGTATTGGTCAGCACCGCGAGATATGACCC
The DNA here is from genome assembly GCF_053594175.1 of Nocardia sp. NPDC001965. Lineage (NCBI taxonomy): Bacteria > Bacillati > Actinomycetota > Actinomycetes > Mycobacteriales > Nocardiaceae > Nocardia > Nocardia sp. NPDC001965. The sequence continues at coordinate 4,832 of NZ_JBSFDZ010000035.1, forward strand.
GTCGCCCACTGCCATCAGCAGCAGGTAGCCGTGCTCCATTTCGACGACGGACTGCAGTACCGTGCCGCCTTCGAACAGATTGGACACACCCACCGAGAGACTCGCCAGGCCGGCCGTGACCGCCGAGAGCTGCTCGGCCCGATCGACCGGTAGTTGGGCACTCGCCGCCATCAGCAGGCCGTCTGCCGAGACCAGAACGGCATGGGCTACGCCAGGAACCTCGCCTGCGAAGTTCGAAACCAGCCAATCCAACTGACGGTTCGTACCACCTAGTTCGGGGTTCATCGGTCTCCTTTGTCTCCGGTTAGGTTCATTGCTCTCATTGCACGGCCATCCCGAACACCTTGCTGGTGCCGACTCAAACTAGACCGGATCGTGTCGGGATTGCGACTCGGCGTACGCTCCTGGGCCCCGTTGACGGCGCCGGGTACCAATCGGTTACCCGGATTACGCTGTGGCAGACCGGCCGCGGTGCGGGTCTCCGGCTCGGCTTCACTGGCTCGCCGGGCCGCTGTCCAGCCCTCGTCGCCGGGTGAGTCGAAGGAGGCCACGGCCTGGGAGCGGTCGGTATCGGAATCCGACAGCCATGCCGACATCATCTCCGCGAAGATGGGCGTGCCACCCAGCACACTGTCGGTCTCCTCCGCCGGCTGCAGCCGGGTCTGGAAGAACGAAGCGGTCTTCGCCGGGTTGGACTTGTAACTGTGCCGACCGGGTTCCCGTGCGGCCGCGGAGCCTTCGGCGGGTTCGGGTTCCCGGGGCAACGCGACACCGGGCGGGTTGTCGAACCGTTCGGCGGTGTAGCCGCCCGGCTCCCGCCGGGGCAGTCCGCCGGGTTCGGCGGGCCGCGGCGGCCTGCCGGGCGCCCCGTTGTCCCGCTGCGGCAGCGTATTCGAGTTCTCCCGGGCCGAGCGGCCGTTGTCGGCCGGAGCCCCGCGCTGAGGCAGACCGCCACCGGGCGCCGGACGCTGCGGCAGACCGCTACCCGGTGTTTCTCGCCGCGACGGGAGACCGCCGGACGCCGGACGCCGGGTGGGCAGTTCACCGGAGGCCGGGCGCTGCGTGGGCAGTTCACCGGACGCCGGGCGCTGCGTGGGCAACCCACCGGAGGTGTCGCGCTGGGGCAATCCGCCACCGGCAGCCGGCCGTGGCCGGGCCGGCAGTTCGCCGGAGGTATCCCGGTGCGGCAGACCGTTGGAGCCCGGCTCACGCCGCGGGGGCAGCCCACCGGACGCGGAGTCGTTGGCGGGGCGCGGTTCCGGCTCGTGCCGGGCCGGACCGCCGGCGGCCGGACCGCGTTGCGGCAGACCCGAGGCACCGTTCTCGCGAGCCGGTGCACCGTTGGTACCCGGATCCCGTTGCGGCAGACCGTTGGCCCGCTGCTGGCCCGGCTGCCGCGTGGGCAGCGCTCCCGGACCGCGAGGCGGCGCGGCGGTTTCGGCTGCGGTCTCGGCCGGGCGCTCGTCTTCCGGCTGGGCCGGTGTGGCCTCCCGGCGACTGCCGGGCGCCCCGTTGGCACCGGGCTGACGCTGCGGCAGTCCGCCGCCGAGGCCCGGCTGCGGCGCACCAGCGGTGCCCGGCTGCCGCTGTGGCAGCCCACCGGGACCGATCTTGGGCTCCCGCGGCGGCGGACCGCCCGCGGCCGGACCGCCCGGAGTCCGCGGCGGCAGGGTCGGGGTGGCGCTTTCGTTCGCGCCGCGCGGTGGCAGGGTCGGGGTGGCACCGCCGCCGCCCGGACTCAGATTGCGTTTGGGCAGACTGGCGGCCGCCAGTTTGCCGCGCTGCGCGGTACTGCCGGCACTCGCTTCCCGGAGGGAAGTGGTGCCCTGCTCACCTTCGCGCGAACCACCGGCCATGGCATTGCCCGGCTGCCGCTGCGGCAGTCCACCCGCGCCCAGCGGCGCGGGGGTGGACGGACGCTCCGGCGGTTTGGGCCGTTCGACGGCCGGGAGCGGACCGCTCATGCCGGGGTCGACGGTGACCATCATGTTGCCGGCCGCGGTACGGCTGATCCCACGGGTCTGCATGGACGGTCCGCCCGGCCCGTTGCGCAACAGGGCGGCGGCGGCCTCGTCCGGGGATTCCTCGGGCTTCTTCTTCCCGGTGTCTTTCGCGACCAGCGGCTGCGGGCCGGAACCGGTCGCCAGCGGGAGGATCTGGGTCTCCCCGGCGACGATCAGGCTCATCGGCACGTGCACGGTGACGGTGACACCCGGGTCGCGGGCGGTATCGAAGGTCGGCCGCAGTCGCACGTTGAGGCCGTGCCGTTCGGCGAGTCGGCCCACCACGAAAAGACCCATGTGTCGGGCGGTGTCCGGCCCGGGTTCGGCGGTGTTCTCCAGGCGGCGGTTGATCTCGGCCATCTCGCTCGGCGGCATACCGATACCGCGGTCGGCGACCTCGATGAGCAGACCCTGATCGTGTGCCTGCGCGAAGGTGAACTTCACATCCGTTTCCGGCGGCGAGGCACGCAGCGCGTTGTCCAGGAGTTCGGCGAACAGGTGCGCCATATCGGAGGCGGCCGGTTCGATCAGCGCACCGCGCGGGGTGGCGCCGAGCTTGACCCGCTCGTAGTCCTCGACCTCGGAGATCGCGGCGCGCAGCACGTCGGCGATCTCGACGGGCGCAGATTTGGCGCGACGCTGTTTCGTACCGGCGAGGATCAGGAGGTTGTCGCCGTTACGGCGCATACGCGCGGCGAGGTGGTCCAGCCGGAAGAGGTTCTCCAGCAGGCGCGGGTCCTTCTCGTCGTACTCCATCGCCTCGATGAGGCTCAGCTGATGGTCGACGAGTGACTTGCTGCGCCGGGCCAGGGTCTCGAACATATCGTTGACCTGGGAACGCATCTGCGCCTGATCACTGGCCAGACGCAGCGCCTGCCCGTGGATATCGTCGATCGCGCGCGCGAGCTGACCGATCTCCTCCTCGGACCGGATGGGCATCGGTTCGAGCGGTACTTCCTCCGGGGAGGCACCGGTACGGAGCTGGGCGACCTCGTCGGGCAGGTCGCTTTCGGCCACGCGCAGCGCGGCGAGGCGCAGCCGGTGCAGCGGCACGATCATCGAGCGGGCCACGAAGACGGCGAGCAACAGCGCCGCGAGGATCGTCAACAGCACGACGATCGAGTAGACGACCGCGTCGGACAGGGCCTTGTCGGCCAGTTTCCGTACCCCGTCGTCGATCGAGGACGTGGCCTCGGCGATCAGTTTGTCGGTGGTCGCGGTGCTGTCCAGCAGAGACTGCCTGGCCTCGCCCAGCGGCAGCCGACCGGCCTGCGCCTCGGGCGTCTCGAGCATGGCGGAACGGTTGTCGATGCCCTGGCGCAGGATCGCGATATCGGGATCCTCGGCGTTGTAGCGCTGGCTCAGAATGTTGAGCAGTGCGCGTTCGGTGTTGGTCGCGGTGCGGTAGGCCTGCTCGCCGGTCTCCTGGTTGCGCAGGAGTTCGGCCGCGGCGGTGATCTCACCGACCATGGTGGAACGCAGGTTCAGCGCGTCGACCAGGCGGAGTTTCGCCGGGTCGATCGATGCGTCGCCGACCTCCCCGAGTATGGCCTCCACGGCCCGGACACCCGCGTTACGGGCCTTGTCCAGCACTTGCACGGCCTGATCCGGAGGCAGGTTCGAGGGCGCCGTACCGCCGGCGCGAACGCCCTTGGCCTGATCGATCATCTCCGTCAGCGCCTGCCGCGCGGCCGGTAGATCGTCGAGCTCGCCGACGGAGGCTTCGGCCGCGGCGATCGCCTTGTCCAGCGCGGTCAGATTGTCCTCGGTGACCATCGACCGGCCCGGCGCGATGGCGATCACCTGAGAACCCGCCGTCGCGGACGTGGCCGTACTGAGATCGAGAACGGAAGGAACGAGGCTGACATTCTCGGAGGCGGAACCCAGCCGGTTCGCGTTGCTCCATTCCGCCGAGATCCTGGACACGCCGAGCCCGACCGCGACCGCCAACGGCACAGCCAGCACGGCCGTAACCTTCCAGCGAAGGTCCCAGTTACTCAGCGCCCAGCGCTTAGTGCCGGACCTAGCGGCGTCACGCATTCCCACTCACTTTCCAACCTGGCCCCAGCCATGCACCATCAGCGGAACTCCACACTCGCATAGTGGCTCGACGGGTGGAGCTGCCCGTGGGTCGCGGCTGGCCGAGAAATTGCGTCTACGACGGACCGAATTTGTGTCATCAGATTCTAACGGATCAATAACTTCTTGGTGTACTCAGCCCGGGTTCACGCACATTGACCAGCCGGTTACAGGCATAAGCCATGGTCGCGACACCCGATGGGGGGTCGCGTGAAGTCTGCCACAATCGTGCTGATCTATCGAGGCGGGGATTGCTGCGAGGCTAGGGAGCACGGGTGAACGCGAGGAACGAGTATCGACCGGTCTATCAGACCAGTCTGGTCGATCCGGCCGAGTTCTGGACCCGCGCAGCCTCGGCGATAGATTGGGATCTACCCCCTGACCAGGCTCTCGACACCGATAGGCGAACGTCGCGCTGGTTCCCGGGCGCCCGCCTCAACACCTGCTACAACGCCCTCGACCGGCATATCGAAGCCGGTCGCGCGGAACAGGCGGCGTTGATCTACGACTCGGCGATGACCGGTACGAAACAGGTCTTCAGCTATTCCGAACTCCGCGACGAAGTCGCCCGATTCGCCGGCGCCATGCGCGACCTCGGCGTAACCGCCGGTGACCGGGTCGTGATCTACCTGCCGATGATCCCCGAAGCAGTGATCGCGATGCTGGCCTGTGCCCGGATCGGCGCCGTTCACTCGGTGGTATTCGGTGGATTCGCCGCTCCCGAACTGGCCGCCCGCCTCGACGATGCCGAACCTGTCCTGATCGTGACGGCGTCAGGGGGGCTGGAACCGAACCGCCGCATCGCCTATCCACCCATCGTGGGCGAAGCGCTCGCACTCGCCGGAACCACCGCCCCGCGAACCGTCCTGGTGAAACAACGTGCGGATTTCCCCGAACACAACGGGAATCCGGCCCCCGCCGACAGTTCCGCACGGTGGCTGGATTGGGACGCCACGGTCCGCGATGCCGAACCCGCCGAACCTGTTTCGGTGGCGGCGACCGATCCGCTGTACGTCCTGTACACCTCGGGCACGACCGGTAAACCGAAGGGCGTGGTCCGCGACAACGGCGGACATGCCGTCGCCCTGACCTGGTCGATGCGCAATATCTACGATGTCGGTCCGGGACAGGTCATCTGGGCCGCCTCCGACGTCGGCTGGGTCGTCGGCCACTCCTACATCGTCTACGGGCCCCTGCTGGCCGGCGCGACCACACTTCTCTACGAGGGCAAACCGGTGGGCACCCCGGACGCCGGCGCCTTCTGGCGCGTTGTGGCCGAACACCGGGTGCACACCCTGTTCACCGCCCCCACCGCCCTGCGCGCGATCCGCCGCGCCGACCCCGGCGCCGTCTTCGCCCGCGATCACGACCTCAGCTCGCTGCACGCACTGTTCTGCGCAGGTGAACGGCTCGATCCGGCCACCTATCGGTGGGCCGACGAAACGCTGCTGGCGGACCGCGAGGACTGCCCGGTGGTAGACCACTGGTGGCAGACCGAGACCGGCTGGCCCATCTGCGCCAACCCGCTCGGCCTGCAACAACTACCGATCAAACCGGGCTCGGCCTCGGTCCCCGTACCCGGCTACCGGTTGCGGGTTCTGGACTCCTCCGGCAACCCGGTCGCCGCGGGCGCCGAGGGCAATATCGTCATCGGCCTGCCCCTGCCCCCCGGCGCACTCACCGGACTGTGGCGCGACGAAGAACGCTACCGCCGGTCCTATCTATCGGCATATCCCGGCCATTTCCTCACCGGCGACTCCGGCTATTTCGACGAGGACGGATACCTGTTCGTCCTCGGCCGCAGCGACGACGTGATCAATATGGCCGGGCACCGCCTTTCCGCAGGCAGTATCGAAGCCGCCGTCGCCGGACACGACGCCGTCGCCGAATGCGCGGTGATCGGACTGCCCGACGAACTCAAAGGACAACGCCCCATCGCTTATGTGGTCCTCAAGGCCGACGCCGTCGTCGATCCCGAAAGCCTGCGCGACGAATTGAGCGAACGCGTCCGGAAACAAATAGGTCCGGTAGCCGGCCTCTACGATGCCGTCGTCGTACCCGCCCTACCCAAAACCCGATCCGGCAAGATCCTGCGCAAAACCCTGCGCCAGATGACCGCGGGTGAAAACTACGAAATACCCTCCACTATCGAAGATCCCACCGTCCTCGACGAACTCGCCCGAATCGTGCGACCCGCACAAAACTCAAACTCCTCTTAAGAAACCCTCAGAGGTCGGCCATGAGGGGGCAATACGGTCTGAGGCAGTCCACGAGCTCCGGCTCGAAACGACAACGGCAGGAGGCAGTAAACCCCATGGCACACTCCACGACACGGCACCGCAGCAAGCTCGGCGCAACCACCCTCGCCCTGGGCGCGGCAGCAGCGGTCACCGCGTTCCTGAGCCCCGCGGTCGCCTCCGCGGCACCGACGGATTTCGCCGAACCGCTGATCACCAGCGACTGTTCGTTCGCCCAGGTCGACGCCGCCCTCCACGACCAAGCCCCGGAAATGGCGGCCATGCTGGACAACAACCCCGATATGAAGGCACAGCTGCAGAGCAAGTTCGATCAGCCCGTCGAACAACGCCGCGCCGAACTGCAGCAATACATCGAACAGAACCCGGAGCAGGCGCAGCAGGCCGAGAACGACCCCCGCTCCCAGCAACTCCGGGCGACCCTCCAGGGCGTGGCAGACACCTGCCACAACTACTGATTTTTCGGCGCCGCCCACGGCGGCGCGGGGTTGAGGCCCCCGTGGTCTCGCCGTTCAGGCCTCGAGACTCGAGCCTTCGGCTCATGCGACGTGCGGTCGGCAGTCCGCGGAATGCCGACCGTTGAGCACCTCCGGCCAGGGGCCGGGACGGGCCTCAACCCTTCGAGGTGTCTCGTAAAACCTCGACGCAGGTGAGTTGCGGTGGCATTCGATGTTCTGGTCGGCATGTGGGCTCACACGCACGGCGGATCGCTGAGGACTTTTCTGTCTCCGGTCGGGTCGCACAACACCTGACCGGGTGGCGGGTCGCCTGCGTCCTCGGTCGCCGACCACAGCTGTCGGCGTTCGCTGGGAGCTTCGCCGCTGCTCCGCCGGGGTTCTCGTTATTCGCTTCCCTCACAAACCTCGTATGTGTCGCGTCGGCGGACCGGCGCGTTGTCTCGGTGCCGGGCTCGACGTGCCCATAAAGGTCGAGGCCCGTCCCGCCCCACGCCGGAGGTGCTCAATGGTCGCGCCCTCCGTACGGCCGCACGTCGCATGCGCGAAGCGCAAATCTCGGGGGCTGAACGGCGGGCCTCCGGGGCCTCGAACCGCGGCACCGCAATAAATGAACACAGCACCTCGGCGAGTGAGCCCGGCTCCCACTCGCACGTCCCTGCCCGGCTGTCAACACAGCTTCGGGGTCGGAGAAATCCCGTGGGTAGGTAGGCAGAATGGACGATGTGACGGAATGGACCAGCAATCCGGCGGTGCTCGTGGTCGACGACGACGAGGACGTCCTCGCCTCGGTCGAGCGGGGGCTGCGTTTGTCCGGGTTCCGGGTGAATATCGCGAGGGATGGGGCTGCCGCGCTGCGTGCGGTGTCGGAGGAGGCACCCGATGCGATCGTCCTGGATATGAACATGCCCGTCCTGGACGGGGCCGGCGTGGTGACGGCGCTGCGTGCGATGGGTAACGACGTGCCGATCTGTGTGCTGAGCGCACGTAGCTCCGTAGGGGACCGGATCGCCGGACTGGAATCGGGTGCCGACGACTATCTGGTGAAACCGTTCGTGCTGGCCGAATTGGTGGCGCGGATCAAGGCGCTGTTGCGGCGTCGCACCGACGCCGCGGCCACCGCCGGGGGGCCGGATGTCAGCACGGTGGGACCGTTGCAGGTGGATACGGCCGGGTACCGGGCGCTGCTGAACGGGCGGGAGATCGAGCTGACCAAACGGGAGTTCGAACTGCTCTCGACGTTGGCGCGTAATTCGGGGGTGGTGCTGAGCCGGGAACGGCTGCTGGAATTGGTCTGGGGCTACGATTTCGCGGCCGATACCAATGTGGTGGATGTGTTCGTCGGCTACCTGCGCCGCAAACTGGAGACCGACGGCACTCCGCGGCTGCTGCACACCATTCGCGGCGTCGGATTCGTGCTGCGGGAAACGAAATGAATATCGGCCGCCCCGGGCGAAAACGCCGTCGGCGGTCGTATTCGCTGCGGGCCCGGGTCGCCGGGGCGGCCGCGGCCGGGGCGGTACTCATCGTGGCGGTGGTGAGCGCGATCGCGATTCCCGCCATCGAGCACAACAATCTGCAGCAGACCGATCAGCAGTTGCGGATCGCCTCACGGCTGGTGTTGATCGAACCGGTGGTGGCGGTCGGTGTGGTGAACCTGCTCGGGCCCGACCGCGATATGGCGCTGACCGTCCGGGACGACGGCCGGGTGCTGGCATCCAGTTCTGTGGAGTTGCCGGAGTTGGAACCGGGCGAGAAGACGGTCACCGTGAACGAAACCCCGTACCGGGTGCTCACCACGACGGAGAACCAGCCCGCGGGTCGTTCGGTGTCGCTGGGGATCCCTGCGGCGGAGGCGGCGGAGATGACGGCGGGGCAGCAGCGCTGGGTGGTGTTCGGGGGTCTGCTCGCGATCGCGGCGGCGGCCGGTCTCGGCTGGTTGTTCGGTGGGCGCGCGGTCCGCCCCATCGTGGTGCTCACCCGTCAGGTCGGTGCCCGCACCGGCTACGGCGACAGTACGCCCGAACCCGTCGACAGTTCCGGTGTTCTGGAGGCCGAACAGCTGGCGGATGCGGTGAACACCATGTTGCGCCGGGTCGCCCGGGCACAGACCGAAACAGCGGCCGCGCTGGAGACCGCCCGGGATTTCGCCGCGGTATCCGCGCACGAACTACGCACTCCGCTCACCGCTATGCGAACCGATCTGGAAGTGCTGGCGACCCTCGATCTAGACGAATCGCAGCGCGCCGAGATCCTCGGCGATCTGCAACGCAGCCAGGGCCGGGTGGAGACGACACTCGCCGCACTGGAACGACTCGCCTCTGGGGATCTGACCTCGGAAAAGGACCATATCGATACGGATATCGCGGAGTTGTGCGATCAGGCGGCCCACGACGCCATGCGCCACTATCCCGGTCTGACCGTCCGCATCGATACCGATCTGGAGCTGGTCACCCGGGGGCTGCCCGCGGGGTTGCGGCTGGCGGTGGACAATGCACTGAAGAACTCCGTCAGACACGGTGGGGCGACCGAGGCGCTGGTCTCGGCTCACCGCGCCCCCGATGACACCATCGTCATCACTGTCGACGACAACGGCCGAGGACTCCCGCCCGAAGAACGCGAAGAGGTTTTCGCCCGTTTCGCACGCGGCAGCCACGCCAGCAAGGGTGGTTCCGGTCTGGGCCTGGCACTTGTCGCCCAGCAGGCCCAACTCCACGGCGGGCGGGCCTATTTCGACGACGGCACACTCGGCGGGGTCCGTCTGGTGCTGGTTCTCCCCCACCGGTCCGTCGACCGCACCGCCGCGCAGTCTCCGGGGGTGGAACGCTGAGTCTGCCCCGCTGGGGGTAGGGATCCCGGCGGCGCGGAGACGCGCGTCCGGCGCCGGGGCCGATCACAAACGTTCGGCCCCCGAAGCGCTGGGCTTCGAGGGCCGAAACGGTGTCGAGGGGATCACCCCGGGCGCGGGACTACTTGGCGTCCAGCAGGTCGATGACGAAGACCAGGGTCTTGCCCGACAGCGGGTGTCCGCCGCCCGCCGCACCGTAGGCCAGTTCCGGCGGGATGGTCAGCTGACGACGGCCACCGACCTTCATCCCGGGGATACCGTCCTGCCAGCCCTGGATGAGGCCGCGCAGCGGGAAAGTGATCGATTCACCGCGGTTCCACGACGAGTCGAATTCGTCGCCGGTATCGAATTCCACCCCGACATAGTGCACTTCGACCGTCCCGCCGGGCACGGCTTCCGCGCCCTCGCCGACGGTGATGTCCTTGATGGCCAGTTCGGTGGGCGCGGGGCCCGCCTGGAATTCGATCTCCGGTTTGCTCATGCCTTGAATCCCCTTCGATTCAATCGGTTTCAGCGATTGGCGATTTCGTTGTAGTCACGGGCACCGTAGCCGGTGTAGATCTGCCGCGGACGGCCGATCTTGATCGCTTCACTGTGCATTTCCCGCCAGTGTGCGATCCAGCCCGGCAGCCGGCCCATCGCGAACAGTACCGTGAACATTCGCGTCGGGAAGCCCATGGCCTTGTAGATGACGCCGGTGTAGAAGTCGACGTTCGGGTACAGCTTGCGTTCGACGAAGTACTCGTCGGTGAGCGCGGCCTCTTCCAGGGCCTGAGCGATATCGAACAGCGGATCGCTGCCGAGTTTGCTCAGAATGGTGTCGGCGTGTTTTTTGGCGATGGCGGCGCGCGGGTCGTAGTTGCGGTAGACGCGATGCCCGAAGCCCATGAGCTTCACGCCGTCTTCCTTGGCCTTGACCTTGCGGATGAATTCCTTCACATCGCCACCGTCGGCGAGGATACCGTCCAGCATCTCCAGCACCGCCTGGTTCGCGCCACCGTGCAGCGGGCCCCACAGCGCGTTGATACCGCCGGATACCGAGGTGAACAGGTTGGCGTCCGAGGAGCCGACCAGCCGGACCGTGGAGGTGGAGCAGTTCTGCTCATGGTCGGCGTGCAGGATCAGCAGCATGTCGAGAGCGGCAGCGATCTCGGGGTCGACCTGGTAGGGCTCGGCCGGGAAACCGAAGGTCATCCGCAGGAAGTTCTCCACCAGCGACAGCGAGTTGTCGGGGTAGAGGAACGGCTGGCCCACCGACTTCTTGTACGAGTACGCGGCGATGGTGGGCAGTTTGGCCAGCAGCCGGATGGTGGACAGTTCGACCTGTTCGGGGTCGCGGGGGTCCAGTGAGTCCTGGTAGTAGGCCGACAGCGCGTTGACCGCCGAGGAGAGCACGGGCATGGGGTGCGCGTTGCGCGGGAAGCCGTCGAAGAAGCGCTTCAGATCCTCGTGCAGCAGGGTGTGCCGGCGGATCTTGTCGGTGAAATCCTCGAGCTGATCCTGGGTGGGTAGTTCGCCGTAGATGAGCAGATAGCTGACCTCGATGAAAGTCGAGTTGTCCGCGAGCTGCTCGATCGGGTAACCCCGGTAGCGCAGAATACCTTCTTCACCGTCGATATAGGTGATGGCCGATTTGGTCGACGCGGTGTTGACGAAACCCGGGTCATAGGTCGTATATCCCGTGCTCGCCAGCAGCTTGCCGAGGTCGATACCGTCGTTTCCTTCGGCGGCCTCGGCGATCGTCATTGGGTATTCGCCACCGGGGTAGGTGAGAACCGGTTTGGCGTCATTGATGTGATTCTCGGGCACGGAAGGTTCCCTCTCAGGCTTATGACCGACGGCATCGCGTGCGGACGACACACGGTGCGTTATCGGTAGACGCTAGTCCTTGCTCCGGCGGGACCGGTGGGGAGGGTACCCGCGCGTAGATCTCACAATCGGCCCGCGCGGGCGTGAGATTCGGCGGTTCGCCTACCGGCCGACAGCGCTGTGACCGGGGGAATTGCCCGCGGGAAACGAATCCGGCCGGTTGTGGACGACGTCGGTGTGAGTAATACGGGGAATCGTCGATCACCACCGCTTGCAGAACGTACCCACAACCCTCGCCGCGAAACCGTGCCGAACATCACCGACCGGTGTGTAACGGGCCTGGACATGCGGCGCGAACTGCAGCAACGGGCGGATAACGCACTCACGGCTGGAGCCGACGCACCGTCATCTCGGCATCGCCGATCCGGACCACGATCCGGTTGTGCAGTCTCCCCCGCTGCCCCTGCCAGAACTCCACTTCGTCCGGTCGCAGCAGGTAGCCACCCCAGTGCGGCGGTACCGGAATCTCGGCGACGGCGGCGAAACGGTCCGCGGTTCGTTCCAGCTGCCGGTCCAGCTCCGCACGGGAGCCGATCGGTTCGGACTGCCGCGAAGCCCACGCGCCGAGCTGGGATTCCCGGGGCCGCGACCGCCAGTACCGTTCGGTCGCCTCGGCGGATACACGTTCCACCCGCCCGCGCACATGCGCCTGCCGGGCCAGTTGCGGCCACAGGAAGGTCGCCGACGCATACGGCGTCGCCGCCAGCTGGGCGCCTTTGGCGGAGTCGTAGTTCGTATAGAAGACGACACCCTCCGGAGACAGGCCCTTGCAGAGCACGGTGCGGGTCACCGGCCGGACAGCCGATCCGGTGCCCGCGACGGTCCCGAGCACCATCGCGTTGGGTTCGGCGATCTCGGCGACGGTTGCCTGTTCTATCCACAGCCGCAGTAGCGGCTCCCATCCCCCGGCCACCGACACTTCGTCGAGTTCCGTGTCGTGTACTCCCAGCAACGGACCGGAGTCGCGCGAACCCGGATGCGACACACCGTATTCGGCGCGCATCGCCCCGAGATCGGCGCCGGTCTCCTCCACATCGGACATGGGCCAGACGTTACTCCCGAGTAGGTCGGCGCTAGAGTTCTGTTGAAAGGAGAGTCGCGTATGACCACCAATTCCGCGGTATCGGGGTCCGGCGAGGTGCCGGACGACTTCGTCAGCGGTCTCGAGGGGGTGGTCGCGTTCACCACCGAGATCGCCGAACCGGACAAGGACGGCGGCGCGCTGCGTTATCGCGGCGTGGACATCGAGGATCTGGTCGGTAACCGGGTCACCTTCGGCGATGTCTGGGCCCTCCTCGTCGACGGCGAATTCGGCCACGGCCTACCCCCGGCCGAACCCTTCCCGCTCCCCGTGCACACCGGCGACGTCCGCGTCGACGTACAGGCCGGGCTGGCGATGCTCGCTCCCATCTGGGGCTATCAACCGCTGCTGGACATCGACGACGCGACCGCCCGGGAGAACCTGGCCCGCGCCTCGGTGATGGCTCTTTCCTATGTGGCGCAATCCGCCCGCGGCATCTATCAGCCCGCGGTTCCGCAACGACGGATCGACGAATGCACCACGGTCACCGACCGGTTCATGACCCGCTGGAAGGGCGACCCCGACCCGCGGCACACCGAAGCCATCGACGCCTACTGGGTATCGGCGGCCGAACACGGTATGAACGCCTCCACCTTCACCGCCCGCGTCATCGCCTCGACGGGCGCCGATGTCGCGGCCTCGCTCTCCGGAGCCATCGGCGCCATGTCCGGGCCCCTGCACGGCGGCGCACCCGCCCGGGTCCTGCCGATGATCGAAGCAGTGGAACGCACCGGCGACGCCCGCGCCCTGGTCAAGGGAATCCTGGACCGCAAGGAAAAGCTGATGGGCTTCGGTCATCGCGTGTACCGGGCGCAGGACCCACGCGCCCGGGTCCTGCGCGATACCGCCGCCCGCCTGGACGCACCCCGCTACGAGGTGGCCGCCGCCCTCGAACAGGCGGCCCTGGCCGAACTCCGCGAACGCCGGCCCGACCGCGCCATCGAGACCAATGTCGAATTCTGGGCAGCGGTGATCCTGGATTTCGCCGAGGTACCGGCCCATATGATGCCCGCCATGTTCACCTGCGGCCGCACCGCCGGCTGGTGCGCACACATCATGGAACAGAAGAAACTGGGCAAACTGGTCCGCCCGGCAGCGATCTACACCGGCCCCGGCCCCCGCAAACCGCAGGACGTCACCGGCTGGAACGCAGTCCACACCGCATAACCGGGACCGAACCCCGCCGATCCCCAGGGGCCGACGTGCCCCTGCCCCGACGGTTCACATGCACGCCGACCGTCGAACGCCACCACAACCAGTCGATGCCCCCGCAACCGCATGCGTCGAGTTTTACGAGACACCTCAAAGGGTTGAGGCCCGTCTCGCCCTTGACCGGAGGTGCTCAACGGTCGCATTCCGCGGACGGCCGACCGCACGTCGCATGAGCCGAAGGCTCGAGTCTCGAGGCCTGAACGGCGAGACTTCGGGGGCCCTCGACCCCGCGCGCGCCAGCGCGCCAAAAACACAGCACCTTCACAAACAGGTCAACCTCCCCCACCTTCACAAGAAACCCCTCACCCACGACCCCCACCCCCGCCATCAGGTTCGCTCGGGTTCGGCTTCCCAGTCGATGGCGACCGATTCTCCGGTGTCCACCGCGAAGAAGGCGGCCTGGAGTTTGGCGCCCAGGTCCAATAGGCCGATAGCGGCCAACGGGACCGACTGGACCACCCGGACCCGCCACGGTTCGGGTTCGTCCCAGGCGCGTAGTTCGAGGTCAAGGCGCAGGACCGGGTCGTCGCAGCCGCAGTAGTCGGCGTCGACGGGGGTCACCGCCAGGACCGTGGCCTCGGCGCGACGCCCTTCGGTGAGGACTTTGACCAGACCGGCACGACGAGGGTCGGTATCGCCGGGGAGATACAGCACCATGCGGTCGCGGTCCTGCGGGTCGACCCGGCAGCACACCAGGTCACCCGGCCGCATCCGGTCCAGTTCGGCACCGGACACCCGCTGCCGGACCTGCGCTTCGTAGGGCGGCAGCCCGGGCAGGCGGACGCGGACCCGGAAGGTGTAGCCGGGTTCGGTGCGGCGGGTCCGGGCTGCCAGAACGGTCGCCGAACCAGCCGTTCCGGTGCTCAGCAGGTCGCGGCGATCGGATCCGGTGGGCGCTTCCCCGCGTCGGCGGAAACGGCGTGGGAGCAGGTCACGCAATCGGGTGAGCGGGCCGGGCGAACCCGGAAGTTCGTTCCGGCGCTGTGCACGGGCGGCACCGGGTCGACCCCCGGCAGCCCCCCTGGACGACCGCATGCTCATACCGGTTCACGTTAGCCGGAGTGTGGTACGCGGCACAGCAACGGCGCGGCTACGCTGTTCGCCATGACCAGTGCGTTCCCGACCATCCCTGAAGACCTCAAGCCCGCCGACGGTCGTTTCGGCTGCGGTCCGTCCAAGGTTCGCCCGGAGCAGCTGCAGTCCCTGGTGGAGGTGGGTGCCTCGGTATTCGGTACCAGCCATCGGCAGAAACCGGTCAAGGATGTGGTGGCCCGGGTGCGGTCCGGGTTACGGGACCTGTTCGCCCTCCCCGAGGGCTACGAGGTCGTTCTCGGCAACGGTGGCACCACCGCGTTCTGGGACGCCGCCGCGTTCGGCCTGGTCCGCGAGCGTTCCCTGCACCTCACCTACGGCGAGTTCAGTTCGAAGTTCGCCAGTGTCACCAAGAAGAACCCGTTCATCGGCGATCCGATCGTCGTCTCCGCCGACCCGGGCAGCGCCCCGGAGCCCGTCGCCGACCCGGCCGCCGATCTCATCGGGTGGGCCCATAACGAGACCTCCACCGGTGTTTCCGTTCCGGTCCAGCGGCCGGCGGGCTCGGAGAGCGCGCTCATCGCGATCGATGCCACCTCGGGCGCGGGCGGGCTGCCGGTGAACATCACCGACGCCGACGTCTATTACTTCGCTCCGCAGAAATGTTTCGCCGCCGACGGTGGCCTGTGGATCGCGCTGATGAGCCCGGCCGCCTTGGCCCGGGTGGAAGAGATCAAGGAATCCGGTCGCTGGACTCCGGATTTCCTGTCGCTGCCGATCGCCGTCGAGAACAGCGTCAAAGACCAGACCTACAACACCCCGGCTCTCGCGACCCTGTTGCTGTTCGCCGATCAGATCGATTGGCTGAATCGCAACGGCGGCCTGGATTGGGCGGTCAAGCGGACTCTGGATTCCTCGTCGCGGCTGTACTCGTGGGCCGAGGCCAGTGAATTCGCCACCCCGTTCGTCACCGACCCGGCGCACCGGTCCCAGGTGGTCGGCACCATCGACTTCGCGGATTCGGTGGATGCCGCCGCGGTGGCCAAGACGCTGCGGGCCAACGGCATCGTCGATACCGAGCCCTACCGCAAGCTGGGCCGCAACCAGTTGCGCGTCGGGATGTTCCCCGCGATCGATCCCGAGGATGTCTCCCAGCTGACCCGCTGCATCGATTGGGTGGTCGCGAACCTCGGCTGAGTCGAGATCACCTGTGAGTTCGGGCCCGTCGCGCGTGTCGCGCGACGGGCCCGCCGCTGTCTCGGGGAATCGACTTGATACACAAGGGAATAGAGCAGATTAGCGGTAGATCGCGCCCGCAGGGTACATTTCGATGCCGCGTGTCTTGCCACACGAATCCCAGAAGTGCACTACTGTTCCAGAACGTGGGCGGTATCGCGAGCGACGCGATAAGGAGGTTACGGTGCGTGAACTTCGAGTGATCGGGGTGACGCCCGACTCCGCCCATATCGTGTGCGTCGACACCGAAAGTGGTCAGAAATTCCGGCTTCCCGCCGATGACAAACTTCGTGCCGCTGCCCGCGGCGACCTTGCCCGATTCGGCCAGATCGAGATCGAAATGGAAGCTACTATGCGTCCTCGCGATATCCAGGCTCGAATCCGGGCCGGTGCGTCCGTGGAACAGGTGACACAGGAATCCGGTATGCCGGTGAGCCGGGTGGAGCGGTTCGCCTATCCGGTACTGCTCGAACGGGCTCGCGCCGCCGAACTCGCGCAGAAGGCCCATCCGATCCGGCCCGACGGCCCGGCGGTGGAGATCCTGATCGACGTGGTGACGGCGGCTTTCACCGCTCGCGGTCACACCCTCGATCACGCCGAATGGGATGCCTGGAAGGACGAGAAGGGCTTCTGGGTCGCCCAGTTGCAGTGGCAGAACGGCCGTTCGGAAATCGCCGCGCACTGGCGCTATCAACCGGACGCGCACGGCGGCAGTGTTTCCCCGCTCGACGATCCGGCCACCGACCTCATCGATCCCGATTTCGGCCGGGCGCTGCGTGGTCTCGCCTCGATCCTGCCGGTCGAGCCCGAACCGGTGGCCGTGCCCGAACCGGTGGCCGAGCCGCGGCGTGAACCCGCCCGGCCCGCCGCGATGGACGACTACTACGAGCAGCGAGCGGTCGCGGCCGGCGGTACGACTCCGTTGCCCGCCACGGCGACTCCGCTGTCTCCCGGCTCTGCTCGCCCGGGTGGAACCGGGCTGCCCGCCGGAACCACCGCGGCGAGCGCACCCGCCGAAACCTACCGGCCCCCCGCGGAGAGCTATCGGCCGCCGGCCGAAACCTACCCGGTTCCGGCCGAGCCGGCCCGTCCCGTGGGGCCGCGTCCGGCACCCGCGGGCTCGTACACCCCGACCGCCGCGCCGGTTCCGGCTGCCCCGGCCGCCGAACTGCCGGCCGCGCCGACAGCGGCCCCCGAACCCGAACCGGTCGCCCCCGAACCGGTCGCGCCCGAACCCGCGGCCACCGCGGAACCCGAGGTCGTGCCCGCCGCACCCGAACCGGCTCCTGTCGCACCCGCCCCGGCGGCGAGCGCGTCGACCACGCCGACTCCGTCCGAGGCCGCCCCGGCCGCCGAATCCGCGGAGCCGACGGCGGGCACCGACGCGCAGCCGGATGCCGAAACCGCCGCTCCCCCGGCCGCCGAAACCACGGAGCCGGCGGCGTCCGAGGTGCCGAGCGCACCGGCCGAGCCGAGCGCACCGGCCGAGCCGAGCGCACCGGCCGAGGAGCCCGCTCCCGAACCGGTCGCCGAAGCATCGGAACCCGAAACCGTCGCGGCGAAACCGGCGGCCAAGAAGCCTCCCGCCAAAGCGGCGAAATCGGCGGCCCGCACCAAACGCGGCAAGGCGCCCATGCCGTCCTGGGAAGACGTACTGCTCGGTGTCCGCAGTTCGGGTCACTGACCCGGCACGGACCGGCGTGTTACCCCGCACAACCGCACGAATCACCCGTTGACGCGGGTAAGTTCGGGCGTATACGGCGACGCGGTCCGATGATTCCGGGGCTGGCCCGGACGACGACAGCAGTTGCGCCGAGAAGTTCGCGACCTGGTTTCGTGCGCTATCGGAGGTGGACCGATGCTGTCCAAGGTTTCATCGGTGTGGTACGTCGATACCCTCGACCCGGCGGCGGTGCTCAGCACCGATCCCGACCCCGATCCCGCGGCGGCGTACGCGCTGGCCAAGCAACTCCATCCCGACCTCGAGGTGGAGCCGACCGAATCGGTCACGCTCGGCGATACCGACGGTCCGGGAGCCGACGAGGTCTATATCGGCAGCTATCCGGGTCTCACTCTGCTGTGCAGTTCCTATGCGGCGCGGGTCCAGCCGACCGCCATACCCGAACTGCTGGTGCGGCCGCTCGCCGAGGAACACACCTACCTGGTCTCGTTCGATCTGGAATACGGCTGGGGCGCGTTCGCGCACTGGGAACGCGGCGAACTGCGCCGGGCATTCAGCTCGACCCGGCTCAACATTCTGCAGGACCACGGTCTGCCGCATGTCTGGGAGCGCCCACACTGGGCCGGCGACCACCCCATCCTGTGGAATCCGGGTGAGCTGCCCGACCCGCTGGTGCTGCCGTTCGATCCCCCCGGTTTTGCCGATACCGCCAATCGGGAATGGCTGGGCTTCCGGTATTTCCCGTTCGCCCCCGAAGCAGACGACGACGCGACCGGCGATCCGGCCCGCGCGGTCGACCCCAAGGACATCCGGGTCTGCGGTTTCCGGTTGCGCCCCCGCGGGGACACCGCCGATCCGGAACCACCTCGGCCACCGCACAACCGGATCGCGCACGAACGTAAAGGACTGCTGTCCTGGTTACGCGGGCACGAGCCCGCGGTCGGCGCCGATCAATGAGCGGGCATCGCCGCCCGGTTCACACGGAGAACAGCAACCCGATCCAGGCCAGCGCCACACCCGCGGTGGCCCCGGCCAGTACCCATCGGGTCACCGGCCGGTACCGCCAGCGCCAGACGGTGGGCGCGATACCCCCGACCGCAACCAGGTTCACCGCCGGCGACAGCAGCGGATGTACCTGGGCCAGCGCCGCCCCGAAGGCATACACCCCGGCAGCGGTCAATGCGGCCACCAACACGGCGACCGTGATCCCCACTGCCCAGGGCGTGGGCTCGCCGGGTGGAACGGGCCTGCGGACCACGCCGTGACCGCCGAACCCCGGGGTCACGACGCCCGCACCCGCTCGTAGAAGGCCATGGCCGCGGCGGTCGCCACGTTCAGTGAATCGGTACCCGCCGACATCGGTATCCGGGCCCGCACATCCGCCGCGGTCATTGCCTGCTCGGTCAGGCCCGGGCCCTCGGCGCCCAGCAGCAGCGCCACCCGATCGCCGGTGAGCGCGGTGGCCAGCGTGGGAGCGGCCGGATCCGGGGTCAGCGCCACCACCTGGAAACCACGGCGCCGCAGCAGGCCGAGTCCGCCCGGCCAGTCGGGCACCCGGGCGAACGGCACCCGTAGCGCATGTCCCATCGAAACCCGCACGGATCGACGGTACAGCGGATCGGCGCAGCGGTCGCCGAACAGGATCGCGTCCACGCCCAGACCGGCCGCGTTGCGGAACATCGAACCCAGGTTCTCGTGATCGTTGATACCTTCGAGCACCGCGACGGTGCCGGCGGCGGCGACGACCTCGTCGAAATCGCGTTCGGCCGGCCGGTGCGCCACCGCCAGTACACCGCGGTTCAGATGGAAACCGACCACCTCGGCCATCACTTCGGCCGAAGCGCGATAGAACGGCACATCCAGCGCCGCGAGTTCGGGCGCGAGTTCCTGCCACCTCTTGTCCACACCGAGCAGTGCGTGCGGTCGGAACGCCGAGTCCAGCATGCGCCGCACCACCACGGTGCCCTCCGCGATGACCAGACCTTTCCCACCGGGCCGGTCGGGTCTGCGGTCGGCTGCCTTCAGGTCTCGGAAATCGTCGACCCGCGGATCGTCAACACTGTCCACCTCGAGAACCACCGCCACGGCGCCCATCCTGCCAACCACCCGGCGGGCGGTTCGTGGTGGGTGCGCGCCCGGCCGCTTTAGGGCATGCTCGTCATATGAAGCCGATCCAGCTCCTGCTCAACATCCTGTGGCTCGTCTTCGCGGGATTCTGGATGGCGCTGGGCTATTTCGTGGCCGCCCTGATCTGCTTCGTCCTCATCATCACGATCCCGTTCGGGGTCGCGGCGCTGCGAAACGGCGTCTATATGCTGTGGCCGTTCGGCCGCACCACCGTCGAGAAACCGGGCGCCGGGGCGGGCGCGCTGCTGGGCAATATCATCTGGTTCGTGGTCGCGGGCTGGTGGCTGGCGCTCGGCCATCTCGGCACCAGCATCGCGCTGGCCTGCACGATCATCGGGATCCCGTTCGCCTGGGCGAACCTCAAGCTGATTCCGCTCGCGTTGTTCCCGCTGGGCCGCGAAATCGTGGACAGCGACCAGCCGTTCGGGGCGCGCTGAACTCCGGCCGCGGGGCCGGCGGCGCTACCGGCTCATTCCGAATCGGCGACGATCTGATTCATGATCGCCACGGCCCGTTCCAGATCCGCGAGCTGTTCCGCTTCCAGATCCGCGAGCTGCGCGCTCATCCAGGCCTCGCGAGCGCTGCGTTCGTCGGCGAGCAGCGCCTGCCCGGCCGGCGACAGCGAGACGATGATCTGCCGTCCGTCGGTCGGGTGCGGATTACGCTCCACCAGACCCAGATCGGTGAGTGAGGCGATCACCCGGGTCATCGACGGCGGCTGGACCCGTTCCTTGGCCGCCAGGGCACCGGGTGTCATGGCGCCCTCGTTACCGAGCGTGGCCAGAACCGAAAGCTGAGTCAGCGATATCTGCGATTCCGCACGCCGCCCCCGTAGATGCCGCGTCAAACGCACCACCGCCAACGAGAGGTCGCTGGCCAGCGCCCGCACATCCGAGTGGGTAGTCACAATGTGAACCATACGTGACACGCGTCGGATCGGCGTGCGTACAGCGGTTACGCTGATCGAATGACCCCGCAGCTCCCGCAGTTCCCCTCGTGGCTGACCGACCCCCGGCCGGTCCTCGCCATCGGCTGCGCGCTGTTCGCCGTCGCCACGGTGGTGGTCTGGGCCGGCGGACAGCGCTGGGAATCGGCGCGTCCGGTATGCCTGATGGGTTTGGCGGTCGGACTGCTCGGGTACCTGATTTTCGCCATTCAGCGGCGCGGTGCGCGGCGCGGCGACAAGGGTGCGCAAACCGGACTGTGAACATCGGCGCCCAACTCCGCGGCGTTACAGAGCATCGTCCGAGGCAGCGGGCCTGAAATTCCGGCGCGGTGTTCGGCACCGGTAGCCCTCGTCCGGGGAATTGACTGTTCGGGTCGAGCGGGTCAGACTCGCTCAGGTGTCCTCCCGATTGAGCGTCGAAGAACGACGGGCCCACCTGATCGAGGCCGCGATCGGCCTTGCCGAGAAAAAGGGAGTCGCGGGGGTGACCACCCGTGACGTCGCTCAGGCCGCGGGCGTCTCGCTAGGCGTGGTGCACTACTGCTTCGAGAACAAAGACGCGCTGATGACCGAATTGGTCAAGGCGCTGTCGATGGAGCTGCGCGATTCGGTGGACGCCAACGAATCGGTCTGGCAGCAAGCGGGTAGTGGTAACACCGCGTTACGCGATCTGCTGCGTGCCGGACTGGAACTCATGTGGCTCAATATCGAAGCCACACCGGAACGTCAGCTGCTCACCTACGAAACCACCACCTACGCACTGCGTGAAGGCGAACAGACTCCCGCCAAACTGGCGATCGCCCGGGAACAGTACAACTTCAACGATTCCACGGTGGCCGATATCCTCGACCACGCTCGTGATGCCACCGGTAGCACCTGGAAGGTTCCGGTGCCCCAGCTCTCGCGCTTCACCCTGAGCGTGATCGACGGCATCGTATTGCGCTGGCTGGTCGACAACGACAGCGAAAGCGTTCGTACCCAACTGGATCTGCTCGCCCAGGCCCTGGCCGGGCACGCCGACTGATCGGCCGCCGCCGGTCAGCAGCGACGGCCCGGCCGCAGCACATGGGTCGCGGTCCCGTCGCGCCACCACGGGACGGCCACGGTCGCGGTCACCGCACCCGTCAGCCGAACACACAGTTCGTCGTGCAGAATCAGGGGCCCATCCTGCGGTGGCAGCGCGAAAAGCCCGCGCAATACGACCCCCAGCGGTTCCCCCGCCCAATCGGTTTCGTGGCCGGTTCCGATCACTTCGGCGTCGACCTGTTCGGACACCAACGGCAGATCCAGCAGGGCGGCGAGATCGACAGCGGTCGCCGGATCCGCGACCACCAGGCGGTCCGCGGGTATCGCGAGACCGAACCACGGCTGGTCCAGTACCAGTGCGTCACCGGCGTCGATCACCGCACCGGAGAGGGCCCGGACCCGGTCCGGCGGATCGAGCTCGGTGAGATCCAGTCGTGGTACGGCCGCTCCCAGCCGGGTGTGTATCAGCGACACCACTTCCGGAACGGGCGACCGCTCGTCGTCGGCCAGCGCTGCCAGCAGTGTTTCGATCAGCGCGAGATCCAGAGCCACGGGATCGGCGAGACAGCCGCGCAACGCATCGAGATCGACAGCGGACAGCCCGGTGATCGGGAGTTCCGGTAGCAGTCCGGCGAATTCGGTATCCGCCGGATGCCGGTAACCCCCCAGCGCGACTCCGTCGATCCGGGCGTGCTGACGCAACCACCACGCCGTGTACCCATCCGGATCGGCGAGCAGCGGCCGGGTGCGTTCCGTGGTCAGCAACCGCCACAGCGCCTCCGGCCAGGCCGCGTCGTCCACCAGATCCAGATCACGGACCGCGACCAGCTCCGCGGGGTCCGCGGCGAGCTCGGCCCACCAGGTTTCCTCGCCGTCGAGATGATGGTCGGGACCGGTGGGATCGGTTTCGGCGACCACCCCGAAATCCCAGCCGACCCCGATTGCCCGCAGCGCCTCGGCACCGTACTCGGCGACCACTTCCCCGGCCACGACCCCGAACGGCGAATCCGGCACCAGCAGTTCGATCAACGGGGCATCGGGTAACAGCAGTTCGTCGGCCGGTCGCAGAGCACCGGAAGCGTCGGGCAGTTCGAGCATGCCGAGCCAATCCGGCAGTTCGGCCGGGTCGGCGGCCGCGGCCAACCGCAGTACCGCCTCGACCGTCTCCGGATCGGCGGGGTGCTCGGTCAATTCCGCCTGTAGCCCGGGGTCCGACAGCAGATCCGCTACCCCCGCCTGCTGCGCGCCGAGCCGCGCCAGTAGCGGATGCGATGCTTCCGGATGCACCAGCCGGGCCCAATGCACCGGAACCGCGGCGGGCAGGGCGGCGAGTTCGTCGTCCAGCACCACCGTCCGCGGCCCCGTCACCAGCCGTCCGTCGGCCAGCGGGACCGGCAGGGCGCCCAGTTCCTCCACGGTCAGTGGATCGGTGACGAAGGGTTCCAGCGCGGCGTAGAGAGCGAACCACCAGGACGGAGCCCGGTCCAGCCCGGCGCAGAGTTCGGCCAGGCGCGCCGGACCGAGCCGGTGCACCTCCAGTGCGGCGAGCGCTTCGGCGTACCGCGCGCCGGACAGGTCCGGGACGACCAGCGGATCCAGCACCCCACCCAGCAGCCCGGCCAGCTCGGGCGAGAGATCGGGATACACACTCGCCCGCGCGGGTACCGCCACCCGGCCTTGCCCGTCGGTATCGCCGGCCGCGGTCACCTCGTCGCTGCCGGTGTCCGGTGGCACAGCGACCACCGGAAGCCATACTCCGGTCCGCAGTTCACGCAGGATCGCCGCACGTAACAGACCGTCGGTCTCACTTCGGGCGAACGCCGGTGGCGGCACCAGTACCAGCCGTGAGCGCCGGGGCAGCGCGCGAGCGAAATCGGCGTAGCCCGCGACCAGTTCGGCCGGATGGTTTCCGGGTAGCAACCGGCGACGGTCCGGCTGCATCGGAATATCGGCGATGAGCACTGCCGGAAGCGACAGTTCCTCGTCGGAACGGGTCGGCGCTCGCAGCACATCGGGGTCGGCCGGCACCGGGACTCCGTCGCGCAACGGCAGCAGCCAACGCGCCCGGGGCGTCCGGAACTCCCACCACCGCTGCTCGGTTCCGGGGCCGCTGATCCGTAACTCGCCGACTCCCGGTAGCCCCGAATCGCCGGTTTCGGCGCGCACGACATCGTCACCGATGCGGATCTCCCGCAGCGCGGGCAACTCCAGCAGCAGATCGACGGCCTCGGCCCGCATGGATTCCAGCAGCGCGCCGGGGTCGATACCGTCACGCAACCACAGCACGATCTCGGAATCGGCACCCTCGACCGGGGCGGCGGCCACAGGCCAGGCCAGTCGTAGCACCGGTGGCACGAACTCGTTCTCGGCCTGCGGCACGGCCACCCCGGCGGCGCTCAGGGCCGCCCGGGTGCGTTCCCGGGAGAAACGCAGCGAGCCACTGGTGGAACGGAATTCGAGCTCATCACTCACCGTCGGTACCGCGGTGAACCCGACACCGAAACGGCCGGTCTCGCCACCGCTCCCGGATTTCCCCGAAGCCCGCAGCGCGGTCAGCGCGTGCACTCCGGATATATCCAGTGGCGCGCCGGTATTGGCCACCGACAACGTGCGGCCGGTGCACCGCACGGTGACCCGGCCCGGTACTCCCGCTTTCACCGCCGCGTCCGCCGCGTTCTGTGCCAGCTCGGTCAGCAGCCGATCGCGATAACCGGCACGTACCAGATCGGCCTCGGTGGTCGCGTCCTCACGCAGCCGGGTCGGCGAATCACGCCAGGCGGCCAGCACCGCCGCGCGCAGTGCCGCCGTGTCGAAGGGGTCCGCGGTACCGGCATCCGTTCCCACTGGCCCGAACGTTTCGCCCACCGCACCGGTCTCGCTCACCCGAGCCAGCCTACGTGCCCGGATCCGCCGATCGTGCCACGCACGTAGGGTCACCGGACGGGCCCGAGTAGCCGCGGAACCGGCGCCGGGGCAATGCCGCGCAAGGGTCGGCGGGCAGTCCGTCGATCAGGGAGTTTCCGGTGAGGGAGCGGGATCCTCCCCTTCCGCGGGAGCCGGATCCGGCCGAGGTGCACCGGGATGACCGGCGCTCTCGGCACCGGTATCGACCGGTTCGGCGCTTTCCGTAGCGGGGTCGGCGGTAGCCGTGGAATCCGCGGGTGCGGCGGGAGCGGATTCGGTACGCGAGCTGCCGGATGTCTCGGCGACCGGGCTGTCGGCCGACTCAGCGGTACGGCCCTCGATGGTCCGCGCAGCCGGATCCGCCGCGGTCGCATCGCGGGCTTCCCCGGTCGGCTCGCCGGCGGACTCGGCCGCCGGGCCGTCGGTGGGCGTCTGCGCGCCGGCATCGACAGCGGACGGACCGGCGGGTTCGGCGGAAGTCTGTGCGGCCGCGGACTCCGCGGCGGGGCCGGCGCCGGACTCCGCAGCCGCTCCGGCCTCGGTCCCGGTGGCCGGCGTCACGGTGACGAGCTCGATCGCGGCATCGTCGTAGGCCTGATAGATCGGTGATCCGGCGCCGGTCGGCAACTGGGTATCCGAATGGGCACCACAGCCGTACCCCATATGCACCACATGACCGTCGGCGCCCATTGCGTTCGCGCAGACACCGAAACAGGCACGCAGGGCACCGGCCAGCGGGACATAGAAACCGCAGCTCTCACATGAGGCAGGCGCCGCCTTGGCCATCTCGGTATCGGGTCCGAATTCGGCGTACCAGCGTTCGGCCGCGTCCTCCCGGCCCTCGCGGCTGAGCACCTGTTTCCGGCCCAGCCCCACTTGGCCGGCCACTTCGTCGACCTCGGGGTCACCTGTGGCGGTGTAGCCGGGGGCGAGTCGCGAATCGTCCGCGGCCGGGGCGAGCAGATCTCCCGGCGCCAGATCGCCGGGGCGGATTCGCTGATCCCAGGGCACGAAGTCCGGCGCGATCAGCGCGTCGGGCCCGGGCAGCAGCGCCGACTCGCTCACGGTCACCCGGTCGGTGTCCGGCGCGGCCGCCACCACCACCGCCCACTGCCATCCGTGGTAGCCGGGCAGGGTGGCCTCGAAGCGGTGCGTCGCCGAGCATTCGTCCTCGGCGCGGACCCCCAGATGCACTCCGACCCCGGTCGGCTCCAGGTCCACGAGCGCACTACGAGCCAGGTCGACGGCCCCGGCAAGGATCGTCCGCACCTCGGTGTCCGAAACAGATACTGCGCTCACGGACTACATTTTGCCGTATGAAGCGCACTCGGCGTACCTGGGTCGGTGCCACGCTGGTCTGCCTGCTCGCCACAGCCGCCTGCGGGAGTACCGGAGGCGCGGTCCCACGGCTCGGTATCGAGGTGCTGGCGACCCACCGGCACGACCTGGGCGCGTTCACCCAAGGCCTCGAAATCCACGACGGCGTGCTGTACGAGAGCACCGGGATGGTCGGGTACTCCGGTATCCGCACCACCGACCGCGAAACCGGTGCGGAACTGGTCCGTGTCGCGCTTCCGCCGCCCTACTTCGGTGAAGGCATCACCCTGGCCGGCGACACGCTGTGGCAGATCACCTGGAAAGAAGGGGTCGCGTTCGCACGTGACCCGGGGACGCTGGCGGAGAGACACCGGGTGGACTACCCGGGCGAGGGCTGGGGTCTGTGCACCCGAGACGGGCGACTCGTCATGAGCGACGGTTCGGCCGGACTCACCTTCCGCGACCCCGAGACCTTCGCACCGACCGGTTCGGTGGCACTGACCAGTCACACCGACGCCCGCCTCAACGAGCTCGAATGCGCCGAGGACGGTTCGGTCTACGCGAACTCCTGGCCCACCGACGAAATTCTCCGGATCGATCCGGACACCGGGCGTGTCCTGGGCGTCGTCGATGCCGCCGGACTGCTGCCGGCCACCGAGCGCGCACAGACCGACGTGCTCAACGGTATCGCCCAGATCCCGGGCACCGACCGCTTCCTGATCACCGGAAAGTATTGGCCCACGGTGTTCGAAGTCCGTTTCGTCCCGGCTTGACCGGCGCGGCCCGACAGCGACACATCTCACTTTCCGGCCGTCGTGAGCAGGGGGGCGTTTGCGGGCCGCCGCCGTGGGCCAGAATTGATGATGTGCCCACTTCCCGCGAGCCCTCCGGTTCCGATCGCGGTCAGTGGCCCGCCGGCGAGTCTCCGCCACCCCAGCGGCATCCAGGTTTCGACCGCTACCCCCCGCCGAACGTGCCACACCGCAATCACGAGCCCGACCCCGGCAACCCTCGACCGGCCCCGCCACCGACCCGTCCACTGCCCGCCGCCGAATCCGGCACCACACGCCCGGACGGCCACCGGTCCGGGTCGGCACGCAGCGGCCATCAGGTCCCGCCGGTGGCGGCCGACCAGGACCGCTCGGCGCGGCGGGCGGGGCGGTTCGCTCGCATGCTGGGGTCGCTGAGCGGATCACGCGGGTCGGGAGAACCGGTCGATCCGCCGGTCGAGCGCGGAACGGCCGGCCGGCCGGGCGGTGAGCCGAGTGGCACTCCGTCCTTCTCCGGCGAGAGACAGCCGCGGTCCGGCGGCGAGCGCGGCCGACCCGGTCCGGGTTACGCCGCGAACGGTTCCGCTCCGGGCGGCGGGCGTCGGGATGACTCGGTGCCCAGCGGCTCCGCTCCGGGCGGCTCCGGTTCCGGCGGCTCCCGCGCGGGCAACTCCGCTCCCCCAGCGGGCAGCTTCGTTCCCACGGCCGGTGACTCCGGCTCCGGGACGGACCGGCCCGTCCCCCGTAACCGGCCGGGTCCGCCCGCCGATGACCGTGCTTCCGCCGGTCCGGCCCGCTCGCCCGATCCGGGCGCACGGCGCGATCCGGGCCGATCCGGTGCCGGTGATCGTCCTCCCTCGACCGAGGGCCGCCGGGAAACCTGGGACCGACCGGCGCCGGACGCCGCCGCTCAGGATCGCACTGCACCGAGCAGCACCGGCGATCGGCAGCCCGGGGCGGACGGTGGCAGATCCGTTGGGCCGACGCCGACCAAGGAGTATCCGAGCGCCGACGCCGGTTCGGAACAAGATCCCGAGAGCCGGCGCGTACCCCGGAAACTCACCGTCACCCGGGTGGCGGCCATGCGTGGCCGGGAGATCACCGAGAAGGGAATCGCCACCTTCCGGCGGGCGGCCGAAGCCGACGGTGCGGACAAATCCGGTCTGACGGCGCTCACCTACGCCACCATGGCGAACTTCGCGCTGGACGCCGCGATAGCGGTCGCCCTGGCCAATACCCTCTTCTTCGCCAGCGCGACCGCGGAGAGCAAGACGAAGGTCGCGCTGTATCTGCTGATCACTATCGCGCCGTTCGCGATCATCGCGCCGCTCATCGGTCCCGCCCTGGACCGGCTGCAGCGGGGCCGCCGGCTGGCCCTGGCCAGTTCGTTCGCCGTGCGCGCGGTCCTGGCGGTGGTGCTGATCTTCAGTTTCGACAGCTGGGTGCTCTACCCGCTCGCGCTGTGCATGATGGTGCTCAGCAAATCGTTCGCGGTGCTCAAGAGTGCGGTGACACCCAGAGTCCTGCCCCCCGATATAGACCTGGTCCGGACGAATTCCCGACTGACCGTCTTCGGACTGGTCGGCGGGACGCTCGGCGCGGGCGGTGTCGCCGGGTTGACCGCCGCTGTCGCGGGCTCGACCGGCGCGCTGATCCTGGCCACCGGAATCGCCGTCGGCGGAGCGTATCTGAGCTGGAAGATCCCGCGCTGGGTGGAGATCACCGAGGGCGAGGTACCGACCACCCTCGGCTATCACGCCCGCGACGCGGAAACCGAGGCCTTCGATCCCACCACCGAATCCGCGATACCGGCCCGCAAACGCCGCCAGCCCCTCGGCCGCGCAGTCGTCACCGGGCTGTGGGGCAACGGAAGTATCCGTGTACTCACCGGATTCCTGACCTTCTACATCGCCTTCGTGGCCAAGGCGACCGAACATCGCCCGGTACAGCAGGCGGCGATGCTGGGCCTGGTCGGGGCGGCAGCCGCCATCGGCAACTTCGCGGGCAATGCCACCGGGGCCCGACTGCTGCTCGGCCGACCCTCGCTGATCGTGGTGAACTGCACGATCGGATGCACGGCCGTGGCCGTACTCGCCGTCGTGATGGACAACCTGTTCGGTGCGGCGGTGGCCGCGCTGATCGCGTCGGGGGCGAGCGCGCTGGCGAAGGTCTCACTCGACGCCGCCATTCAGGACGATCTCCCACCGGAGTCGATCGCCTCCGGCTTCGGTCGCTCCGAAACGGTGCTGCAGCTCAGCTGGGTGATCGGCGGCGCCGGTGGGGTACTGCTGCCGACCGACTACTGGAAAGGTTTCGCGGTGGTCAGTGCGGTGCTGGTCGGGGGGCTGGTCCAGACTGTGCTGAGTTATCGCGGGTTCAGTCTGCTGCCCGGTCTCGGCGGTCGCCGGCCGTTGCACGCCGAACAGGAAGTTCCGCACTACGACCCCCTACGAGGAGAAGCCGCCCGGTGAGTACGAACAAAGTCCGCACGACCCTCGCGCTGGCCCTGGCCGGGATCCTGGTGCTGGTGGCCGCCACCGCCGGTGTGGTCTGGCTGCTGGCGCGGAACGCCGAACCGAAGGACCCCGAACTCACCGCCTACGCCCACGGCACCAGCGTCACGGTGCCGCCGTTCCGCTACTGCACGGTGCGGATGCAGGACTGCCGGCAGGGTGAAACCGTGTTCCTGGAGGTGCCCGCCGGGAATCCCCTGCAGATCTCGCTACCCGACGAACTGGTCGACAGTCCGTGGGAACTGCTGCCGCTTTACGCCCGCGAGAACGGTGAGCTGATCGAGCAGCCGAGTTCCTATCGGGATCACCCGGCGAACACTCGCGCCCTGACCGTCCAGTCCCGGCCCGAACCGGGACTGGAACTGATCGGGGTGGAATTGCAGGTGATGATCATCGCGATCGACGAGTCCGGTAACGAGTTCCCCGTTCCGCACGCGGTGTGGTCGATCAAAACGGCCTGATACGAGAGCGGGCCGGCCGGATGAACCGGCCGGCCCGAACGTTCTCGCGCGTCGGATCAGCTGTCGAGTTCCCGCGCCACCGCGCGTACGACCTCCGAGATGCGCTGTGCGGTCTTGCGATCCGGGTAGCGGCCCTTGCGCAGATCCGGCTGCACCTTCGCCTCCAGCAGCGTGATCATGTCCTCGACCATGCCGTGCAGTTCGTCGGGGCTGTGCTTGCGCGCGACCGGCTCCTTGCGGGGGCTGCGCTCCTGGTTCTGCCGCACCGACGGGGGCGCCTCCACCAATTTCAGGCTCAGTGCCTGCGGCCCGCGCCGACCGGCCGCCATCCCGAATTCGACCCGTTGACCGGGTTTGAGCGTCTCGACACCCTGGGGCAGCGCGGACGAGCGGACGTAGACGTCCTCACCCTCGTCCTGGGAAAGGAAGCCGAAGCCCTTTTCCACGTCGTACCACTTCACCTTGCCGGTCGGCACTGCGCTCATCCGTTCGTCTGTTCGGCGCCCGGCCCACCGGGCCCGGTCACACTCATCTGCTGAAACCCGCTGGTGGCAGGTCTTGTCCACTACTCGAAAAACGCGCCCCACAAGCATGCAGGACGCGAGATCGGTCCGAGTCTACCCCGGTGAGTACGGGGCCAGCACATCAGTTTTACGGTCGAACGGTGACGAATTCCGCCGATCCGGGGCCCTCGGGCCCGCCACCCGGGCGCACCCCCGGCAACTGGTTGCTGCAGCTCGCGCTCGCGCTCTTCGCACTCGGGCTGCTGTCCGTCGTAGCGATCTTCCTGACGCCGATCCTCACGGACGGCGAGCCGGGACTCTGGTTGTACCTGGGCGCGATGCTGGCTCCGGTCGGCTTCGTGGCGGCGCTGATCTTCGCGCTGCGCTCGGGTCGCCGATCCAGGTGACGACTGTCGAATACCCGGCCGTGTCGCGACCGAAGCGTTATGTGATGATAATCACATAACAGCCCGATAACGGCACAGCGTGTCCTGCGACCGATCCCCGACGCGGCTCTACTAGCTGCGCAGAGTCCGATCGCGACCGCCGTGACCGCTCCGCAACCCATCCGCACACGCCGGTTACCAAATAGTGATTTTTCGCGGGGAACGTCGTACCGTCTACCCCAGCCGGGCACACCGGCCCACCGGCCCGCCGCACCGAACCTCGCCCCGCGGGTACCGGAACCCGACGGAAACCAAGAGGGGCGAGGGCGGGACGGGCACCCTCTCAGCCTGGACCCGAGCGAATACCTCGCAGGTGCGTACGAGAGGAAGACGAACCCGAATGAGTGGACGCCATCGCAAGCCCACCAATACCGGTCGCACTGTGGCCAAGGTCGCCGTCACCGGCGCCATGATCAGCGGTGCGGGCGTTGCCCTCGCCGGTACCGCCAGCGCGGCACCCGACTCCGACTGGGATCGACTCGCACAGTGCGAAGCCGGCGGCAACTGGGCCATCAACACCGGTAACGGCTATCACGGCGGACTGCAGTTCTCGCAGAGCACCTGGCAGGCCAACGGCGGCGGGCAGTACGCGCCGACCGCGAACCAGGCCAGTCGCGAACAGCAGATCGACGTCGCCGAAAACGTACTCGCCTCGCAGGGCTGGGGTGCCTGGCCTTCCTGCTCGTCCTCGCTGGGCCTGAGCAGCGGCTCGACCCCGCGCGAAACCCCGGCCGACACTCCGGCCGTCCAGACCGAAACCCAGACCCCGGGTGCCCATGCCGCGCCCGGCACCCAGACCCAGGCTCCGGCCCAGACCCCCACGCAGACCCAGGAGGTCTACACCGCCGTGGATCGCGCGCTCGCCGCCGTCCAGGCACAGGGCGTCCAGGTTCCGCAGCCCGCGCTGGATCTGTTCGAGGCCGTCAAGGCCGGAACCCCCCAGCTCGATCCCGGCCTGCTCAATGTCTTCGAGGCCAACAAGGGCCTGCTGCCCTCCTGAACGGGCGCCCCGGCAACGAAAGAACCCCGCCTCACCATCAGGTGACGCGGGGTTCTTTCGTTCGTGCGCTCAGCGGTTGATCACTGTTTGCGGGTGCAGATACGGCAGCTTGTCGGCAGCCAGCGGGAACTCGGTGTCCTCACCGAACGGCGAGAGATTACCGGAGCGGGACGACGACAACTCGGTGACAGCGTGATCGCCGTCGGCCACCTCGGGCCAGCCGTTGTCGACGTAGGGTTTCTTCGATTTGTTCACCACCTCCTCATTCTGGCACGGCCGCGCCACGGGGCCGCACGTCAACCACCTCGGTACCGCACGTCGCAGGCCCGGTCGGCGACAGCTACCCGGCCGCGGCCCCACCGAACCGGCAGCCCCGGCTAGTCTGGACCGGATGACCGGCCAAGACTCGTTCACCGCCTGGCTCGGTGCCCGATCCGACGCACAATTGGTGGCTCTCCTCGAACGCCGGCCCGATCTGGCGGTACCGCTGCCGTCCTCCATGGCGGTGCTCGCCGCTCGCGCCGAACAACGTGCCTCGGTCCTGCGCGCGGCCGATGAACTGGGCACCGTACCGTTCGCGATCGTGGAGGTGCTGGCGCTGCACACCGCGGGCGGCGGGGAGCCGTTCACCCGTATCGAACTCAAACGCGCGCTGCGCCCCCGCGCCAAGGCGGCGACGGTGGACGCCGCGGTCACCGAACTGGCCGACCGGGCACTGCTCTGGTTCGACGGCGACCGGATCCGGCTGGTACCGGCCACCGCAGAGGCCTTGCCGTGGTCGCTGGGCAGCGGAGCCGACCCCGCCGGCGCCCTGTCCGAACCGGAGATCACCGCGGCACTCACCGATCTGCTCGCCGCCGAACGTGCGCTGTTGGACAAACTCGCCGAAACCGGCCCGCGCGGGCGCACCCGCGACGCCGCGCCGGACGCACCGGCGGACCGTCCGGTGCCTCGATTGCTGGCTGCCGGGCTGCTGCGCCGGATCGACGACGAGACGGTGGAGCTTCCGCCCGCGGTGGGTCAGCTGCTGCGCGGCGAACCGGTCACCGACCCGTACCGGCTGACCGAGCCCGAGCCGCGGGCGACCCCGCACCGGACAGCCGAGGTCGACGGCGTCGGTGCGGGTGAGGTCGGCGAACTGCTGCGGCACTGTGCCGCGATCCTCGAAGTACTGGGGCAGCTACCTGCGCCGGCGCTGCGGGCCGGTGGCCTGGGCGTGCGGGAACTGCGCCGGATCGCCAAGCACGCCAGGATCGACGAAACCCGGGCGGGTCTGCTGGTGGAACTACTGGCGGCGGCGAAGCTGATCGAGAAGGGTTTCCCCGATCCGGCACCGGAGACCGACGCCGACGATTTCTGGGCGCCGACACCCGCCGCCGACTCCTGGCTGGAAGCACCGGCGGCCCGCCGCTGGGTGCCACTCGCCCACGCCTGGCTGGAGCTGGACCGGAATCCGTGGATGATCGGTCTGCGGGACGCCGCCGACAAGCCGCTGGCGGCACTCGCGCACGAGCTCCGGGTGCCGTATGCCGTACGGGACCGGCGAATCGTGCTGGAAACCCTCGCCGAACAACCACCCGGTACCGAGCTCGATCCCGGCGACCTCGCGCGCCTGCTGGCATGGCGGACCCCGCGGCGCCGGCGGCACTTCCGGCGCCAGGTCGTCGACAACACATTGGACGAGGCCGCCGCACTCGGACTGGTGGGGCGCGGTGCGCTCACCACCGCCGCCCGGACGATGCTCACCGATACTCTCGCGGCCGCCGAAGCGGCACTGGAGGCCGCGCTCCCCGACCCGGTGGACCATGTCCTGGTCCAGGCCGATCTGACGGTGGTGGCACCGGGACCGCTCACCGCCGATCTGCAACGCCGGATCGAGCTGGTAGCCGATGTGGAATCGGCCGGTGCGGCCACCGTCTACCGGATCGGCGAACCCACCTTGCGCCGCGCACTCGACGCCGGTCTCACCGCCGCGGAACTGCACAGTCTCTTCGGCCGGCACTCCCGCACTCCCGTCCCGCAGACACTCACCTATCTGATCGACGATGTGGCCCGGCGGCACGGCCGGTTGCGGGCCGGAATGGCACAGTCGTTCGTGCGCAGTGAGGATCCCGCGCTGTTGGCCCAGGTGCTGGTCTCCCCCGTCGCCGAAACCCTCGCACTGCGCGGTATCGCGCCGACAGTGGCGATATCGCAGGCGCCGCTGGGCGAATTGTTCGAGCAGCTGCGCGCGGCAGGCTTCGCACCTGCCGGTGAGGATGCTTCCGGCGCGATCGTGGACCTGCGGCAGCGCGGTGCGCGGATCAGTGTCCGGCCGCTGGCCCGGCAGCCGTACCGACCGTCGCCGCCGACGAGCGATCAGCTGGAGCTCTTGGTCACCGAGCTACGCGCCGGAGAACGGGCCGCCACCGCCGCCTCCGGGCAGGCGGTACGCAGCGACGGCACCCGCACGAGTACGGCCGCCGCTCTGGCATTGCTCCAACTGGCGGCGCGGGTGCGGCGGCAGGTCCACATAGGCTATGTCGACGCCAAAGGCACCGCGATCCAGCGGGTCGTCGAACCGGTGCGGGTGGGCAACGGTCAGCTCGAAGCGCTGGATCCGGTCACCGGAACGGTCCGGCAGTTCACGCTGCACCGGATCTCATCGGTCGCGCTGCTCGAGTAGCCGTGCCGCCGCCGGATCACTCAGCCGCGCAGCGAACCCGGATAGAGGTACTGGTCCGGCGGCGGGGTCGTGCCGCGCAGCCAGGCATCGAAGAACCCGGTGAGATCGGTCGGTGATCTGGACTGGATGAAGGTCCGGAACTCCGGCATCGAAGCATTGCCGTAGGCGTGCGCCGCCACGAATTCACGCAAGGCGCCGAAGAAGATGTCGTCGCCCAGCTGTTTACGCAGGGCATGCAGAAACAGCGGTCCCCGGTAGTAGACCGAGGTGAACATATCCTCGGGTCCGGGATCCTGTAGCGGCACTTCCCAGAATTTCGGCTTCGCCGACATCTCCCGGATCGTGTCACGGTATTTCGCGTCCACATCGGCGCCCTCGGTCCGCTCCGGCCAGAGGTAGTCGGCGGTATAGCTGGCTACGCATTCGTTCAGACAGATATCGGACCAGTTCTGGACGGAGACCGAATCGCCCCACCACTGATGAGCCGTCTCGTGCACCACCGTGTTCAGATCGGCCCACGACGCATAGGTGGGCCGGGTCTGGGTTTCCAGGGAGAACGGGATCTTCGCGGCCAGGAATATCCCACCGCCGGTGTCGAACGGATACGGGCCGTAGAGACCTTCGGCGAAATCGAGGATCTGCGGCAGCTTCTCCTCGTACTGGCGCAGATCCTCGGCACCTGGCGCGAAAGCGCTGAGCAGTGGGGTCCCGTTCGCCCGGCGCTGCTCCAGGAATTCGAACCGGTCGATGGCCACAGTGGTTAGGTATCCGATCACCGGATAACGCTGTTCCCAGCTCACTGTGCGGAAACCGTCTCGCACATCGTCGCGCACTTTGGTGCCGCCCGACATCACCTGCCATTCCTCCGGAACGGTCGTATGCAGGGTAAATGTGGCCTTGTCCCGCGGCGAATCGTTGAGCGGATACCAGGTGGAAGCCGAATGCGGTTGTCCGGTGGCGAAGGCGCCGCCGGTCGGTGCGTAGGTCCAGCCCGCGCCGCGCGTATCGGGGGCCGTACCCGCGTAATCGACGGTGACGGTGAACGGCAGGCCGGGCAGAAGCGGCAACGCCGGGTGTACGACCAGTTCGTGCGGTTTCCGCAATTCGAATCCGGCGGGCATATTGTTCACCCGCACCGTTCGCACCGGAGGGCCGCTGTAATCGAGATCGAAGGACGTCAGCGGCTGGGTGGCCGCGGCATCGATCCGGGCCGAGCCGGTGAGCTGGTGATCGGCCGGATCGTAGCCGAGCGTCACATCGTAGTGTGCGACGTCGTAACCGCCGTTACCGTCCCGGGGAAAGTACGGATCGCCCATGCCCTCCGATCCCGCCGACGACGCGGACGGCGCCTGCGCGGCGACCGGCACCAGGGCCGGACTCGACAGCGCGAGCACCGCGGCGATCAGCCAGCGGGTGAGCCTCATGCGATTCCACCTTCCGTGCTCGACTCGTATTCTCCCGGTTACCCCGGTCGACGACGTTAGTCGCTGCCGGCCCCGGATCCCGGCACCCCCGGAAAACGCGGCGCGCGAGCGTTTCCGGGCCGCCGTGGACCACCGGCGTAATGTCGCGTGCCACGATTCAGGCGCCGAGGCCGTCCGGTAGGCGGTCCGGGTCGAGCAACAGTCGTTTGGCCGCACTGCGGTGGACCTGTTCGGCGAGGGCGAGATTGTCGGCGAGCAAACGCCATTCGATCTCGGCGATGGCGGCGCGGGCGCGGTCGATCACGGCCGTATCCGCGGTTCCCCAGGCGATCGGCATCGCCTCGACCGGAAGCCAGCGTTCGCCGATCGAACGGGCGGTGCGGTCAGCGCGGACCGTGACCGCGGGGACCCGCTCCCCTTCGGTCACCCGGTGCCCCGGCAATTGCCGTACCTTCCTGGTGACCAGCGCGTATCGCGACTCCCCGGTATCGCGCCGGGCCACATTCACCAGCGCGAGCAGTACCGCACCGCGCGACCGGATCGGTGCGACCACCGCCGGCACCAGTTCCCCCTCGGCATAGAGCTGATCGATACCGGCGCGGCGCGGTGCCCACACCGCCACCCACAACGCTGTCGCGGCACCGAGCGCGCCGGCCAGAGCCAGTGGATAGGACCAGGGGTGCCCCAGCCACACCAGGTAGGCGGTGCCGGTGGCGGCGCCGAAGGCGACGGGAACGGCGGCGAAACGCACCCGGCGGCGTCCGGCGACGACTTCGTTGACCGCGTGGGCATGCCGGCGGTCCACCGCGAATTCGAAGCGTCGCACGTCGCCATTCCTAACACAATTCGTCGAGTTCGGAATGCTGCTATTGCTCGCCGGGACCGATCGCGGGGCCCAGCAGATCATCGGCATCCGTTATCCGATAGGCATAACCCTGTTCGGCGAGAAAACGTTGCCGATGTGCAGCGTAATCGGCGTCCAGTGTGTCGCGGGCCACCACGGAATAGAAATGGGCCTGACCGCCGTCGTGTTTCGGGCGCAGCAATCGGCCCAGCCGCTGGGCTTCCTCTTGGCGCGAACCGAAGGTACCGGAAACCTGCACCGCCACCGACGCCTCGGGCAGGTCGATGGAGAAATTCGCGACCTTGCTCACCACGAGTACCGGGATCTCACCGCGGCGGAATGCGTCGAAAAGGGCCTCGCGTTCCTTGTTCTTCGTCGACCCCTGGATCACCGGGGCGTCCAGGGCGGTGCCCAACTCCTCCAACTGGTCCAGATAGGCGCCGATCACCAGAGTGGGCGCCGAGGGGTGCCGGTCCAGAATCGACTTCACCACGGCGATCTTGGTATGCGCGGTGGAACAGAGTTTGTAGCGCTCCTCGGGCTCGGCCGTCGCATAGGACATCCGCTCGGCATCGGTCAGCGTGACCCGGACCTCGATGCAGTCGGCCGGAGCTATCCAGCCCTGGGCCTCGATATCCTTCCACGGCGCGTCGTAGCGCTTGGGACCGATCAGCGAGAATACATCGCCCTCGCGGCCGTCCTCACGAACCAGTGTCGCGGTGAGTCCGAGCCGCCGCCGGGACTGCAGATCGGCCGTCATCCGGAACACCGGAGCGGGCAGCAGATGCACCTCGTCGTAGATCACCAGGCCCCAGTCCCGGCTGTCGAACAATTCCAGATGCTTGTACTCACCCTTCGATTTGCGGGTGATCACCTGGTAGGTGGCGATAGTGACCGGACGGATCTCCTTGCGCTCCCCGGAATACTCGCCGATCTCCTCCTCGGTGAGCGAGGTGCGCGCGAGCAGCTCCCGCCGCCACTGCCGGCCTGCGACGGTATTGGTCACCAGGATGAGGGTGGTGGCCTTGGCACGCGCCATCGCAGCCGCCCCCACCATCGTCTTACCGGCGCCGCACGGTAGCACCACCACACCGGACCCGCCCGCCCAGAACGAATCCGCGGCCATCTCCTGATAGTCGCGCAACTGCCAGCTCGCGCCGTCGAAATCGAGATCGATCGGATGGGCTTCGCCGTCGACATATCCGGCCAGGTCCTCGGCGGGCCAGCCGATCTTGAGAAGCTGCTGTTTGATGTGCCCGCGCTCGGACGCGTGCACCACCACCGTGTCCTCGTCGATCCGCTCGCCGAGCATGGGGGCGATCTTCTTGTGCCGCAGCACCTCGGCCAGCACCGCCCGATCCAGGCTCACCAGTGTCAGGCCGTGCGCCGGATGCTTGACCAGCTGCAACCGCCCGTAACGGGCCATCGTCTCGACGATATCGACGAGCAGCGGCTGCGGAACCGGGAAGCGGGAATGGCCGACCAGCGCGTCCACCACCTGCTCCGCGTCGTGCCCCGCGGCCCGGGCGTTCCACAGGGCCAGCGGTGTCACCCGATAGGTGTGCACGTGTTCGGGCGCCCGTTCCAGCTCCGCGAACGGCGCAATGGCCTGACGCGCCACATTCGCCAGTTCGTGATCGACCTCCAACAGGACTGTTTTATCGCTCTGCACGATCAGCGGCCCGTCCGCCACGGGACACCTCCTCACCTCGGCTGACGCCCATTGTCCCCGAACTCACCGACAGGATCGTCGGCGGTGATCCCGAACACGTCCCCCACCCCCACAGGCCACTACCCGATTCAGGTTCCCACCCGCCCAGAACAGGAGAAACCCCCACCCGAGCACAACCGGCCCGCATGCCGACCGGAACCTCGACTGCCACCGCACCCCCCGAGTCGAGTTTTACGAGACACCCCAAAGGGTTGAGGCCCGTCTCGCCGTTCAGGCCTCGAAAGCGCATGAGCCGAAGGCTCGAGTCTCGAGGCCTGAACGGCGAGACTTCGGGGGCCTCGACCCCGCGCGCGCCAGCGCGCCGAAA
>NZ_JBSFDZ010000036.1:0-11751 GCF_053594175.1 Nocardia sp. NPDC001965
GCGATCGCCACCCGTTACGACAAGACCGCCACGTCCTACCGCGGGATGCTCGACCTGGCCACCCTGCTCATCTGGCTTTGAGGACACTCTCTAGGGGAGGACACCGCGCGAGCCCTGGAAGCGCTCGAACAGGTGATGCCGGCCAGATTGCGTGCGGCCGTGGAAGGCCTGCGACTCACCAGGTTGCCGAACTACTGGGAGTTCCCGGCGCCACCCATCGATGCGGCAGCGTTGCAGATCGCGGGCAGTGCGGTTCACCGCCGGGAGGTGCTCATCGTCGAAACACTCGGTGCCGACGGCAACCGTCCGATTCCCGGGACGGCCGGGTTCACCCCGGCTCATCGCTTCGAACCCCATCATCTGGTGGTCTGGGCGGCCCGGTGGTACCTGGTGGGTTACCTCCGGGCCGAGAGCGCCTGGCGTGTGCTTCGGCTCGATCGTCTCCATCTGCACCCGCCCACGGGAATCCGGTTCGCGCCCGGCGAAGTGCCCGGCGGCGATATCGCCCGCTTCGTGATGACCACCCACGACCGCGGGGACACTCCCGCTGCCTGGGAGTGCACCGGGAGCGCACGGTTGAATCTGGCGGCCGGGACAGTCGCACGCTGGGCACCCGGCGGATCGGTTGTCGAATACCTCGATCCCGAGCACTGCCGTCTCACCCTCGGCGCGTGGTCCTGGGCGGGTATCGCAGGACTGCTCGCCACCTTCGATACCGAGATATCGGAAGTCGAGCCCGATGAACTGGTGGATGCCTGCCGGCGGCTTGTGCGACGGTGGCGGGCCGGGACCGGTGACACTGACCTGCCGGGCACGCCGGTCGATCGCAGCGGCGAACGGCCGGCCGGTGGGTAGACCCGCGGCCGGTTCCGGGTGCGGCCGGGCTCCTCGCCGGCAACCCGCCTGTCGCACCGGAGACCGTAGCCGCGCCGGGTGATCCGGCGCGGCCACGGTGGGTCAGGATTCGCGGGCGGCCTGCAACAGTGCGTTGGCGAACTTGACCATCTGGGCCGGTCCGCCGTACCAGGCGGTGACCGCGGACAGGACCGCGGCCCTGGCCTCCCGTGCGGCCCGGGCCACCTCGGCGGCCGATACCTCGCCCGTCTCCGCCTGCCCGGCCAGGACTTCGAGATCATCGCTCGCGGTGAGCAAACGCATGATGAGGTGGATGTCTATATCGGCGCCTTCCTCGCTGCGGGTATGCCGGGATGGGCTGTCCTCCGCCGGTGCCGGAAGCCGCAGCGCCGGTGCTGCCGGTTCGGGGTCCGCGATGGGTTCGGAAACCGGTGTTTCCGGCCGGGCCGGCGCCGCCGCCGCGGATTTCGCGGCCTCGGCGGCCTCGGCCGCCTCGCGGGCCCGCCGGGAGCGCCGCGTCTCCAGTGGTGGGCGGGAATCGGCCTCGTCATCTTCGTCGATGCTTTCGCCGGTGTCCTCGGGAACGAGGGTCAGTGGCGACAGCGGTACGACGGCTTCCGGGGCGTCCTCGGCCGGTTCGTCGGAACCGCTGTGCCGGGCGGGACCGGAATCCTCGGATTCCAGTATCCGGGTGAGCAGTTCGGCTACCGGGGCACCGGATTCGTCGTCGGGGTCGATCTTGTGCGCGGGTGCGGGGTCCAGCAGCCGATCGAGGATCGGGGTGCCGTCCGGCGGAGCCAGGCGCGGCGGTGCGGTGCGCGCACCGGCCTCGTCGGCCGGAATTCCCTCGTCGGCCGGGCCGGCGATCCGTAGCGCGGGCTGCTGATCACCGCGGACGCCGGGTTGCTCGTCCTCGGGGCCGTACCGGGCGGCGGACCGGGGCAGCCGCCTCGGCGCCGGCAGTTCGTGCTCGTTGTCCGGGGATTCGGCGATGTTCTCGGCGTGCGCCGGTTCCGGAACACCTGCGGTGGTCACGGCGGGAGCCTCGTGGGCGTTGTGCGACCCCGAATCCGGCTCGTCGGCCGGGGCGGGTGCGTGCCGGGCCGCCGACCGCGGCAGGCGCCGCGCGGGCAGGGGTGGAGCGGCGGATCCCTCCTCGGGGCCCGCCGCGGGCGCGGTGCGGCCGCGCGTGGGCAGTCCCCGGGTCGGCAGTTCCGGCCGGGCGGCGAGTTCGCTGTCGAAGGTGTCCGCCTCCGGAATGCCGGGCAGGTCATGTGGATCGGTGGTCGCAGCCGCGGAGTTCTCCGCGTGCTCAGGGGCGTGCTGGTCCTCGAACGGGTTGAAGGATTCGTCGGATTCACCGGATTCGGTGAGATCGAGCTTGCGGCGCCGTCCCCCGGTTTCCAAGGGGTGCGGTACCGGCTCCTCGCCGATCGAACTCAGCCAGCTCGGCAGTGAACCGGGGTCCGCCGCGCCGCCGTAGGAGTCGCCGTGCGGCGGAGTCTCCGGTGGCAGGGGGTACGCGTCCTCCGGCGTGCCCGAGGTGGGCAGCTGGGTTGTCGGGGCGGCGAGTGGATCGGATCCGCCGGGCCGCGTACCCGAAGTGGGGACGGTGGAATCGGTGGAGAGCAGCTGTTGTTCGGCCGCATACGGCCCCGGGATCGGAATCCGCGCAGAGGAGGCGAGCGAAGCGGAGTGCCCACCTTCGGGGCCGGGGTTCGATTGCGGTATCCGGGGTATCCCGTCCGGGTCGGTCTGCCCCGGGGCCGTCGTCGGACCGGCGCTGTGCCGGGTGGAGAGCGCGGCGGTATCGGGACCGTCGGGGGGTGCGGGGAAGGGCGATGGGTCCGAGGGCGAAGTGCTGAACCGGGGATCCGGTTCCTGGCCACCGGATGTCATCAGCCCGACTGCCGCCGAGTCACCGATCACGCCGGGAGTGTTCCAGGCGGCGAACGGATCCAACGCCGACGATCCACCCGTGCTGTGCTGGTTCTGCGGGGGAGTGGACGGTGGTGCGGGGGTCCACGTATAACCGTGATCCGGGATGGAATCGGATCGGTTCGTGGCGCCGTTCGAGCCATTCGCCGAATCGAATTCGTTCGATCCGAAGCCGGCGAAGCCCCTCGACTCGGAGTTGTGCTGTGCGCGACCGTACTCCTCCTGGCGGCCGCGACGTCCGTCTCCGAGGCTGGCATTTTCGGCATCCATGGGCCCATTCTTACCCGCCGGGGTGCTTTTCGTTCTAGTGTGCGAAGCCCATGACCGCAGCATCGGGCGCCCCCGGTGATCGAGATTACATCCGGGCAGAGCCGCCTCTACGCGCGGATCCGTATCCTGGACACCCGGATACGGGCCTCTGACGTGCCCGGACGGCGAGATGCGCGGGGATCTGCGGGAATCGGCGCGTTCGCCCGCCCGGGCAGGTCGGCCTTGTCGGGGCCCCTCGAAATTTTCCCGGTGGTGTCGATGGCGCAAATGGGCCCGGCCGCCGACCCCGGTCGGCGGGTGGTGTTACGAGACGGGCCGTGTCAGTGGTGCGGTGCCGCCCGGTGCATCCGGCCGGCCACCGCCGGCAGTGCCGCGACTGCGAGTACGACGGTGACGATCCCGACGACCCACGACGTCCACGACGCCCCGTTGTAGCTGGTGTAGTTCATGGCCCACGGTGCGATGAACAGCAATGCGCCGAACAACGCCATCCCGTAGTCGGCCGCCGCCATCGTGGGCCGGTACATCTGAGCGAGTCCGGTCAGTGCGATGAGCGCTCCGAGCACGATCATCGTCCACACCGCGCGGTCGTTCGTCGCCACCCAGATCGGTGAGAGGGCGGTGAAAACGCCGAGCACCACGGCCAGGAAATCCTGGGTCCGGCTTTCTGCGAACATAATGGCCTCCTGAGACTCCGAAACAGGTCCGTTGACAGGGCCTGACCTCGGTATAGCCGTCTTACAGTGACCGGTCGGTATCGCGACGGACACGATTGCGCGGCGAAACGATGCGCGGACGGCGTGCTGTCACCGCGGGTCGTGCGGGTACGGCGTAGCGCGGCCGGCGCTGTCGCCGTGGCGGATCACGGTGTGGGCTTCGCCTGCTGGGCTTGTTAGGGTGGGCTACACGATTTTCTGTAACCTGTTCCAGGCGCGGCGCCGGGTGCCGCGGGGAGGGAGTTCGGTATGTCCGCGCCGATCGTGATCACCGGTGCCGGCCTCGCCGGGCTGCGCACCGCCGAGGAGTTGCGCCGTGCGGGGTACGAGGGCGAACTGGTGTTGCTCGGAGACGAGCGTCACGCGCCCTACGATCGCCCGCCGCTGTCCAAACAGTTCGTTCGGGGCGAAACCACCGGGACTCCGTTGCGGCCGGCCGAGTTCTACGACGAGAAGCAGATCGACCTGCGCCTGGGCACCGCCGCTGTCGGCGTGGACACCGCGGCCCAACAGGTACTGCTCGCCGACGGCTCCACGGTGGCCTACGCCCATCTCGTCATCGCCACCGGACTGCGGCCCCGGCTGCTACCCGGTGCCGACGAGGTCGCCGGTGTCCACGTCCTGCGCAGCCACGACGACGCGGTCGCGATCCGGTCGGGAGTACAGGACGCCACCGCGGCCCTGGTGATCGGCGCGGGGTTCATCGGCTGTGAACTCGCGGCCAGCCTGCGGGCACAGAACGTGCCCGTGGTGCTGGTGGAACCACAGCCCGCCCCGCTGGCCGGAGTCCTCGGCACGGAACTCGGTGAACTCGTGGCCCGGCTGCACCGGGCCGAAGGTGTCGATCTGCGCTGCGGCGTCGGTGTCGACGAACTACTGGCCGATCCGGCGGGCCGAGTGCGCGGCGCGCGCCTCGCCGACGGGTCCGAGGTGGCCGCGGATCTGGTGGTATCCGGTATCGGGTCACGTCCGGTGACCGACTGGCTGGCCGGATCCGGTATCGAACTGGCCGAACCGGCGGCAGGTGGCGGCGTATTCGCCGACGAAGCCGGGCGCACCAGCGCGCCGGGGGTGTGGGCGGTCGGCGATGTGGCGGCCTGGCGGACTCCGACCGGCGAACATCGCCGGATCGAGCACTGGACGAACGCCGGCGAGCAGGCCAAGCTGCTG
This sequence comes from Nocardia sp. NPDC001965, assembly GCF_053594175.1. Lineage (NCBI taxonomy): Bacteria > Bacillati > Actinomycetota > Actinomycetes > Mycobacteriales > Nocardiaceae > Nocardia > Nocardia sp. NPDC001965. The sequence continues at coordinate 4,950 of NZ_JBSFDZ010000036.1, forward strand.
ACCTGCGCTCTGCTCGGTGTGGAAGCACCCGGTATCGCGCAGGTTCCGTATTTCTGGAGCGACCAGTACGACCTGAAACTCCAGGCGCTCGGTACCCCCCGGGCCACCGACGATATCCGTGTTCTCGCCGACGACGGGCGCAAGTTCCTCGCCTATTACTTCCGTGACGGCCGGTTGGCCGGAGTGGTCGGCGCCGGGATGACCGGTCAGGTGATGAAGATGCGCGCGAAGATCGCCGCGGCCGCCCCGGTGGAGGAATTGCTGGGGGCGACTCAATAACCTGTCGGTGTGATCGTCGCGCTCATCGATTCGGGATTCGGGCTGCTGCCCACCGCGGCGTGGCTGCGTAAGCTGCGCCCCGATGTGGATCTGCTGTTGCAGCTGGACCCCGACGGCGCGCCGTGGGGTCCCAAACCGCAGGACTGGGTGGTCGATCGAGTGGTCTCGGCCGCCCGCGCCGCGTACGACCTGGGCGCCGAGGTGATCGTGCTGCCCTGTAACACCGCCAGTGTGACCGCGCTCGAACACGTCCGTGCCGATCTCGGCGTGGACGTGCCGGTGGTGGGTACCGTGCCGGCGATCAAACCGGCCGCCGCGGCCTGCCGGGCGGTCGCCGTGTGGGCGACCGCGGCGACCACGGCCAGCCCATATCAGGCGGATCTGATAGCCCGGTTCGGCGGGGAGGCGAAGGTGACCGGGGTGGCCTGCCACGGGCTCGCCGAAGCGGTGGATCGTGGAGATATGGCCGGGGTGCGTGCGGCGGTGGCGGACGCGGCGGCCCGGACACCCGCCGATGTCGAGGGTGTGGTGCTCGGCTGCACCCACTACCCGCTGATCGTGGACACGATCGTCGCCGCGCTGCCCGACGGTGTCCGGTTGTTCGACAGCGCGCAGGCCGTCGCCACGCAGACGGTCCGCCGGATCGAGGCGTTGGGCGGTCCCTCGACCGGCGACGGGACCGTACAGGTGTATCTGAGCGGCCGTCCCGGCATGCTGCCACCCGGAGCGGCCGCATACGAGTCCGGACGTCTCCTGGGCGCCCGATAGCGGTACCCGGCGGAACGGTGATGAATCCCGCCGATCGTCGGCGGCGGATCAGTCGATGCCGAAGGAGCCGGCGATGGTGTCGGCGACCTCGGTGACGGTACTGCGGACGACAGGTTGCCGCACGATCCAGGTCTGCATGGTGATCGGCGGATCCACCAACCGCCGCCATTGCCACCCGGGCAGCAGGCGGCCCGCGGTGGTGCGGCTCAGGATGGCCGCGTTCGCGCCGGTGGCCCGCAGGCAGGCCCGCGCGTTCTCGGTGTAGTTGGCGAAATGCCACCGGGGTGCGATACCGGCCTCGTGCGCGGCGGAGACCAGCCGGTCGTGTCCGATCGGGACCTGGTCACGGGCGTGGGCGAGCACATCCATACCGTCGAGGGCGCGCAGCGGGCAGGTGTTGCCGGTGAACTCGGCCGCCAGGCGCGGATCGACCACGAGGCCGAACGGTTCTTCCAGGACGCGGTGCCGGATGAGATCCCCCGTGGGCGGTTCATGCACGAACGCTATGTCCAGGCGACCGGCCCGCAGCTGCTGGAGTTGGACGGTGCTGATCGCATCGGTCAGGGAAAGGTATGCCTGCGGTACGGCGATCCGGACGGTATCGATCATTTGCTCGAGCCAGGTGGGCGGCAGGCCCGGGGCCAGTCCGATCTGCACGATCTCCCGGATCGGTCCCGCCTCCCGCGCGGCATCCTTAGCGGTGTCGGCGTACCGGAGCAGCGTGAGAACATGCTGATAGAGGGCTTTTCCGGCGGGAGTCGGCACAATGCCCGCCGGAACCCGCTCGAAGAGCGGTACCCCGCATTCCCGTTCCAGCTGCTGGATCCGCCGAGTCAGGGCCGGTTGCGAGATCAGCAGGGCCTTCGCCGCCCCGGACAGTGAGCCGCGATCGAAGACCTCGACGAAATACCGTAGTTGTCGTAGCTCCACCGTTGCTCCCATTTCACATACCGATCGGTATGCCATAACTTCAGAACATACCCGGGTCAGCCAAGTGGCATTGGATCACGGGCCGCTCACACGGTTGCATTGTGGTGGGCACCACAGCCGTCGCGCACCGCGCGGCGCCGGCGCCCCTGCTTCGCTCGAAAGGACCTCCGGTGACCGCGATCTCCACCGCACCGCCCGACACCAGATACCGCTGGGTGGTGCTGACCCTCTGTTGGGCCGCCTTCACGATGACCTCGGTCGACCGCGCCACCTGGGGGCCGGCGGCCGGCTCGGTGGGCGACGACCTCGGGGTGGCGGTCGCCGGTCTCGGCGTCTTCGCCACCACCTACTACATCGGGTATGTCGTCTCCAACGCGATCGGCGGCTTCATCGCGGACTGGATCGGCGCCCGGGCGACCGTCGGCGTGAGCATCCTGCTCTCCGGCGGGTTCATGCTCGCGTTCGGTGAGGCCGACAGTCACGCGATGGGGCTGCTCTTCCAGGCGTGTATCGGATTGTGTGCGGGTGCCGAGGTCGGCGGCGGTGTCAAACTCATCACCAGCTGGTTCGTCCCGCAGCGGCGTGGTTTCGCGATGGGTGTCTTCATGACCGCGACCTCCCTGGGACTGGTCGTCGCGAATGCCGTGGTCCCCCGGTTGATCGAATCGCACAGCTGGCGCACCTCCTACCACCTGTTCGGAATCGCCTCGATCGCCGTCGGGGTGCTGTGCCTGATCCTGCTGCGACCCGGTCCGCTGGTGGCCCGCGCGGAAGCCGGCAGTACGCCGAATCTGCGACCGTTGCTGCGCAACCGCGGCCTGCTGCTGCTGGCGCTGGCCGGGTTCGGTGCGCTCTGGGGCACCTACGGGTTCATCACCTGGTCGAACCTGCTGATGGTCAAGGGCGTCGGTATCGATCCGGTCCGGGCCGGCACCGTCGTGGTCATCTTCGGCGCCGTCGCGGTCTTCTCCAAACCGCTGATCGGTCTGGTGGGTGATGCGCTCGGGCTGAGCCGCCGGCGGTTGACCATCGCGATCCTGGTGGCCTTCGCGGCCTGCCTGATCGTCTTCAGTTTCGCCACCACCGCGACGCAGTTTCTCTGGATCGCGCCGTTCCTCGGTATCACCGCCTACATCTACAGCCCGGTGATGATGGCGATGATCCCCACGCTGTCGGGTCCGGAACTCGCCGGGACGGCCACCGGCGGTGTGAACGCCTTCTGGCAGCTCGGCAGCACCATCGTGCCGGCGGTCGTCGGACTCGTCTTCGGGGCCAGCGGCTCGTTCCAGCTGGTGTTCCTCGTCCTCGCCGCCGGTCCCTGCCTGGCGATCGTCCCCATGTACTTCATCCGGAGCGCCGACGCCCGCGAATCCGCGTCCGGCGTCGTCCCTGCCCGGCCGGACGGCAGTGCGCTGCTCCTGGCCACCGATCGAAAGGGCTGAATCCCGTATGACCCCGAGCAGTACGCACTACGACGTCATTGTCGCGGGCGGCGGATCGGCCGGTATCGCCGCGGCGGTGGGCGCCGCCCGGGCCGGTGCCCGCACGCTGCTGATCGAGCGCGGTCCGTGCCTGGGCGGTGCGGCGACGCTGCGCAATGTCGTCACCTACTGCGGTCTCTACACCCGTGACGATATGCAGCAGGTGGTGTTCGGAATCGCCGACGAGGTGGTCGCCGGGCTGAGGGCGCGCGGCGCGGTGGGTGAGCCGCGCAGATTCAACGCCGTGACCGTGGTCTTCGATCCGGAGAACGTCAAGGTGGTCCTCGACGAACTGTGCCGGGAGGCTGGGGTGGATATCCGCCTGCACAGTCTGCTGGTCGGCGCGCATACCGAAGGCGACAGCATCACGGCCGTGGATATCGCCGATCACGAGGGCGTGCACCGGTTCACCGCGGCGGCGTTCGTCGACGCGACCGGCGATGCGGACCTCGCGCATCGCGCAGGCGCCGAAGTCCGCTACGGCACCGACGGCTGGGTGCAGAACGGCAGCCTCGGCGTCCGTTTCGGCGGTATCGCGCCCGAGGCCGAGGTGACCGTGCACACCGTCGGGGAAGCCGTACGCGCAGCCAAGGCGGCGGGAGCCGCCGATCTGCTCGCCGAATCCGGATTGGTCGCCCGGATGCCGGTGTCCGGCGACATCATCATGTACCTGGTGGACGAGGGTTATGATGCCCGATCCGCCGCCGACACCAGCCGGGCCGAGATCAGCGCGCGGCGGCAGGCCCAGTCGTATCTGCGGGTCGTCCGGACGATCCCCGGTGCCGAGCAGGCCTATATCGTCACCACCGGTCCCGAACTCGGTACCCGCGAATCCCGCCATATCATCACCCGGTACCGCCTGCTCGAGACCGATATCCTGCACCCGGCGTCCACCGAGAACGCGGTTGCGATCGGTGCCTGGCCGATGGAGTACCACCCGGGCCCCGGTATTCCGTCGACCTGGAAGTTCATCGGTGATCCCGGCTTCTACCCGATCCCGCTCGACAGTCTGCGCAGCGTCGGCACCGGCAACCTCTACGCGGCCGGGCGCACGCTCGACGGGGATCGGCAGGCCGGAGCGTCACTGCGTGTCATGGGGACCGCGTTCGCCACCGGTCAGGCCGCCGGAGTGGCGGCCGCCCAGCAGGCTCGAACCGGCGCGGCGACCACTGTGACGGTGCGGGCGGAACTGCAGCGTCAGGGCGCCCGCCTCCCGGACCCGGTGCGTGTCTGATCTGTCTGCGTGCGGAGCGATCTCCGGATGCCCCGGTGCGTAGCCGTGTGGGTGCCGGTTACGCACCGCCGGGGCGGCTGTGTGACCGGGCCGCTCGGCGAGCGCAGCCGGCCCGGCCGTCGAGCGATCCGGGCGGGCCGGATCAGAACTGGATACGCAGGTGGTCGGTGACCGGGCGGGCCTGGCAGCCGAGGATGTAGCCGTTCTCGATGTCCTCGGGGTCGAGGATCTCGGCGTTCTCCATCTCGACCTTGCCCTCGAGCACGGTGCAGGCGCAGGACCCGCATTCGCCCTCCTGGCAGGAGTAGGGCACGTCGAGGCCCTTGTCCAGCATGATGTCGACCAGCGTCTGTTTACGCGGCCAGCTCAGGTTGTGGGTCTCGCCGTCGAGTTCGACCTCCACCGTGGCCGCGTCGGCCGCCTCCTCGTCGGAGATCTCGACCGGGCCGGTGTCGGCGAAGGGATCGCCGGCCAGCGAGTTGAAGATCTCGGCGTGGGTGCGGTTACGCGGTACGCCCAGCTGCCCGAGTGCGTCGTGTACGCCGTCCATGAAGGGCTTCGGGCCGCACATGAAGGCCGCGTACTCGGTGTAGGGGCGCAGCAGTTCGGCGAGTGCGGTCACGGTGGGCAGGCCCTGCAGGGTCTCCAGCCAGTGCACCACCACCAGGCGCTGCGGATTCTTCTCGGCCAGTTCGCGCAGTTCGGTCGCGAAGATCACCGATTCGGCGTCGCGGTTGGCGTAGAACAGCACGATCTTTGCGCTGCCCCGCTCCAGCGCGGATTTGAGGATGGACATCACCGGGGTGATACCGCTGCCCGCCGCGCAGAGCAGTAGATCCTCGTCGAGGTTCTTCGGGGTGAAGACGCCCGACGGCGGCAGCACCTCGAGCTGGTCGCCCGGTTTGATGTTGTCGCAGAGCCAGTTGGAGCCGTAACCGTCGCTGGTCCGCTTCACCGTGACCTTGGGGAGATCGTCGGTGAAAGGGGAACTCGCCAGCGAATAGCAGCGCGCCACCGATCCGGTGCGGTCGCTGGGGATACGCAGGGTGAGGAACTGGCCGGGCTGGTACGCGAACTTCTCCCGCGCTTGCTCGGGGACCTCGAAGACCAGCGAGCTCGCGTCGGTGGTTTCCGCGATGACCTGGGCGACCCGCAATACGACGGATCGCGAGCCATGGGGCACTTCGACGGTGGTCATCTCGTCCTCTCGACACTGGTAGCCGGTGGCATCCGAGCCTACGGCAAAACTAGAACGTGTTCCAATTTTACCCTATGCCGGCCGATTGTTGGCGGACGAGCTGTCCCTCCAGACCGGAGACCAGTACGCCCACGCCGAAATCGTAGGAATACTTGCCGCGGAGGTCGGGCAGGTATTCCATTGCGCGGGCCACTCGTTCCGGCATCACCACATCGGGCGGGGTGTCGAGGTTGCGCGGATTCACCCGGCGGCGGCCGAACAGGTAGGTGTGAATCGTGGCGTAACCGGCCAGGACGTTGCGATCGTCGAACCCGGCCTCGTAGAGGATCTCCATGATCCCGGCGATCAGATCGAGCTGCTTTCCGAGCATCTGCTCGATGAGCACGTCACCGAGCCCGGGATGGCGGCGCAGCCGTTCGTCGATCTGCGCGAGCAGATCGACCAGCCGGTCCTGCCAGGGGCCCGAATCGGGGGGCGGTTTGCGAACCCCGGCCAGCGCGGCGGTCGCGACCAGGTCCAGCAGCTCCCGCTTATCGGCCACGTAGTAGTACGGCGCCATCGGAGACACGCCGAGCTCACGGGAGAGCCGCCGCATGGACAGCTTCTCCACTCCGTCGGCTCGGACGACCCGAAGTGCCGCCTCGACGATCTCGGTCTCCGAGAGGGTGCTGCCGTTACCGCCCCCGCCCCCGCTCGCCTGCATCCGCACGACTCCCATTGCCACCTCTACACGTCGGGCGGCATCCGCCCGTCACGTTCTGTTCAGCTGCTTTGCCCCCGCAGTCTATGGCCACACCCGACAGCGTTGTGACCGGATCTGGGCATATGGACGCGCACGGCCGGAACGTAGGCGGGGGTATGCCGAGGTGCGCGTTCGGGTGGGTGTGTGTTCGGGCTGTGAGCGTGTGGACG
>NZ_JBSFDZ010000036.1:11846-42081 GCF_053594175.1 Nocardia sp. NPDC001965
GGACGCGCACGGCCGGAACGTAGGCGGGGGTATGCCGAGGTGCGCGTTCGGGTGGGTGTGTGTTCGGGCTGTGAGCGTGTGGACGCGCACGGCCGGAGCGTGGGCGGGGGTATGCCGAGGTGCGCGTTCGGGTGGGTGTGTGTTCGGGCTGTGAGCGTGTGGACGCGCACGGCCGGAGCGAAGGCGGAGGTATGCCGAGGTGCGCGTTCGGGTGGGTGTGTGTTCGGGCTGTGAACATGTGGACGCGCACGGCCGGAGCGAAGGCGGAGGTACGCCTGGAGCGAAGGCGGAGGCATGCAATGTGGTGAAACTGTTCCATTTTGTCAGTGGATGACGTTATGGTGTGACGGCGGTCGCAGCGTGCGATCGCGGCGCCGGAACTGTGCCAAGGACTCACCGGCGGTATCCACAGCGGTGCCGCCGCGGCGGTCCGCCCACGGCACCGGACCGGCGCAGGCACCAACCTGTGGAGGCAGCCATGGCCGACAACCGTTCGTTCGGACAGACCGAAACCGATCACCGCGGCCCGATCGGAACCGTCGACACCCACGCCGCCGAGGAAGCACCCGTGATCGAGGAATCCCTGATCGAAGAGGTGTCCATCGACGGTATGTGCGGCGTCTACTGATCGGCGGGAGCTCGAGATGCTCGATCTGGAAACGCGCTGGCAACTGCATCCCCGAGTGGCGCTGCGCCCGGAACCCTTCGGGGCGCTGCTCTACCACTTCGGGACCCGCAAACTGTCGTTCCTGAAAAATCCGCGGATCGTCGAGATCGTGCGCTCCCTGCCCGGGCACACCTCGGCCCGCGCGGCCATCCGGGCTGCCGGGATCGAGGACTCGGTCGCCGACCCTTACATCCGGGCACTGGCGGATCTGGCCGATTCGCAGATGATCCAGCACGCGCCCGAGACGGCGGTGCTCGGCGAGCCCGCTCCCTTCACCGGGGTGGGTCCGGCCGACCCGGCGGTTCGGCTGGTGGACCGGTTCGAATCGGGGCTGGCCGCACCCATCTGCCTCACCTGGGAACTCACCTACGCGTGCAATCTCTCGTGTGTGCACTGCCTGTCCTCGTCGGGGCGGCGTGATCCCGGGGAACTCAGTACCGAGCAGTGCAAGGCGCTCATCGACGAATTCCAGCGGATGCAGGTGTTCTACGTGAACATCGGTGGTGGCGAACCCACTGTGCGGCCGGATTTCTGGGAACTGGTCGATTACGCGACCTCGCACCAGGTCGGCGTGAAATTCTCCACCAACGGAGTAAGGATCACCCCCGAGGTCGCGCAGCGGCTCGCCGCCAGCGATTACGTGGACGTACAGATTTCGCTGGACGGTGCCGACGCCGAGGTGAACGACGCGGTGCGCGGGGCGGGTAGCTACGCCACTGCGATACGGGCGCTCGAGAATCTCGCGAATGCCGGATTCCGGGACGCGAAATTGTCTGTGGTGGCGACTCGGCACAATATCGATCAACTCGACCAGTTCAAGGAGATCGCCGATCGGTACGGCGCCACCCTGCGGCTCACCCGGCTCCGGCCGTCGGGCCGCGGTGCCGATGTGTGGGACGAGCTGCATCCGCTCCCGGAACAGCAGCGCACGCTCTACGAGTGGCTGGTCCGCAACGGCGACGGCGTACTCACCGGAGATTCGTTCTTCCACCTCTCCGCCTACGGTCAGGCTCTGCCGGGTCTGAACATGTGCGGGGCGGGCCGGGTCGTATGTCTGGTCGATCCGCTGGGCGACGTCTATGCCTGTCCGTTCGCGATCCACGAGAAATTCCATGCCGGGAATGTGGTCACCGACGGCGGTTTCGCCACGGTGTGGCGGGAATCGGAGCTGTTCGAGGAACTGCGGGAGCCCAGTGGTGGCGGGGCCTGTGCCTCGTGTGCGCACTACGACTCCTGCCGCGGTGGTTGTATGGCCGCGAAGTTCTTCACCGGGCTGCCCGCCGACGGTCCGGATCCGGAATGTGTCCAGGGCTACGGGGAGGCGGCACTGGCCGCTACCGGACGGGTGATCCCGCGTCCGGCGGTGGACCATTCCCGCAAGACCGCGCCGCGCCGGTCGCGTTCCGGTGGCGGCCCGATCCCGCTGACGCTGCTGCCGCCGTCGCGTCCGCCGGCCCGTGCGTGTGACGAAAGCCCGCTCGTGTGAGAAGTATCCGGGAGACCGTCCGGAGCGCCGATAGCCAGGTCGTTGCTCCGGACGGTCTTTCATACCGGCGCAACAGTGCCGGTGACCTATTTCATGTCCGTGCCGCTGGTTGTTCCGGCGAATTCTTCCGGTCGAAACACTTTTTCCCGGACTGCTGATGTCTCGTATCGAATCGGCAGTTACCATCCGTGGAATGCGCAATGATCGCCTGCCCGACGGATTCGGGGTGCGGATCGACCCACGGGTACGCGCATACTCGGGGGGTCGAATCCTTATCGGAGGTTCACCTGCCCGGTTGCTGCGCCTGGCCCCGGAGGCCGCCGAAATGATCGGCGACGGCTATCTCGAGGTGAACGGCCCGCAATCGGCGGTGGTAGCCAGACGGCTACTGGATTCGGGAGTGGCCAATCCGCGGCCGCGGCTGTTGCCGTCGCCGGAGGATGTCACGATCATCGTCCCGTTGCACAACAATCCCGGCGGGCTCGACCGGTTGCTGGCCGCGCTGCGCGGTCATACCGTGATCGTCGTCGACGACGGTTCCGACGACGAGGTGCGGATCGCCGACGAGCACGCCGGCCGCTGCCGGGTGAAGGTACTGCGCCACGAACGGAGTCGCGGCCCGGCCGCGGCCCGCAACACCGGACTCCGGGCCGCGACAACCCAGTTCGTCGCCTTCCTCGATTCCGATGTGGTGCCGCGCAGTGGCTGGCTCGAAGTGATGCTCGGCCATTTCAGCGACCCCCAGGTCGCGTTGGTGGCGCCGCGGATCGTGGCGCTGGATCCGGAGTCCAATACGCTGGCGCGCTACGAGCACACCCGCTCCTCGCTGGATCTGGGCCGGCGCGAATCGGCGGTGCAATCGCGCGGGGTCGTCTCGTATGTGCCCAGTGCGGCGCTGCTGGTGCGCCGCTCGGTGCTGGAGGCCGAGGGCGGATTCGACGAGACGATGCAGGTCGCCGAGGACGTGGACCTGTGCTGGCGACTCGAACGTTCGGGCTGGCGGGCCCGTTACGAACCGGCCGCCCATGTGGCCCACGATCATCGGGTGTCGTTCCGGGACTGGTTCCGGCGCAAACTGTTCTACGGCACCGGGGCCGCCCCGCTCAGCGACCGTCACGCGGGGATGGTGTCGCCGCTGCAGGTCCCGAAATGGACCGTGGCCGCGGTACTGCTGCTGGCGACCCGCACCCGCTGGGGTGCGCTGGGCGCGGGGCTCGCCCTGCTGCTGCCGCTGCGCCGGCTGCGGCGCGCGTTCGCCGGGGTCGACAATCCGACCGGAGTCGCGGCGATCTATGTGGCGCGCGGATTCTTCGCCGGGCTGTGGCGAATCGCCTCGGCCATGTGCCGTCATTACTGGCCGATAACGCTGGCCGCCATGCTGTTCTCCCGCCGGATCCGGCAGATAGCCCTGTCGCTGGCGGTCGCCGAGGGCGCGGTCGACTGGTACACCCATCGGGAACCCGGCGGGCTGGACCCGTTGCGTTATATCGCCTTCCGGCGGGTCGACGATATCGGCTACGGCACCGGTCTCTGGCTGGGCGCATTCCGGGCCGGGAGCATCGGAGCCTTGAAGCCGACCGCTCCGCCCCAGTAGCCCGAGCCGGTAACCCATGGTGGACACGCTGATCATCGGTGCCGGGACGGCCGGATGCGTCCTGGCGGCCCGGCTGAGCGAGGATCCGGAACATAAAGTGCACGTGGTCGAGGCCGGTAACCACTGGGCCCGCAGCGACGACTTTCCGCCGGAACTGGCCGACAGTGCCGACCTGCCACTCGGTGAACAAGCGTCCTGGCTGTGGCGGTACTCCGTGGCGCTCACCCCGGACCGTCCTGCCACCATCGTGCGCGGCCGCGGAATCGGCGGTTCCGGATCGGTGAACGGCTCCTATTTCATCCGCGCCACGGCCCGGGACTTCGCGGCATGGAGCCAGGAAACCGGGAGCCCGTCCTGGGATTTCGAGTCGGCGCTGCCGTATTTCCGCGCCCTGGAGCACGATCACGACTTCGGGGACCACCCCGGGCACGGCCGGTCCGGGCCGGTCCCGGTACGCCGCACCGCGCGCCCGACTCCGCTGGTACAGGAATTCGGCGCGGCCTGCCTGGCTCTCGGGTTCGACGAGGTGGCCGATTGGAACGCGCTGCCGGGTGGCCCCGAATCCGGCGTGGGTCCGGTGCCGTGCACGGTCGGGCCACCAGACGCCTCCGGTCGGCGGCACCGCGTAGGGCCCGCGCATTCCTACCTGCTGCCCGCCCTGTCCCGTCCCAATCTGACCGTGCGGGGCGAGACCATGGTGACCCGGCTGCTTTTCCAGGGCACCCGGGTGGTGGGTGCCGATTGCCGCATCGACGGGAGACCGGAGACGATCCGGGCAGACCGGGTGGTGCTGTGCGCGGGCGCGATCGAATCGGCGGCCCTGCTGCTGCGTTCCGGTGTCGGGCCGGGTGAGCAGTCGGCGGCACTGGGCATTCCGGTGGTCGCCGATCTACCGGTCGGGCGCTGGTTCACCGACCATCCGGAGATCGGGATCGACTATCGGCATCCCGCACCCGAGGGGCGTTCCGTTCCGCTGGAATATGTCCTGGAGTTCGACGATATCGAGATCCGGCCCTATACGGTCGCGTTCACACCGGGCAGCTATCGCCTGGGTGTGACACTGATGCGCCCCACCGGCGCGGGCAATATCCGCCTGGCCACGGCCGATCCGCTGACCGCCCCGCGGATAGCACACGGGTACCTCGAAACCGCGGAAGACCGCACCCGGTTGCACGGTGCGGTGGAGCTGGCCGGGCAGATCCTCGAATCGATGGCGGCCGAACCGCTCGGCGGTCCGGGCCCGGTCTCGGACGGGTGGTTGCGGGATCGGCTCGGTACCTCGCAACACCTGGCGGGTACCTGCCGGATGGGCCGGGCCGGTGATCCGCGGGCGGTGGTCGACGAGCGATTCCGGGTGCACGCGGTGACGGGACTCTCGGTCGTCGATCTCTCGGTGGTTCCGGTTCCGCTGAGCCGGGGGCCGCAGGCGACGGTCGTGCTGTTGTCCGAACGGGCCGCCGCGGAACTGCGCTGAATCCGGGCGGCCGGTGCCCGGGGAGTCCGGTGCCGTTGGGCCGGAACAATATTCGATACATGGAGCAATCTATGTTGCGCTAACAGGTGGCGAACTGCTTGTGGACGCCTATCCGGCGTCGGGTACTGCCCCTCGTTTCCCCACTGGCGCGCCCGTGGCCGGTGCGGTATTTTCCACCGGTGCGATTCGCCGACCGGTGTTCCGGTCGCCCGCAACGGACAGCCCGGATACCGCCATCCACCCGTTCGCGAATCGCCGGCACCGAGGTATAGCCGTCTGCTATCGGCATACCCCAACTGCCTGCGCCGGGACAACCGGTGTGGTAGGTGAGCTGTATCGGTCGGGGATACAGCTCACCGGGGTCGCCCCGGCGAAATATCAAGCGGCACCACGCAATATTGCATCTCCATTTTCGACACCCCGGGCCGATCTCCCGGCAATCGGGTCGCGAGCTTGTACTCTGGTCCTCCGGGTGGCCCGCTGCGGCAACGTGATCCGGTCACCCGGGAATCCGCACCCGGCGCCGGACACGGGGAAGGTACGGCGCCGGTGCGGAAGACTCAGCGAACTCTCCGCGACTACCGTCCCGAGCCGGTGCGAACCCCTCTGTTACGACGAATTCTGTCGGCCGCACCGATCTCTGTGTCGGTGTGATCGGTCGCGGGTCTTTCCGTGTGATACGGGCCGGCGATGGAGCTCGTCTTCCCTGGAGCGCTTGCCGGGAGGCGTGGATTGTCCAGCCCGATCGTCGATGGGTCGCCATCGGCGGACCGGCTCCTGCGGGCTACGATCCTCTCGCGCTAGTCTTCTAATATGTTGCAGCACAACACGTTCGATCGTCACTGCCATCCGATTCCCGGTGCGATCGCGCAGTGATCGGCCGCCATCTCGCCGACTGGTTTCGTAAGCAGGTGGCCCAGAAACTCGCCGGGCACAGCTTCCCCGGCGCCGCCGGTGCGGCGGCGCGGCCGATTCGGCAGACAGGAGAAACCGTGAAAGGGCACGTCGGGGAGGGCGTGACCGATCGGGATATGGAGGCCCGAGACCGGGTAGAGCAGTCCGGTATCGGGACGGGTACGGGGCCGAGGCACACCGGCGCAACCGGCAAGGCATATACGCCCGCCGGCCGCCGGGAATGGTTCGAAAGGCAATTCGCCGAAGGCAACCTCGATCCCGACAATCTGGCGGCGGCCAAGGTGATCGTTTTGGATGAACACGGCAGGGTGCTGATGCTGCAATCGCCCTACGAAGGTAAGAGGACCGTGCCCGGTGGTTTTGTCGACAACGGATGGCGAAAAAGGGAACAGCCGAAGCAGGCGGCCGAGCGAGAAGTCCGGGAAGAGCTGGGGGAACCATTCGCGAACTTCGTGCGAATCGAGCGACTGCTCGCTACCAACAGAAAATCGCCGAGCCCCGATCACGGACGCGACCACCCGATAACGGACCACATCTACCTGGCAACCTTCGACGAGTCGACTCGCACCAGGGTGTCGTCCTTACCGTTCGATATCGACCCGAACGAAGTCACCGCGTTCGACTTCCTGCCCCCGGAGGACGCGGTTCGCAGCGCCGGACGAAAAGGGATCGATGTCTCCGTGGCATTGGAGGCACACCTATCCGGAAAGAGAATCGAACTCGTCGACGGTGAACCACCGCAGGCCGACCGCTTGGAATGACCGCCGGTCGTCGCGCTACCGACCTCCCATCCCGGAAAGGCCGATTCCCTGGACGAACGCCTTCTGTGCCAGCGCGTAGATGATCAGCAGCGGCAGCAGGATAAGCATGGACGCCGCCATCAATACCGGCCAATTCGAGACGTATTGGCCCTGCATCCACACCAAGCCGAGGGTAACGGTGGAAATGTCCTGGCGCTGGATCATCACCAACGGCCACAGGAAATCGTTCCACACATTGACCCACGTGAGTACCGCCAGAACCATGACCGCCGGTTTGGCGTTCGGTAGCAGCACGCGCCGGTAGACCTGCCACGGAGAGCAGCCGTCGATGATGGCGGCCTCTTCGAGTTCGACCGGCAGGGTGCGGAAGAACTGGCGCATCAGATAGGTACCGAACGCGTTGCCGAACAGACCGGGAACGATCAATGCCCACGGCGTATCCGTCCAGCCGAGAATCCGGATCAGCACGAACTGTGGGACCACGGTCACGGTGAGCGGGACCATGAGCGTGGCCAGATAGGCCACGAACAGGACATCACGGCCGGGAAAGCGCAGCCGGGCGAACGCGTATCCGGCCAGCGAGCAGAAGAAGACCTGGCCCGCTGTGATGCATCCGGCGTAGAGGATCGTGTTGAGGAACATCCGGCCGAACGGCATCTCCTGGAAGACGGTGCCGTAGTTGGACCATTGCGGATCGCCGGGAACCAAGGTCGGCGAGGTGACCTCGGATTGTTTTTTCAGCGAACCCGACAATGCCCACAGGACCGGGAGCAGCGCACACCACGCCATCCCGACGAGGGCGAGGTAGAGGGCGGCACCCCGCACGAATACGCGGGCCGGCCGGTGTGGTGCCGCCGTCATCGATCCGCCGAGTTCTTGCGGGCGAACCACAGTTGCGCGACCGTCAGTATGAGCAGGACCAGGAAGATCAGCCAGGCAATGGCGGACGCGTAGCCGGCGTCACCGAATGCGAAGGCATTCTGGAAGATCATGATGCCGAAGACATAGGTACCTGTCTCCGGACCGCCGTGACCGCCGGTGAGGACATAGATCTGGTCGAAGGCCTGTACCGAGTCGATGATCGAGATCACGAACACAAAGGACAGCGCTCCCCGGATGAGTGGCACGGTGATCGATACGAACCGCCGGACGGCTCCGGCGCCGTCGATCTTCGCCGCTTCGTACAGGTCCTCCGGAACACCCTGCATCGCGGCGAGCAGGACTACTGTCGCGAACGGGACGCTCTTCCAGACGCTGACCAGGCATACCGAAACCATCGCCCATCGCGGTTCGACCAGCCAGGGGACCGGGCCGATACCGAGCCCGCCGAGCATTGTATTGAGCAGGCCGTTGTTCGTATCGAAGACGAATCGCCAGATCACCGCCATGACCACGCTCGATATCGCCAGGGGGAGGAACATGACGGTCCGGAAGAAGCCGGTTCCTCTCACCCCCTGGTTCAGGGCCGCGGCGACGACGAGTCCTATCACCACGGTGGGGATCAGGGTTCCCAGGGTGAAGACGATCGTGTTCCGCAACGCGATGGCGAACAGCGGATCCGCGGTGAGCAGCCGGCGAAAGTTGCCCAGGCCGGTGAACCGGATGGCGCCGAACAGATCCCATTGCTGAAAACTGAGATAGAGCGAGAATCCCAGTGGGAAGACCAGGAACACCGTCACCGCCAGCAGGTTCGGTGCGATGAACAGTCGCGCCGCCCGGGCCTGCCGCCGGGCCAGACCCGAGCGGCGCGGCCCGGCGACGGGTTTCGGCGCTGCCGGTTCCTCGATCGTGATCTCGTCGGTGGTGGTCATCGGTCGCGCAGCACCTCGTCGGCCGCGGGTGCGAGGCGTTGCGCCAGCGAGGATGCGGGCGCGGCGCCACGGAGCACCGGCCCGATGTAGCGGTCCATGAGCGCATCGATTCGTGGCCATCGGGCGGTGACCGGCAGCGGCGCGGAGCGTGCCGGTCCCTCGGTGAGGATGTCCAGGTGTCGGATATCGGTGTGCGATCGGGCGAACTCGGCAGATTTCACCGCGGACTCCCGCACCGGCACGAACAAACCGGTTTCCGCGATCACAGCTTGACCGACAGGCCCGGCGGCGAACTTCAGGAATTCCCACGCCTGGTCTTTCCGGCGACTCGCGGCGGATATCGCGAGGCCTGTCGTACCGATATTCGACCGTGCGCCGCTCACCGCTGCGGCCGGAAGCGCGGTGATCTCGAATTCCAGATCGTCGGCCTCGGAAAAAGTGCGGTACCGCCAGTGCCCACCCATGGCCAGTGCGGCTCTGCCCTGCGTGAACAGATCCATTGCCGAGATCGACTGCTGATCCGCCGGGGTCGGTGCCACCCGGTATCGGTTGGCGAGGTCCGCGTAGAACTGGACACCCTCGATGAAAGCTTCGTCGGCGAAGGTCGAGCGACCGGGAACGGATCGTGGGCTCGCCCATTCGGCACCGTTGTTGATGGCGAACAGGCCCGCCGAGTAGTACGGCACCCACGTATCGACGAACCCCCACTGCTCGATCTCGCCCGCCCGATCCCGTCTGGTGAGGGTGCGGGTGATATCGAGAAATTCGGCAAAGCTCCAGGCGTCCGCCCATCGCCCGGGGGGCCGCAACCCGGCCTCGTCGAACAATTTCCTGTTGCAGAACAGGAAATTTCCCGACCACTGCTCCGGAAACGCGTACTGCCCACCCTTGAAAGAGAACGTTTCGTACAGTGCGGCGACCCCACCCGCTTTCAGTTCGGCCGCGAAGGCCGGCTCACGGTCGAGCATGATGTTCAGGTCCAGCAGGACACCTCGGTCGGCCAGACTCGCATACGTCTGTTCCCACGCCATCAGTACATCGGGACATTTCCCGCCCGCGCAGAAGGTGAGCATCTGCTGCATCGGGTCGGGACCGGACAGTATGGTCCGCACCCGGATATCCGGGTACCTGCGTGCGAATTCCTCGATCACTCGGCGCCGCCCGTCGGCTTCCGCAGGATTGGCCTGGAAGAAGAACGTCAATGCATCGCTGTCGCTGCCGCATCCACTCAGTGCGGAGCCTGCCAGCACCGCACCGACACCACCGGCGGTCCGCAGAAAACCGCGCCGCCCCAAGGTCGCTCCTCGCTCGTCCACGCCGAGATCACCTCCTGCGCGGCCCCGCTCGCGCGCTGTCGTCCGAGCCCGGATTCGCGAACTGTGCGTCGAACGCCGGGACTGTCCGCTCCGTCTCCGGCGGGTGCCGACGCCCGGCTCCTGCGATTGTCCATCGCGATCGAGCGAATCGACCTGAGCGACTCGCCTGCTCGTGGTGGGTCCGGCCGGTGGCGGAGTTCGGCCCCGAATCACCGGTTCCCGGTCTCCGGGCTCCCCGGGGCTATCTCACCGGCGGCCGCCGTTGGGGATATCTGGTCCGCCGAACCCACGCCGGGGGCCAGGCTGTCGGCATCGAAGCCCAGCTCCGCCAGATCATCGGCAAACGCACTGATATCGATCACCGGATCTTCTCTGCTGTCGGCGGCTCCGTCGGAGCGGTGGAGTTCGAAATAGTGGGTGGCACTCGAGCCGTCCGTCCCGAAACGGAGATCCCGTCCGCAGGCCGCGCTCAGCTCGTGGGCGAGCTGGGTGCCCCGGCCTCCTTGGCGTTCGACGGACTGCTGGTCGGGAACCCATGGCGCCATATCTCTGGCCGCACCTGGGCTCAGCGCATTACTCACCGAGACCCGCACCTTGTCGTCCGCCGGCGCGGTGATCTCGATATCCCCTCGGTGGTCGGGCGAATAGGTGACCGCATTCGTGTACAGCTCCGAGGTGATCAACTTCGCATCGTAGATCTGATCCGGTGTCAGCCAGGAAAAGTTGGCGCTCAGATGTTCGTCCAGCGCTCCCCGAACGTGACGGACTCCTCTTTGATAGTCCTGATCCGCCCCGCCGTCCTGGTCCCACATCGGATTCTGCCGGTCGTCCCCGTCGACCCGCGTCGCGCGTTGCGGTCGTGGGGCGGGATCCGGTCCCCACTCCACCGGCCGCGGGGTCTGGTCCAGTTCCCAGGTCGTGCGCACCTGGCTGGTATCGGTGTGGGTGACCTGGATGCCGAGCAGCCGGGATCCGTCCGGTCGGCCGAAGGTTGCCGCCGTGATCCGGACCGTACCGCGGCCGTGCTCGACCACATCGCCGACCGCGTCGGCGATGTCGTCGACGTAACCGGGCGAGGACCAGTCGTGTAGCCGCGCGGTGAGCGCGTTACGTACCCGGGCGGCGCTGTCGGCGTCCGCGTGGAGCGCGGAGGAATCGGGGCCGCCCATATCCAGCAGCATGAAAGGTTCGTCGTCATCTGCTCCGGCTCCGGCGCTCCTGGGCGGCGGCGGCTCTCCCGTCCCGCCCCCGGACGAGGCATGTGTGTCTCCGCCGGGCGATTGCCGATGCCCGGTATCGGTGGCCTCGGGCAGGTCTCGCCGCGTGGCCGCGATTTCCGACCCGGATCGCTGCTGCGTTCCCTCGACGATTTCCTTGCCGCTGTGGTTGTTCTCGCGGAACCGGTCAGCGGATTGTCTTGTCCCGCCGAACATCGCGTGCTCTCTGCGAACAACCTCCGAGGAGCCTGTCAGCACGGCGCGAACCGCGCGCGTCACCACCTCTTGCGCAACCGCTGCCGGGCCGGTCGGGCCCGGTGATCCCGCGCTGCTCATTTCCCCTCTCGATCACGATCGGCTCCAGATGTTCATGGCAGCGATCTCGATCAGGTCCGCCCCTGTGGCGGAAACCTCCGACGACGCGTACAGCCTATGCCAAGGCGGTGTGCGGTTTGTCCGAAATGACTGCCAGACCACAGAGCCGACCGGGCGGGTCAGATGAGGTTCTTCTGTTTCCCGATGCGGCGACGGACATCGGCCATCAGCGCATGGCTGCCGCCGTGCCGGAGGAATCGGGGAATGAAACGGTTCACGAAACCGACGAAGAGGAAGAGATTCTCGAAGCGTCGTTGGTCGGCGGCAGACCATTGCACCCGCATCTGCTCGCGGAAGTGCGGGCTCAGGAAGCCGATGGTGAGGAATCTGAGCAGACCGCGGAACGGGATGCGCAGATACCAGTGGATCATTCGCAGGTTCAGCAGATCGTTCAGGTAAGAGCGGACGAAATCGTCGAGAACAGCCTGTTCGCAGGCGGTGTTCCAGTATTCGTCGAACTCGGCGCGGGTGGCCGGCCACATATCCTCAGTGACCTGCAGGGTGGTGCCGAGCGAGGACGAGGACCGGTAGAACGCTTCGTTCTGTTCCGGGCTCATCCGGCCGGCGAGCAGTTGGTAGGTGTCCTCGAAACCGATGTAGAGGCAGGCCGCCACCCAGAGTTGCAGGTCGCGGTCGAAGGCGTTGTATTCGACCGGCGCGCCGGGTTCGGATCGGACCTGCCGGTGCGCGCCGTTCACCGCCTTCCGGAAGGCTTTTTTCTCCTCGTCGTTCCCGAGGATCGCCACGGCCAGGTACTGGGTGGTGGTCCGGGCCCGTTTCCACGGCCGTTTCATCAGTGATCCCGATTCCACCTTGCTCTCGGCAACGCCGTAGCCGACGCCGGGGCGGGCCATCTGCATGATCACGTTCGCGGCGGCACCGGCGAACTGCCAGAAGTCCAGGGCGTCGGTGAGTTTCAGCGGGCGTTTGGTGAAGGGGCGGTGGGTGGTGCCGATCCGGATGCGCGTCTGCTCGGTGGTCAGCCGCGGCCGATCGGGCGCGGTGACATGCTGCGCGGTATCGGTTTGCCGGGAGTGTGCTGCGGCGGTCATGGGTATCCTTCCCGAGGTATCCGGTGTGGTCTAAGTTACTCCAAATTCTTCCGACAGTCAGTTGGTATGAATGAACTATCGCTAACTTATTCCGTTCGGCTTCCGTCCGAAAACGCATCGAGAACAGGTGTCTAGCGAGGATCCTGGACCAGGAATCTTGACGAAAACCTTCCGGCGAAACAGGAATCGTGCGTAACATACCGCTCCGACCCGACCGTCTCAGACGTTCCCCCGCGGGGAGGGCGCGTCAACGGCCGGCCAAGGAAGGAACGCACTATGCTCAAGCGGCTGGATCGCCTGTTCAGCTATGAGATGAAGGTGTCCGAGTTTCTCGGAACGCTGATCATCCTCGGCATTCCCTACGGGCTCGTCGGGATCATCTGGAGCCTCACCCACACCTCGCATCTACGTGGGATGCACGGTCTGGACGTGATCATCTCGTTCCTGGGATCCATTGTGTGCTGGCCCGTGCTCACCTTCGCGAATGTGGCGATGACCTGATGATGGCGCTGGTATGGCTCATCGACATCCTGGTGATCGTCGTCAAGATCCTCGGTGGGCGGATGAAGGTCGACCCGGTCCTGCGCTTCGGCCTCTGGGTCGCCCTGCTGTGCGTGCTCGCCGCCGGACTCGCGGTGGTGGGCGCCGGCTTCGTACTGTTGCAGCAGTACCTGACCGGTGACCTCGCTACGACCGGGCCGGAACTGCCATGGTGACGGCCGGGCCGGACAAACCGGCGGAACGCACCGATCTCGAGCAGGCGGTCGACGATCTCCGAGGTCTGTGGCAGCGGCATCCGCAACGTTCCCTGGAAACCCTGGGCCGGCAGGTGACCCTCGGCCGGGAAGCCCTGGTCGAGACGGTGAAATCCGCGGTCGCGCGGCGGTTTCCGTTCGAGGAATTCGCCAGGCAGTGCGCGTTCATGGCCAATGTGTCCGCCGCGCCCACCATCTTCGTGGCCATGCCCATCGCGGTGGTGGTCTCGATCCAGATCGGCGCCCTGGTGAACCAGGTGGGCGCCACCACCTTCATCGGCGCGGTGGCCGGCCTCGGCATCATCCGCCAGGGCGCCCCGCTGGTGACCTCGCTGATGATCGCGGGTGCGGTGGGCTCGGCCATCTGCGCCGACCTCGGCTCCCGGACCATCCGGGAGGAGATCGACGCCATGATGGTGATGGGGGTCGACCCGGTCCGCAGACTCGTGGCGCCACGGCTGGTGGCAGCCGTACTGGTGAGCATGTTGCTGTGCGGGTTCATCGTGTTCGTCGGGTTCGCGACCGCCTACATGTTCAATGTCTACGCACAGTCGGGTACGCCGGGTTCGTTCATCGGTTCGTTCGCCTCGTTCGCCGTCGCCGACGATATGGCGGTCGCGCTGGTGAAATCGGCGATATTCGGCGTCCTCACCGCGATCATCGCCTGCGATATCGGACTACATGCGAAGGGCGGGCCCGGCGGGGTGGCGAACGCGGTGAACTCGGCGGTCGTCTCCTCGGCGTTGATGCTGTTCGCCACCAACATCATCATCACGCAGGTGTACAACACCGTGTTCCCGACGAAGGTGATCTGAGGTGGGCACCCCGTACACGCCCCCCGCGCTCAAACCGGTCCGGATGGTGGCCTCGGCGGCCGCGGTGCCGATGGCCGCCAACCGCCGTCTCGGCCACCAGGGGATCACCTTCGTCGAGGCGCTCGTCGCGATACCGTTCGTGCTGAAGCACTATCGCAAGGAAGTGCTGCGGCTGACCGCCGATGTCGGGTGGGGCAACGGGTCGCTCATCGTGGGTGGCGGCACGGTCGGCGTGGTGATCATTCTCTGTGGTTTCGGCGGGATCACCGTGGGCATGGAGGCTTTCAGCGCGCTGAACCTGCTGACCATGGGCCCGCTCACCGGTGCGATATCGGGGTTCGCGACAACGCGAGAGTTAGCGCCGATTCTTGCCACTCTCGCGTTCGCGATCCAGGCTGGCTGCCGATTCACCGCGCAACTGGGGTCCATGCGGATCGCCGAGGAGATCGACGCGCTGGAATCCATCGCCATCCGGCCGCTGCCGTATCTGGTGAGTACCCGGATGATCGCGTCCACGCTGACCATCATCCCGCTGTACAGCGTGGGGCTGGCGGTCGCGTATCTGGCGACGAAACTGTCGGTGCTGCTGCTCGGCGGCACCTCGGCCGGTACCTACGACCACTACTTCTTCCAGTTCCTGATCGGGCCGGACCTCTTCTTCTCCCTGCTCAAGGTCGTGGTGTTCGTATTGCTGGCCACCTTCATCCAGTGTTACTACGGATTCTTCGCCACCGGTGGACCCGAAGGGGTCGGCGTCGCGGCCGGACAGGCCATCAAGATGGTGATCGTCGTGATGGTCTTCGCGAATCTGTTCCTGACCTTGGCGATCTGGGGTATCGACCCCGGCTTCCGGATTTCGGGGTGACGCGGCGATGTTCGTAGATCACAGCGGCCGGGGCCCGCGGCCGTGGCATATGTCGGTGGCCGGGCTGGCGATGATCACGCTGGTGGCGGTGCTGCTGGGGCTGCTCGGGTTGCGTTACACCGGTCGCTTCGAGGATCGGGTGCCGGTCGACGCCATACTGACCAGCACCGGCGACGGGTTGCCGGAACGTGCGGATGTGAAGTTCCGTGGCATGGTGGTCGGCGCGGTGACCGCGGTGGACGTGGTGGCCGCCGGGAAACAGCAGAGGGTGCAGATCGATCTGGATTCTCGTATCGCGCCGACCATTCCCGACAATGTCACCGCGCGGGTCGTCCCGAACAACCTGTTCGGTGTCTCCGGTATCGAACTGGTGGACAACGGCGCCGCGCCCGGCCGGTTGGCCGCCGGAGCGCAGATCGCCGAGGACACCAGCGCCGGAACGGTGCAGTTGCAGACGACGCTGACCGTATTGCGCAATGTGCTCGACAATATCCAGCCGGAGAAACTCGGCCGGGTGCTGGCGACCTTCTCCGCGGCCCTGGATCCGGGCGCCAGGGCACCCGGATCCACGATCGAGCGGCTGGACAAGTGGGTGACCGAAGTCCGGCATATCGAGGGTGTGGGCAATCTGCTCGGCGATCTGGGCCGCGCGACCACAGCACTGAGCCAGTCTGCCCCCGAACTCGTCGGAGTGCTGTCGGAATCGGTGACCACCGCGCGCACCCTCACCGAGCGCCGGGAGAACCTGATCACCATGCTCGCGAATGCGAGCGGGGCGGTGGATTCGGTGAACGCACTGTTCGCCCGGAACCCGGACGCGGCCAAGGAACTGGTACCGGGTGTCGACGGACTCTTCGGCTCGCTGGCGCAGGATCCGGAGGCCATTCCGACCGCGGTGTCGAACCTCAACGCTGCCCTCGGAAAACTGTCCGGCGCATTCGGCTGGGGGGCGCAGGGCCAGATGCGCTGGCGTCTGGATGTGTCGTTCACGCCGTTCCAGCAGTACACGGCGAAAGACTGCCCGCGCTACGGCGAAATGGCCGGACCGCGGTGCGGTGGCCCCTCGGTACCCGAGGTCGCGCCACCGCAGGAGTATCCGGCGAAATTGCTGCCCGGCTGGGTGGAAGGCGCGGGACCGAAACCGCAGCTGCCGGTTCCCGGGCTGCCCGCACCCGCGCAGGCGCCCACTGTTCCGCTGCTGCCCGGACTGCCGGCACTTCCCGGACTGCCCGCCATCCCGGGGATCAATACGCCGCTGTTCCCCACCGCGCCGGTACCCGCCGGACCGGTACCCGCCGGACCCGGGCAAGCGGCGCCCGGCGCCGCCGCGCCGGCAGGTGCGCCGATCGCGCAACTGCGCGGTCACGCCGCTGTCGCCGCACTGCTCGGCAGACAACCCACGGCCGCTGAATTGCTCCTGCTCACACCGATCCTGGCGGGCGGCACGATCGACGTCTACTCCGACGGGGAGGCCTGATGCGCCTGGCGCGGACAATTGCCGGTTTCAGTATTTTCGCCGTCGTCGCGATCGTGCTGACCTTCACCATCTGGTCCACCCTGCAGCGGTCGGTGCCGGGCGCGACCGAGACCTATTCGGCCACCTTCACCGATGTGATGGGAGTACGGGTCGGCGACGATGTGCGGATGGCCGGGGTACGCGTCGGCCGGGTCGATTCGATCGAGTTCGAATCGGACTACAAGGCCCGGCTGACACTGCGGATCGAGGAACGGCAGCGGCTCACCGACACCACGAAAGCGCTGGTGCGATACCAGAACCTGATCGGCCAGCGCTATATCGCGTTGCTGCCGGGTAAGGAGCGTGGCGCCGAGATACCGGCGGGGTCGCATATCCCGGTGGAGCGCACCGAACCGTCGTTCGACGTCTCGGCGCTGCTGTCCGGTTTCGAACCACTGTTCAGTGTGCTCCAACCGGACCAGGTCAATTCGCTGTCGGACACCCTCATCCAGGCCCTTCAGGGTGACGGCGTCTCACTGAGCGCGCTCATCACCCAGGCCGCCGAACTCGCGAACACCTTCGGACAGCGCGACGAGATCCTGGGCGCGGTGATCACCAACCTCAGCAGCGTGGTCGCCGGTCTGGCCAACCGCAGCCAGGAGCTGGAAACACTGATCACCCAGACCAGAGGACTGATGGACGCGCTCTACGCGGAAGGCGAGACGCTGAAGAGCTCGGTGGACCGGGTGGCCTATTCCACCGATTCGCTGACCGCCCTGATCGGCTCCGTCAAACCGGATGTCGTGGCGGCCCAGGACCAGGCCACCACCGCGGTCGAACTGCTGCTGCTCAACGGCACCGCACTCGACCGGGCGGCCGTCGAACTCCCGAACGTACTCAACGGGCTCGCGCGGTTCACCAGTTACGGCGCGTACGGCAACGCCTACATCTGCAACCTGGACGTCT
This sequence comes from Nocardia sp. NPDC001965, assembly GCF_053594175.1. Lineage (NCBI taxonomy): Bacteria > Bacillati > Actinomycetota > Actinomycetes > Mycobacteriales > Nocardiaceae > Nocardia > Nocardia sp. NPDC001965. Next base: position 29,372 of record NZ_JBSFDZ010000036.1, read on the forward strand.
CGCTGTGGGGTGTACTGCTGCCGCCGGGTCTGTTCTCCCAGATCGGCGGCGATTCACAATCGGAGGTGTGCCGCTGATGGCCCGGTTGCGTCGTCCGGCTTTCACGAAGAACCGCTTTCTGTGGCAGGGACTGCTCGCCGCCGCCGCGGTGGCCGCGCTGGTCCTCGGATCCAGTGTGCTCTCGCAGCTACGACTCGGCGACAAGACGGTGACCGCGGAATTCGCACAGGCGGCCGGGATGCGCCCCGGCGCGACCGTGGATGTCTCGGGTATCGAAGTCGGCGAGGTGCGGTCGGTACGGCTGGCCGGTGACAAGGTCGAGGTCGTGATGAAGATCAGCCGTGATATCCGGCTGGCCACCGATGCCCGCGCGGCGATCGAGATGTCCACCATCCTCGGCCGGATGCATATCGAACTGGTACCCGGAGCGGGAAAAGAGTCGGGAGACGGACGGATTCCACTGGCCAATACCTCGGTTCCCTACAACCTGGCCAAAGTCATCCAGGACCCGAAGTACACCTCGTCCTTCGAACGCATCGAACGTATCGATCCGGACAAACTCCGGCAGGCACTGGATATCTTCTCCCAGCAGATGGGTGCTTCACCGGAACTGGCCGTGACCGCGCTGGATTCGATCGGCTCGCTGGCGAAAGTGATCAACACCCGGCGCGACGAGGTGGACACCCTGCTGCAGAGCATGGACCAGGTCTCCCAGCTGGTCGCCGACAACCAGAACAGTGTGCTGACGCTGCTCACCCGCGGTGAGGCGATCGGCAACGCGGTCGCCATGCGTCAAGACCTGCTGCGCCGGTTGCTGGACAATGTCGCGACGCTCTCGGGGCTGCTGCGGGATATGGGTCTGGAGAACAACGGGCAGCTCGGACCGCTGATCCAGAACCTGAACACGATGACCCAGGGCCTGGAGAAGAACCGGGACAACCTCGACCGGCTCTACGAGATCCTGCCGGTGTCGCTGCGGCAGTTCAACAATGTGATCGGTAACGGGCCCTACGCCGATGTGTGGGCGCCCTGGTTCCTGCCGGACAACTGGCTGTGCTTCGCGCAGGTCGTCGAGGGGTGTGGAAAATGAACCTGCGCACTCTTGCGCGCGTGATCGCGGCCGGGCTCGCCGGACTGTGCGCGGCGGGCTGCTCGGTACTGCCCGACAGTATCGCCGGACTACCGGAACAGTATCTGGGCGAACACGTCCGGATCAGCGCCGATTTCGAGAACGTGGCCGGCCTGTACGCCGGAAACGAGGTGGCGGTACTGGGCGTGCCGGTGGGCCGGGTCGAGACCGTCACCCCGCGCGGCAGCTATGTCGAGGTCACCATGGCACTGGACAAGAACGTCGACGTACCCGCCGATGCCATGGCCGCGCTGATCTCGCCACAACTGATCACCAACCGGCATGTGGAACTGGCCCCCGCCTACAGCGGTGACGGTCCGAAACTCGAGGACGGGGCGCATATCCCGCTGGAACGCACCCGGGTGCCGGTGGAACTGGACCGGATCCTGGAGAACTTCGACCAGCTCGGCGCCGCGCTCGAGGGTGACAACGAGGCCGGCCCGCTGGCCAGCCGGGTGCTGTTCCCGCTCCTCGAGGGCAACGGTGACCGGTTGCGCGAAACCCTCGACAATCTGTCCGCGGCCTTCGAGGTGACCCTGGCCAACAAGGACCAGATAGCGAACACGATCGTGAAACTCAACGAGATCACGCAGGTAGTCGCCCAGAACGATCAGACCGTGCGCGATTTCAGCGCCCGGCTCACCGAACTCGTCCAGCTGATGGGCGACCAGTCCCCGGGCCTACAGGCGGTCCTCGTCCAGCTCGAGGATTTCGTGAACAACACCTCGACACTGGTGGGGGAGAACCGGGACCAGCTGGCCGGGGCGCTGCAACGGTTCGTCGGCATCACCGGGCAGATGCGGGCCAACGCCCGTGGGCTGACCGAACTGGTGGACGTGGGTCCCCTGTTCTTCCAGAACCTCGCCAACGGTGTGAGCAACGAGCACCAGGCATTCCGGGTGCACGCGCTCCTGGACAAGGCACTGCTGGACAACGAGGTGCTGTCCACCTTCTGCGAACGCGTCCAGATGCGCTCCGACGGATGCCGCACCGGCCGCGTCCAGGACTTCGGACCGGATTTCGGGATCACCGCCGCACTACTGGGCATGACCCGATGAGGAGTGGGAACCGGATGTACCGGAGATTGCTGGTCGTGGTGACGGCAGCCGTACTCGCTCTGCCGGGGTGTGGTGCGCTCACGGTGCAGAATGTGCCGATGCCCGAACCCGGTATCGGCGGGCCGGGGTACACCCTGCGGGTGCGGTTCCAGGATGCGCTGAATCTGCCGGATCGGGCCCATGTGAAGATCGGCGGCACCGATATCGGGGTGGTCACCGATATCTCCACCACCGATTTCGTCGCCGATGTGCAGATGCTCATCCGCCGGGACATCCGGCTGCCGCAGGGCACCACGGCGGAGCTGCGGCAGGGCACCCCGCTCGGCGATATCTTCGTCGCCATGACCCTCCCCCGGGAGGATCCGAACGCGCCGATCCTCGCCGACGGCGATGTGATCGATACCGATCACACCGGCGCCGGAGCTTCGGTGGAAGAACTCATGGTGTCGGTATCGCTGCTGCTCAACGGCGGCGGATTGAATCAGGCCGCGCGGATCACCGCGGAAATGGATTCGATGTTCGCCGGTCGGGCGCCGCAACTGGGGCATCTGATCACCGAGATGACCCAGGTGTTGAGCGCGCTGAACGCCCGGACCGCCGATATCGACGGTGTGCTGCACGGCGTGAACGTGCTCACCGGCGAACTCGCCGCCCGCAAACAAGAGCTGGGCCAGGCCGCGGACGCTTTCCCCGACCTGCTGGGACTGGTCGCGGAGAACAACCGGGATATCACCGGGTTGATCCAGAAGATCTCGGTGACCATGTCGGCGCTGGGCGATTTCAGCGATACCACCAGCCCGGAATTCATCAGCCTGTTCGACAGCATCCGGCGGCTCATGGGTGGTTTCACGGCAATGGGTGACAATCTGCGGCAGACCCTGGACGGTCTGCACGCGCTGTACCCGTCTCTGGAACAGTCCTTCGAAGGCCCGGCCCTGGCAGTGGCAGCCCGCGTCTCCTACCTGAGTATCGGCGCGCTGACCGATCCGTCGCGCAGCCGGTTGCCGGACGGGTCGGATGTGCCGGCCTTCATCGGCAGCCTTGCGCAGGTACTGCAGAAGATCCAGGGCCGGTTGACCGGCCCGCCACAGCCCGGCCCGGCTCCGCAGGAAGGCCCGCGATGAACATCCCGCTCTGGAACTGGCTGGTCCGGCACCGGGTCGGTGTCGCGAATATCGGGTTGATCATGGTGCTGATCGTGGGCTGTGGCTATCTGGGCACCTCGGTGCTGCGGATCGATCTGCTGCCGAACAGCACCTACCGGGTGACGGTGGACCTGACCGGATCCGGCGGACTGCTGGCCGACAACGATGTCAACTTCCGGGGCACCCGGATCGGGCGCGTGGCCGATGTCCGGGTATCGGATACCGGAATCGAGGCGGTCGCCGAAATCGATTCCGGAGTGCAGATCCCGGTAGGTGGGACCGTGGTGGTGGGGCGGCTGTCGGCGGTCGGCGAGCAGTACCTGGACTTCCGGCCCGACGCGGATACGGGACCCTACCTGCGCGACGGCGACCGGGTCGCGGTGCAGCGCACCCGGATACCGGTCACGGTGCATTCGCTGCTGTCGAATATGAGCGCCATGATCAGCGGGCTCAATCCGGAACGGCTCACCGTGATCGTGGACGAACTGGACAAAGCGCTGGCCGGGGGACCGGACCGGCTGCGCAATATGATCTCCGGGATCAGCCGCGCCATGGCCGGTCTGGAGAATCTGTTGCCGCAGACCCGGCAACTCATCGAGAATCTCACTGTCATCGCCGACACCACCCAGTACGCCCAACCCGATCTCGGGACGCTGACCGGTTCGGCGGGTGTGCTGTTCCAGCAGCTCACCGCCGCCGACCAGGAAGTGCGCCGGCTGCTGGACCTGGCGCCGGGGCAGCTGGCCACACTCGGTGGCTTCGTCGACGAGACCCAGGATCCGATCACGAACCTGGTGACCAACTTCGTGGCCATCACCCGGGCCGCGAAACTGCGGCAGCCGGCGATCGCGGCGCTTTTCCCGGCGCTGCGAGCGGGAACAGCGGCGCTGAACGTGCCGGTACACGACGGAATGTTCCACACCCTGGTCGACATCTGGCCCCGGCCCACCTGCGAATACGACACGATTCCGCTGGTCCCGACCGAGCGGGCGGCCGATACCCGGGTCCGGTTGTACAACTACTGTGTCACCGACGATCCGGCATTGCAGGTGCGCGGTTCCGCCAACGCGCCCCGGCCCGATATCCCCGACAACACCGCCGGACCGCCACCCGGTGTCAGCGGTGACGAACTGTCCCGCCCGATCCCGGGCCGTTGAGGAGTAGACGAGAAATGAGTGACGACAAGCCGGCGGAAACCGCTACCGGGGAAGCCGTGGAATCGGCGGTGGCGATGGAGAAGCCGGCCGCTGATCGAGCCGACGACGCGGCGGGGCGGTCACGCGGCCGCCCCGCGGTCGCCCGGCCGTTGATCGCCGCGTTCGTCGCGGCAGCGGTTCTGCTGCTCGGCGCGGTAGGGGTCGCCGGCTACCTGTACGTCCAGGAGCGGGACAAATCCACGACACTGGCCGCGTACGAGGAAGCCCGGCAGGCTGCCTGCCGGTACGCTCCGGTGCTCGCCAACTACGACGCGAAAAATCTGGATCCGTACTTCTCCGCTGTCGCGGCCGGAGCGACCGGCGACTGGAAGAAGGAGTTCGAGACCACCACCGCCGAACTTCGGGAGGCGCTGGTAGCGGGGCAGGTGGTCTCCACGGCCGGCGATATCCAGTGCGCCGTGAAATCGGCGGATGCCACTTCGGCGGAGACCGTGGTGGTGATCGGACAGACCATCAGCAGCCTCGGTACCCGGGGGCAACCCGCGCCGGGACAGCTGAGCATGGTGATGCGAATGCAGAAGATCGACGGCAACTGGCTGGTCGACCAGATGATCACGCCGCTGTCCGCCGGCGCGGCGCCCTGACCCGGCCGCCGAGCACCGGCGGTCCCGCCGGTCGGTGTCAGCGCAGCGAGTGACCGTACAGAATTGTGCGCATGAGCAGGGCGACCCGCTCCTGCGAAGCGGTCGCCACCGTGCCGAACGCGCGACCCAGGTCGACGACGAGGGCGAAGGCAGCGTGCACGAGGAAACGGGCCTGCGGGCCGGACAGTTCCGGACGGACCTCCCGGACCAGTCGCGCCCATTCCTCCACGCTGAGCCGCTGCACATTGCGCAGCGCGGCGCGCTCCTCGGCGGGAACGTGCTGGAATTCGGTGTAGTAGACGAAGGTGAGCTCGCGTTCGGCGAACGACCCCTCGACGTACTGGTGGATCAGCGAATCCAGGGCCTCGCGCGGCCCGGTCGCTCCCGCGACGGCGGGACCGATCGCGCTGGACACCCGTTCGGCGGCCCGCCGGAAGGCGGCGGCCAGGAGATCGCTTTTGCCCCGGTAGAAGCGGTACACCGCCGAGGCTGCGGAAAGGCCGGCCGCCGTGGCGATATCCTCCACGCTCACATTCGGATATCCGCGGGCGTGGAAGAGCTCCACACCTTTGCGCAGCAGTAGTTCGTGTTTGAACGATTCCGGAATCTCCACCGGTTGTACGGGTTCGACGGCACCGGGTTCGGGCAGCGATACCGCCGCGAGATCCATCGCGGTGGTGACGAGCAGCCCCGCAAGGGCTTTGGTGGGCAGCGTCGCATGATGATCGGCGATACTGGTGATCACCGACAGCAGCGCCACCACCAGCACCCGGCGATCTTGGCCGCTCACCTCCGGTCGGCAGGCGGCCAACCGGGTGCCGAGCGCCGCCAGTACCGCGTTCTGTTGCGCGTCCCGGATCTCGCGATCCGCCGGCTCCAGGTAGCGACCCTCCCAGCGCACCAGCGCCACACTGGCCCGGTTGGCCACCGTGACCGCGCACAACGCCTCGAGTACCGTCCGCAACCGCTGCTCGGGCTCGGTCCCGGCGGCCGCGGGGTCGAGCTGTACCGCGTCTGCCATGGCCTGGCCGACCCGCAGCGATTCCTCCTGGAACAGCGCGTACTTGCTGGGGTAGTGCCGGTACAGCGCTGCGGAGCTGATGCCGAGCCCACCGGCGATGTCCTCCATGCTCACGCCGTGGTATCCGAGCGAACCGAACGCGTTGGCCGCGGCCGCGGCGATCTGTGCCCGGCGGTTCTTCGGCCGACGGCGCACGGGCCGGGCCGCCTCGGCGCTCTCCTTTTTCCCGGCGGCGACGTCGTTACCCGGGTCCTCGCGCCCGTTCGCGCGCACCGCCGGCGCGGACGACCGGACCCGGCGATTGTCGGCGCTCATCCCGCAATCCTAACGTCGGGTAACCAGCGACAACGCTGCGCACCCCGCTCAGGGACCGTTTTGCTCGGTGAGCGGACAGCGCGCCCGATCCGGGCTCGTCCCCTGGCCGAGCCGGGACCGGAGACGTGGAAGCTCTCCCCATGCGATATCGGCCCGACCAGCGCCGGATCTACCCGATCCGGCCGCCACCGGGACGTAACCGCGCCGGTTCCACCGGTGATCGGATCGTGACACCCACACCGGATATTCATGGTTCCATGTCTGGTGCCCACCTCCTGAGCGGCGAAAGCTGAGTTGTGCGTCGACGAATCGGTCGGCCTGCGAATAGAGGATCAGAAATGTCGAACCGAATCACCAAACTGTTCGCCGCGAGCACCATTGCCCTGGCGCTGGGCTTCATCGCGGCACCCGTCGCATCGGCCGCTACGGAGCCGGTGGCTCCGGTCACCGGATCGGTTGTGATCTGCATTCCGCTCGGAAGCGCGTCGATCTGCTTCTGAGTCCCGCTTTCTCCCTACCCGGTCTCCCTACCCGGTCTCCCTACCCGGTCTCCCTACCCGGTCTTCCTACCCGCGTCCGCCGACCTGCCCGCGAGGTGCGGCGAGGCTGTGCCTCGGGTCCGTGCGGCCGACAGCGTGTCGCCACGCGTCGGCCGTGACTTTCCGGGCTGATGCCTCTGCCTCCGCCGCCCTGCTGCTCCGGACCGAAACCGGGTCGCCACCGTCTCCACCGCCGGGTCTCCGGTGTGATCGCATGTCGAAACGTTTCCACTGACCGGGAACGAAGCACTGTTCACCCCCATGTTCCACGTCACTATCGGCGCAGTTACTCAACTCCGCTCCGAACATGGAGGTTCCGATGCCGGCTCATGCACCGAACGGGCGATCCCAGCACGGTACAGACGAATACAGGCAGATCGAGGCGGCCGCGGCCCCGACCCGGTTCGCGCGCGGCTGGCACTGCCTGGGCCTGGCGAAATCGTTCCGCGACGGACAGCCGCACGAGGTGAAGGCCTTCGGGACGACCCTGGTGGTCTTCCGCTCCGAGACCGACGACACGCTGCACGTACTCGACGCCTACTGCCGCCATATGGGCGGCAACCTCGCGCAGGGCACGGTCAAAGGCGATTCCATCGCCTGCCCGTTCCACGACTGGCGCTGGGGCGGGAACGGGAAATGCACCGGGATCCCGTATGCCCGGCGGGTACCGCCGCTGGCCCGGACCCGGGCCTGGCCGACACTGGAACGCAACGGTCAGCTGTTCGTCTGGCACGACCCGCAGGGCAGCAAACCCACCGACGAGGTGACCATTCCGCAGCTCGAGGGTTACGGTACCGCGGAGTGGACCGACTGGACGTGGAACACGTTGTACGTCGAGGGGTCCAACTGTCGCGAGATCGTGGACAACGTCGTCGATATGGCCCACTTCTTCTACGTCCACTATTCCTTCCCGCGCTATTTCAAGAATGTCTTCGAAGGCCATGTGGCGACCCAGTACATGCGGTCCACGCCGCGCGGCGATATCAATGTCGGTACCAGCTACGACGATCCGAATTCCGCACTGCGCTCGGACGCCTCCTATTTCGGCCCCTCCTACATGATCGACTGGCTGTGGAACGAGGCGCAGGGTATGACGATCGAAACGGTGCTGATCAACTGCCACTATCCGGTCACGGCGAATTCGTTCGTGCTGCAGTACGGCGCGATGGTGAAGAAACCGCAGGGCATGTCGGACGCGGACGCCGAGGCGATGGCCGCGCAGTTCGCCCGCGGTGTCGAGGTGGGTTTCGAACAGGATGTCGAGATCTGGAAGAACAAGGCGCCCATCGACAACCCGCTGCTCTCCGAAGAGGACGGCCCGGTCTATCAGCTGCGCCGCTGGTACCAGCAGTTCTACGTGGACATCGAGGACGTCACCGAGGACATGACCAAACGGTTCGAATTCGAGATCGACACCGAACGCGCAGTGTCCAGCTGGGAGGCCGAGGTCGCGGACAATATCGCCCGCGGCGCGGTACTCGACACCACGGCCTGACCTTTCAACCCCTTCCCGCGCCGGGCGAACACCGTGCGCGTCATCCCCGAGGAACCTCGACATGACCAATGTTCTCGACAATCTCGCGGCGATCGCCGATCAGCTCCGCGACCAGTCCCCCGAGGCCGAAGCGCTCGGCCGGCTTCCGGATTCGACGGCGAAACTGCTGAAGACCGCCGGGCCGATCCGGCTGCTGCAACCGAAGAAGTACGGCGGTTTCGAGGCGCATCCGCGGGAGTTCGCCGAATCGGTGATGGCGGCGGCCGCGCTCGATCCGGCCACCGGCTGGATCTGCGGCATCGTCGGTGTCCATCCGTGGCAGCTCGCCTTCGCCGATCCGTTGGTGCAGGAAGAGGTGTGGGGCGCGGACAACGACACCTGGATGGCGTCGCCGTACGCGCCGACCGGTATCGCCCGTCCGGTGGACGGCGGCTATATCTTCAACGGCCGCTGGCAGTTCAGCTCGGGTACCGACCACTGTGACTGGATCTTCCTCGGCGCCATGCTCGGCGACGAAAAGGGCGGTATCGCCGCCCCGCCGACCATGCTGCACATGATCCTGCCCCGGTCCGACTACGAGATCGTGGAGGATTCGTGGAATGTCGTGGGGTTGAAGGGGACCGGTTCCAAGGACATCATCGTCCGCGACGCGTTCGTGCCCTCCTATCGGGTGATGAACGGTGACCATGTCATCGACGGCACCGCGCAGCGCGAGTACGGCGTCACCGAAACGCTGTACAAGATGCCGTGGTCGACGATGTTCCCGCTGGGTATCAGCGCGGCGGTGATCGGGATCGCCGAGGGCGCACTGGCCGCGCATCTGGACTACCAGCGGGGCCGGGTGGGCGCGCAGGGCACGGCGGTCAAGGACGATCCCTACGTGCTGTTCGCGATCAGCGAGGCCGCCGCCGATATCAACGCCGCGCGGCAGGAACTGCTCGCCAATGTGGACCGCGTCTGGGGCATCGTCGAGTCCGGCGGCGAGGTGGATTTCGCCGAACGGGCGGCCGTGCGCCGTACCCAGGTGCGGGCGGCGTGGCGCGCGGTGATGGCCGTGGACCAGATCTTCGCCCGGTCCGGCGGTAACGCGCTGCGGATGGACAAACCGCTGCAGCGGTACTGGCGCGACGCGCACGCCGGCCTCAACCATGCCATTCACGTACCCAGCACCGTGTACCACGCCGCGGCGCTGAGCTCGATGGGATTCGATCCGGCCGATCATCTGCGCTCGATGATCTGACCGGCCGGGACGAGACGAACGACAAGGACATATCGAACAATGACCGATATCAAGAGCCTGGGCTATGTGCAGATCCAGACCACGGATATGGAGCGCTGGCGGCAGTTCGCCTTCGGTGTGCTCGGCTTCGCGGAGGGATCGGGACCGGACGAGAACGCCCTGTACCTGCGGATGGACGAGCGGGCGGCGCGAATCGTGGTGGTGCCCGGGGATACCGACGAGGTGATCCGGATCGGCTGGGAGGTCCGCGACGGCGCGGCGCTGCGGCGGGTCCGGGAGGCGGTGTCGAAGGCCGGGGTCGCGGTGGAAGCGCTGTCCTCGGCGGATGCCGACGCCCGCCGGGTCGAGGAGGCGATAACCTTCACCGATCCGGCCGGGGCCACGCTGGAGATCTTCCACGGTCCGGTCCTCGATCACAGTCCGGTGGTGACCCCGTTCGGCGCGCGGTTCGTCACGGGAGCCCAAGGCCTGGGGCATGTGGTGCTGCCGACCATGGATCTGGGCGGCGCGTTCGAGTTCTATACCGAGGTGCTCGGCTTCCTGCCGCGCGGTGCGTTCCGGGTGCCGGCGCCGCCGGAGTTCGGACCGGTCCGGATCCGCTTCCTCGGAGTGAACGAACGACACCACAGCCTGGCCCTGTGCCCGGCGCCGCACGGGGGTGCGCCCGGTCTGGTGCACATCATGGTGGAGGTCGATTCGCTGGACGCGGTGGGTCAGGCGCTGGACCGGGTCGCGAAGGACGGGTTCTCCGTGTCCTCGACGCTGGGCCGGCACACCAACGACAAAATGGTGTCGTTCTATGTGCGCGCCCCCGGCGGCTGGGATATCGAGTTCGGGACCGAGGGGATGCGGGTCGACGAGAAGTACTACACGGCGGAGGAGATCACCGCGGACAGCTACTGGGGTCACGACTGGTCCGGTAGCGAACCGCTGGCCGCGATGTAGAAATCACGGTGTGGACGGCCCCCCGGCCGAGCGTTTTCGCTCGGCCGGGGGGCCGTTCGTGATTTTCGGCCAACCTTTGCGATTCGTGTGACAGCTACCACAAGCAGATGGTACTAATAGGAATATGCCTATTCGGCATATCCGGTTGGGGGCATGACTTCGTAGACCCAATGGAGGGCTTCATGACAATCCAGGCCGACGCCGCCACCCCGAGCGCTGTGCTCGATCGCGTCTCGCTCGTTCTCGACGCGTTCGAGGGCCCGGGGCGCCTCACGCTCGCGCAGATCGTGCGCCGCACCGGGCTACCCCGGTCCTCGGCGCACCGCATTCTGGAGCGGCTCGTTCAACTGCGCTGGCTGCGCCGCGACGGCCGGGACTACGAACTGGGACTACGTCTCATGGAGCTCGGCTCGCTCGCGGTGCACCAGGACCGGCTGCACCGCGCCGCCGTGCCCTTCCTGCACGAACTGCACCGCACCACCGGATACGTGGTGCATCTGGCCGTACTCGACGGCACCGATGTGGTGTATCTGGACAAGATCGGCGGCCGGCTCGCGGGCGCGGTGCCGACCCGGGTCGGCGGCCGCCAGCCCGCGCACTGTACGGCGGTCGGCAAGGCGATCCTCGCCTACGCCGACGGCGAACGCGGCGATGTGTTCGGTGCCGGCCCCGTCCGGCCGAGTACCCGCTATTCCATCGCCACCGCCGCACAGCTGCGCACCGAACTGGCCAAGGTTCGGGCGCACGGTATCGCCTTCGAACGCGAGGAATCGCTGTCCGGTTTCGGATGTGTCGCGGCACCGGTCGGCGAGATCGGTCAGGCAGTGGCCGCGGTATCCATCTGCGGACCGGTCGACCGGATGGCCTTCGACCACCGTCTGGCCGCGCCGGTGCGGATGACCGCCCTCGGCATCTGGCGCAATGTCGAGGACGGGCGGGTCCGGGTGCATCCCACCCTTCAGCAGGCTCGGCCGCTGAGCCCGGTGCCGAGGCCCCACCAGTCGCAGACCGCCGCCCTGCAGTACGTCTGAGCGAGCGGGCGGTCAGGTACGGGCCTGCCGACGATCGCCGAGCTTGCGCATCAGGGAGACCAGTCGCAGGCCGAACGCCGGCGCCACATCGACGCCGCGGACCAGCGCGCCGCGCCATCGGGGCATCACCCGGAAGATCTGCCGGCTCTCCATCAGCGCCAGCCCCGCCCGGGCGACCGCGTCCTCGTCCATCGGTTCCGGTCCGGCGAAAAGCAATGCGGCACCGGGATCCGCGGCACGCGAGGTGACCATTTGCGTGCGCACCACATCGGGACACAGGGCGCGGACCCGGATCGGCAATCCGGCGTGCCGGAGATCGCCCTGCAGCGAGGTCGTATAGGACAGGACGGCCGCCTTGGTCGCGGCGTACAGGGCCAGCCCGGGCACCGGGGTGAGCGCCGAGAGCGAGGCGATATTGAGGATCGCTCCGCCCGCCGGCCCCATCTGCCCGATCGCGGCCGCCGACCCTGCCACTACCCCGCGGATGTTGACATCGAGGATAGTGGCGATCTCCTCGTCCGGATGGGTCCAGGCGTCGCCCGCGTACAGCACTCCGGCGTTGTTCACCCAGACGGTCAGCCGTCCCAGGGCCGCGGCCCGCTCGGCGATCGCGCGGTGGGTGGCGATCTCGCGGACATCCTGGGCGAACCCGACCGCGCCCCGGCCGATCTCGGCGGCGGACCGTTGTGCGGCCGCGCCGTCGATATCGGTGAGAACGACCAGGTGGCCCGTATCGGCGAGGTGACGGGCGATGGCGAGCCCGATACCGCGGCCGGCGCCGGTGACGACTGCTGTGGTGGTCATGGTGTGACGCTAGGCCGGGTACACCGCGGCCCGCCAGGTGCACCTGCCGGCTCCGGGCGGCTGCCGTCCGGAACCGGTTCGTGCGCGGGTCGCGCTAGAGAGTGTCCTCAAAGTCTGGGCGGTTGAGGTGCCGGTTTGATTTGATGTGTGGTCGTGGTGGCACGTAGGCATGAATTGACCGAGGACC
>NZ_JBSFDZ010000037.1:0-41767 GCF_053594175.1 Nocardia sp. NPDC001965
CGCCACCCGTTACGACAAGACCGCCACGTCCTACCGCGGGATGCTCGACCTGGCCACCCTGCTCATCTGGCTTTGAGGACACTCTCTAGCGGGCCGGAAGCGCGGCGCGCACCATTGCCCAGATCTCGTCACGGGCCGTGCGGGTGACCGAGAGCGCCGGAATCGTCAGGAATCCGTGGAACAGTCCGTCGTAACGACGATGGCTCACCGCGACACCGGCTTCGCCGAGTAGTCGCGCGTAGCCGTCACCGGACGAACAGGGCGGATCGAGTTCGGCGGTGATCACCACGGCGGGCGGCAGCCCGGTCAGGGAGTCCGCCCGGGTCGGGATCAGACGCGGGTCGCCGGTGCCGTGCGGTGCGTACTGCCGCCAGTACCAGCGCATCGCCGCCGCGGTGTTGTAGTAGCCGGTACCGAAGCGGCGGTAGGACTCGGTGTCGAAATCGTCGTCTATCACCGGGTACAGCAGGAGTTGCGCGGCGATCGGGGGGCCGCCTCGATCACGGGCCGCCAGCGCCACGGTGGCGGCGAGGTTACCGCCCGCGCTGTCCCCGGCCACCACCAGGGCCGCGGGGTCGCCGCCGTACTCGGTGGCGTGCTCGGCGACCCAGACCACTGCCGCGTACATGTCCTCGTGTGCGGCGGGCGCGGGATGTTCCGGGGCGAGGCGGTAGTCCACCGACACCACGACCGCGCCGACCCCCTCGGCCATCGACCGGCAGAACTCGTCGTGACTGTCCAGATCGCAGAACACGAATCCGCCGCCGTGCGCGAACACGATCACCGGGAGCGCGGACGCGTCCCGGCGGGGCCGGTAGATCCGGATCGGCAGGGCGCCGCCCGGGCCGGCGATGGTCAGGTTGTGTACATCGCGCATGGCCGGCAGCCACTGCAGCGGGGCGCGGCGAGAGCGGACGATCGCCCGCAGCTCCGGCGCGGTCAACGTGGTGACATCGGGGAATCCGCTGTCGAGGGTGGCGAGCAGAGCGGCCACCTCGGGAAGCAGTTCGGGTTCCGCGTCGCGCACGGCTCCGGATTCCATCGGCGGCCTCCTCGATCTCGTGGCCGGCGGGGCACCGGCCGCATCCCTGGTCGGGTCACCGTAGATCCGCGAGAGCGCCGGTGGAGCCGCTCCTCCCGGAGAGTGGGCCGGTCCCGGCCGGGCGGCCCGGCCCGGCCATACCGTGGGGTGATGGGTGCACCGAAGGTCTATATCGTCGATCGGATCGAGACGATGCCCGGCCGCGCACGGGAATTCGTGGACCGCTATCTCGCGGAGTACGTACCCGGTGCGATCGGGCGCGGAATGACCTTGGCGCAGATTCTGGTCGCGCCGCCGCTGTGGTTCGACGACCGGTCCAATACGATCACCGTGACCTGGCAACTCGACGGGCCCGCCGGCTGGTGGGAGATGACCTGGCAGGGCAGACCGGATCCGGAACCGGGCCGGTGGTGGGCGGAAGTGGATCATCTGATCGCGCGACGCACGCGCGAATCGGCGGCCGCGGCCGCCGATATCGAGGTGCTCGCCGATGTATGAGGTCACCCGCCTGATCCACCTCGCGCCGGGGACCGGCGCCGACGAGATCGACACCCTGCTCGCCGAGCTGCGGGCCGTCACCGGCGCCGCGTCGCGTGCGCTGGTCGAACCGACGTTGCCCGGGGTACGCAACGGTGGCGATATCCTGCTCCGCCTGAGCTGCGCCGGAACCGGGTCGGCGCACGCGATCGGGTCCCGGGTGGCCGAGGTGTGCGACCGGCCGGAGGTCCCGCGAATCGACGGGGCCGACCACGGGCCCGGTATAGGCGGGGTGGCCGAACCCCGGCACAGCGGTGCGGTGTTCCGTACCCTGCTGTTGCGGGCGGATCCGCGGGCACCGGCGGCAGCGCTCGCCGAATTCGAGGCCGACCTGCTGCGGATGCCCCGTCATATCGACACCATCCGCGCTTGGCGGCTGAGCCGGGTGGACCGGGCCACGGGCTCAGCGGAATGGACGCACGTATGGGAGCAGGAGTTCACTGATCTCGCCGGGTTGTCGGGCGCCTATCTGGCGCATCCGGTGCACTGGGGTCTGGTCGATCGCTGGTTCGACCCCGAGTGCCCGGAATCGATCGTCCGGGACCGGGTTTGCCACAGTTTCTGTGCGAGTACCGGGCCGATCCTCACCTGATCGGCGTCAACGCCGCTGTGGGTCTTCTTCCTTGACCCGCTGCTCGACCTCACGCCACCGGCCCGGGGTCGGATGTGGGTAGTCGGCCTGGTCGTCGTGTTCGGCGGCTTTCAGCGCGGTTTCGGCCGCGTCGATATCGTCGATGAGCTGCTGGGCGAGGTCGCGTTCGGAGGCGTAGTACCGTTCGGCCCACTGCAGCACGATCTGCGAATAGGCCCAGCCCGGTTCCGATTTCGCGGCGGCCGCGTCGACGGCGGCGCTGCGTTCGAGCCGTTCGGCATCGGCGATATGGTCGCGCAGGATCTCTTTGAGCCGGTCGGGTGAGCTCAGATGCCCGAACATGATCCGCAGCATCACATGGTGCTTCAGCATGGGCGGGTCGACCGGGGCGCTGTTGGTCCAGGCGGTGACGGCGGCCCGGCCGGCCGGGGTGATCCGGTAGAGGCGGCGGCCGCGCATGGCGTTGTCGGCGTCGACCCGCGAATGCGCGAACCCGTGCCGTTCGAGCTTCTTCAGCTCCGAGTAGATCTGACTGTAGGAAGGGCTCCAGTAGAAATAGCGGATACTCCAGTCGGCCCATTTCTTCAGGTCGTACCCGGAGATCTCCTCCTCGTAGGAGAGCATGGCGAGCACCGCCCAGCTGGTCGGCGGCAGATTGATCTGCGCCTGGTCGGATTCGCTCGTCGTCATTCGCCGAATGCTATCAGTGATCATATTCCGGTCCGGCATATGACTACCGCTGAGCGGGCGGGCGCGCCACGCATTCGCCACCTCAACCCAGCAGATCGAAACCCTTGTACTCGGCGGCCGCGACCTCGGCGATGATCTCGCCGTACACCCCGAAACCGCTGACGAACGGCATGAACACTCGCGGTTTGCCCGGGATGTTGGCGCCCAGGTACCACGAGTTCGCCTGGGTCATCAGCGTCCCGGCAGCCCGGTCGGCGCATTCGGCGACCCAGGCCGCCGCGGCGTCGGCCCGGGCCTCGATCCCTTTCGCGCCGCGCCCGTCGACGAAACCGATCGCTTCCGCCACCCAATCCACGTGCAGTTCCGAATGCAGCACCATATTGGCGAGTACCGACGGGCTACCCGGCCCGGTGAGGTTGAACAGGTTCGGGAAGCCGGGGATACCGAGCCCCAGATAGGTCGCGGGGCCCTCGCGCCAGGTTTCGTTCAGCGTCCGGCCGTCGCGGCCGGTGATCGCGATCTTGGCCACCGATCCCGTCATCGCGTCGAACCCGGTGGCCAGCACCAGAGTGTCCAGTGGGAAGTACGACTCCGTGGTGTGCAGTCCACCCGCGTCGATCCGGTCGATCGGCGTGGCCCGCAGATCCACCAGCCGCACGTTCTCCCGGTTGTAGGTGCGGTAGTAGCCCGTATCGGTGCAGATGCGTTTGGTGCCGATGGGATGATCGCGAGGGATGAGCAGTTCGGCCACCCGGGGGTCGTCGATCTCGGCGCGGATCTTGTCCTCCCAGAACAACCGGGCGGTGTCATTGGCATCCGGATCGGTGAGCTGGTCGGGGAAGGTCTTGCTGAACAGCACACCGCCCAGTTGCCAGCGCTGCTCATAGGCGGCGCGCCGCTCCTGCGCACTCACCTCGAGCGCCGACTGCGGGTGGGCGCGATGCGGCGATCCGCCGCCGCTGGCCATCGACAGCCGTCGCCGCTGCGCGTAGTTCGCCTTCTGCTCACGGCGGATATCGTCGTCGAGGCGGGTGTTTCCGGCCGGCACGCTGTAGTTCGCGGTGCGCTGGAACACATGCAACTGCGCGGCCTGTTCGGCGAGGACAGGTATCGCCTGGATACCGGAGGATCCGGTACCGATCACGCCGACCCGCTGCCCGCCGAGATCGACCCCGTCGTGTGGCCAGGCCGAGGTGTGCAGCAGCTGCCCGGCGAAGGAGCCCAGACCGTCGATCGCCGGGGTGTTGGCATTCGAGAGCGGGCCGGTGGCCAGCACGACGAACCGGGCTGTGACGGCGCTCCCGGTATCGGTATCGACCTGCCAGGTCATGGTCGATTCGTCGAGGGCGATACCGGTGACGCGGGTACCGAATTCGATATCGCGGCGCAGATCGAAGCGGTCGGCGACGTGTTCGAGATAGGCCAGGATCTCCGGTTGTGCGGCGTACTTCTCGCTCCAGTTCCACTCCTGCTGGAGGTCTTCGTCGAAGGAGTACGAATAGTCCACGCTCTCCACATCGCAGCGGGCGCCGGGATAGCGGTTCCAGTACCACACCCCGCCCACGCCGTCCGCGGCCTCGAACACCCGCACCGTCAGGCCACTACCGCGGAACCGGTGCAGCGCGTACAGCCCTGCGATACCCGCGCCGACGACCGCCACATCGACTCGGGTCCGGCCGGGTGACGAGGGGTTTCCGGGGTTCACAGTGCCTCCAGCTGCTCGGGTGTCCGGGGTTCTGCTGCGACGGTAGGGAGAGCTCACCCGCGCGGGAGGCCCTTCTCCCGCTGACCGGCACATTCACCTGATTCGCGGGTTCTCCCGGTGACCGGGAGAAGCGTTCGCGCGCGCCGGATACCGGACCTACCGTCGGCCTCGGCAGGTCAGCGCGAGGAGGCGGTGGAGCAGTGGTGGACTTCGACGACGAAGTGGATGTGCTGGTGGCGGGTTCTGGTGGCGGGCTCGCCGGCGCCTACACCGCGGCGCGGGAGGGTCTGTCGGTGGCCGTGGTGGAGGCGACCGACAAATTCGGTGGTACCACTGCGTACTCGGGCGGCGGCGGGGTCTGGTTCCCGTGCAACCCGGTGCTGGAGCGTGCCGGTACCGACGACACTCTCGACGACGCGCTCACCTACTACCGCGCGGTGGTGGGGGACCGGACGCCGCCCGAACTCCAGGAAACCTATGTGCGCCGCGGCCGCGATCTCGTCGAATATCTGGAGAGCGACGCGCATTTCGAATTCCAGATGTACCCCTGGCCGGACTATTTCGGCGCGGCCCCGAAAGCGCGGCTGGACGGTCAGCGCCATATCGTCCCCGTCCCGCTACCGGCCGCCGAACTCGGTGACCTGCGCGAACACCTGCGCGGCCCGCTGGACACCGATCGGCTCGGCGCCGAGCCGCCGGAGCTCCTGATCGGCGGACAGGCGCTGATCGGTCGCTTCCTGCGCGCGCTGTCGAGCTACCCGGAGGTCCGTCTGTACCGGAACGCCGCGCTGGTGGAGTTGATCGTCGAGGCCGGGGCAGTGATCGGCGCGCGGATCGAACGACCCGAGGGCACGATCGCGATCCGGGCCCGGCGCGGTGTGGTGCTGGCGGCCGGCGGGTTCGAGGGCAACGACGAGATGCGCAGCCGCTACGGCGTCCCCGGTGCCGCCCGCGACACGATGGGTCCGCCCGGAAATCAGGGCAAGGCGCATCGGGCGGGTATCGCCGCCGGGGCCGATACCGATCTGATGGACCAGGCGTGGTGGTCGCCCGGGCTCACCCATCCGGACGGGCGGTCGGCCTTCGCGCTCTGGTTCACCGGCGGGATCTTCGTCGACCAGGACGGTAAGCGGTTCGTCAACGAATCCGCGCCCTACGACCGGCTCGGCCGGGCGGCGATCGACCGGCTGCGCGACGGCACCCTGACCCTGCCGTACTGGATGATCTACGACGACCGGGACGGCGTGCGGCCGCCGGTACAGGCCACCAACGTATCGATGGTCGAAACCGAGAAGTACGAGGCCGCCGGGCTCTGGCATACCGCCGACACACTGGAGGAGCTGGCCACCGTCATCGGCGTGCCGCCCGCGAACCTGGTCGAGACGGTGCAGCGGTACAACGCGATGGTCGCCGCCGGCGCCGATACCGATTTCGGCCGCGGCGACGAGGCCTACGACCGCGCATTCTCCGAAGGGGAACTGCCGCTGGTGCCGATCGAGCGCGGGCCCTTCCACGCCGCCGCGTTCGGCCTGTCCGATCTCGGTACCAAGGGCGGGTTGCGGACCGATACCGCGGCCCGCGTGCTCGGCCGTGACGGCGCACCGATTCCCGGTCTCTACGCCGCGGGCAACACCATGGCCGCGGTGAGCGGCACCGTGTATCCCGGCGGCGGCAACCCGATCGGCGCCTCGATGCTGTTCGGTCATCTCGCCGTACTCGACATCCTCGGCCGTTGACGCCGACCATCGCGACGCACCCACCCATGGGCGGCCCGAACCGTGTGCCCCCGACCTGAACAGGAACACCCCATGCCCGAACCCGACCGTATCCGCGCGGCCGTCCGCCGCTACCTCGACGCCGTCGCCACCGGCACGGCGGCCGATATCGCCGCCCTCTACGACGAGAACGCCACCCTGGAAGACCCGGTGGGCAGTCCGTCGCACACCGGGCGCGCGGCCATCGAGAAGTTCTACGGAAGCCTGGAATCCGCGCGCCGCAGTACCGAACTGCTCAGCCTGCGGGTCAGTGGCGACAGCGCCGCCTTCGGCTTCCGGGTGGTCACCGAAACCGGTGACCAGACCATCACCGTCGAACCCATCGACGTCATGACCTTCGACGAGGACGCGCGGATCACCAGCATGCGCGCGTTCTGGTCCTCCGAGGACATCAGCTTCGGCTGAGGTCTGCAGCTCCGCGAGAAAAGAGATATCCGTGTCCCCAACCGAACAGCACTGGGATCACGAGGTGGGATTCCTGGTCGTGGGCAGTGGCGCCGGTGGCCTCACCGGCGCCCTGGCCGCCGCCGACCGGGGTTCGGACACCCTGGTCATCGAGAAGGCCGGCTACTACGGCGGCAGTACGGCGCTGTCCGGCGGCGGGGTCTGGGTACCGAACAACCCGGTGCTGCTGCGCGAAGGGTTGGGTGACTCCCGGGCCGATGTCCGCGCCTACCTGGACGCGGTGGTCGGCGACCGGGTGCCCTCGGCCAATCTCGACGCGTTCATCGACGAGGGCCCGGCCATGCTGGACTTCCTGGAGCGCACCGGTCCGCATCTGCGGTTCCAGTGGTGCACCGGCTATTCCGACTACCACCCGGAGGCGCCCGGCGGCCGTCCCGCCGGGCGTTCGATCGAACCGTTACCGGTGGACCTGAAGAAACTGGGTGCCGATGAGGCCTACCTGCGCCCGGCTGCGCTCGCCACGCCGCCCGGGTTGTTCATCACGTCCAAGGATTTCGTCCAGCTGAACATGGTGACCCGGACCTGGAAGGCTCGGTGGACCGCGTTGCTCACCGGCTTGCGCGCGGTGAAAGCCGTGGTCCTGCGCCGGAATATGGATACGCTGGGTCGTGCCCTGATCGCCCGGCTGCGCCTGGCCCTGCGCGACGCCGGGGTGCCGCTGTGGCTGAACACCCCGATGCGCTCGCTGATCACCGACGAATCGGGCGCGGTGCTGGGGGTAGTGGCCGAACGTGACGGCCGGGAGCTGCGGATCCGGGCCCGCGACGGTGTACTGCTGGCCACCGGCGGTTTCGAATACAACCAGGCGCTGCGCAAACAGCATCTACCCAGCGGCGGTCGCGACAATTTCAGCGCCGCCTCCGCCGACAACACCGGCGACGGGATCGTCGCCGGTGAACAGGCCGGTGCCGCCGTGGATCTGATGGACGACGCGTGGTGGATGCCGTCGTTCCAGCGGCCCGACGGGATCAACCAGGTCCTGGTCTCGGAACGGTCGATCCCGCGCTCGATCATCGTCGACGGCTCCGGTGCCAGGTTCACCAACGAGGCCGCGCCCTACGTCACGTTCGTGCACGCGCAGCTGGCCGGCGGCCACGATCCCGCCTGGCTGCTGTTCGACGGAAAAGCCAAGAGCCGCTATCCGATCGGCGGGATCCTGCCCGGCCAGAAGTTCCCCGCCGAATGGCTCTCCTCGGGATTGATCCGCAGCGCGGCCACCGTCGGCGAGCTCGCCGGGCAGATCGGTGTTCCGGCCGACGCGCTCGAAGCGACGTTGCGGCGGTACAACGAGTCGGTACCGGGCGGTCGCGATACCGAGTTCGCCCGCGGCGAGAGCGCCTACGACAACTATTACGGCGACCCGTCGCTGCCGCACCCCACCCTCGATTTCCTCGACCACGCCCCGTTCTACGCCCTGCGGATCCGCATCGGTGACCTGGGCACCAAGGGCGGTCTGGTGTACAACGAAAATGCCCAGGTGCTGCGCGCGGACGGGTCCGTGATCGACGGCCTGTACGCCGCCGGCAACACCTCCGCCGCGGTCATGGGCAACGACTACGCGGGCGCCGGCGCCACCATCGGGCCCGCGATGGTGTTCGGCTATATCGCCGCCCGCCACGCCGCGACGAAGGAGTGACCCGTGCAGCCCGTACAGTGCGCCAACTGCGGAAACCGAGTGCTGGTCGAGAAGTTCAGTCCCAGTCACACCAGTGTGCAATGGCTCGACGACGCCGAATCCGCCTGCCCCGAATTCGCCCGCCGGGCGGCCCTGGGCGAGCACAGCAACTGGATCCCGACCTGTCCGGCGCTGCGTGATTCGATCGAACGCGCTGTCGCCGAGGGGGATCTGGCCACCGACGGGCTCCGCCGCGAACCCGTTCCGGGCCGCCTGGGCTGAACCGGCCGCCCGACCACTCACCGGGAACGCCCGGTGAGTGGTCGGCGTGGAACTGGCAGCCTGATCCACAGAACTACGCCGAGATGGAGGTCGACGATGACATCGGAGTCCAGTACCGCGCACGAACTGCGCGAAGTCCGCACCGACGCCGGAGTGCTGCGGTACTACGAAGCAGGCGCGGGTACACCGCTGCTGCTGTTGCACGGTTCCGGGCCCGGCGTCACGGGCTGGCGTAATTTCCGCGGCAACCTCGACTTCTTCGCCGAACGCTTCCGCACCCTGATCCTGGAGTTCCCCGGGTTCGGCGTCAGTGACGATTTCGGCGGCCATCCGATGATCACCGCCCTCGACTCGGTGGTCCGGTTCATGGACGCGCTCGGTCTCGACCAGGTCGATATCGTCGGCAATTCGATGGGCGGCGGGGTCGCGCTGAACTACGCGATCGCCCACCCCGACCGGGTCGGCAAGATCGTGACCATCGGCGGGATCGGCAAGAATCTCTTCAGCCCGGGCCCGGGCGAGGGTATCCGGCTGCTCCAGGACTTCACCGAGAACCCCACCCGGGAACGGCTCATCGCCTGGCTGCATTCGATGGTCTACGACCCGGCGCTGGTCACCGAGGAGATGATCGAGGAACGCTGGGCCCAAGCCACCGATCCGGCCACCCTCGACAGCGCCCGGCGCATGTACAGCAAGGCCGCGTTCACCGGGATGGTCCGTGCCATGGAGGCTGCCGACACCCCGCCACCGTGGGCGATGCTGCACAAGGTCAAGGCACCGACCCTGGTCACCTGGGGTCGCGACGACCGGGTGAGCCCGCTGGATATGGCCCTGATCCCGATGCGCACGATCCCGCGCGCCGAACTGCACGTGTTCCCGGATTGCGGTCACTGGGCGATGATCGAGCAGAAGGCCGCCTTCGAATCTGCGGTCATGGCCTTCCTGACCCGCAAGTCCTGATGGATTCGACTCGTCAGGCGTCGGCGCGCAGATGAGCCGTCGCCTGCTCGTACCCGCCGGAGCCGAACGACTCGGCACGGCGGTAGACCAGGTGGACTACGCCCGTGGTGAACGTGGTCGAGGAGAGCAGGCGCAACGGCAGTGTCTCGCTGTTCTCGAACAGCCGCAGACCTTTGCCGACGACGATCGGGTGGATCAGCAGATGCAGTTCGTCCAGCAGATCGGCGGCCAGCAACTGGCGCACCACGGAAACCGAGCCGCTGATCGCGATATCCGAGCCCGGTTCCTCCTTCAGGGCCGCCACCGCCTCGATCAGGTCCCCGCGCAGCGCTTCCGAATTACGCCAGGTGAACTCGCGATAATGCCGCGACCAGACGGTCGGCCGATCCGAGCACAGCTTCGTTCGCCGCTTCGTACGCTTCCCCGCTTCGTACGCTTCCCCGCCTGCCTCGTCGAAGTCCATCACCCGGACCTCGGAGGCGCGTTGCACGTGACCGGGTCCGTTCAACGGTGGACAGCGCATCATTACCTACCCGGCATGCTTCCTCCATCTCGCCCTGGATCGCGCGCGCTTCCGCCAGGCCGAGACGATCCAGCGCGGGCTATCCGTATCAACTCCAGCGCGTCGGCCGCACCGACATTGCCGTCGAGACCGAGGAGTTGTCGCGCCATACCGGCCAGCACGAATGCGCAGACCGCGGGATCATCTGCGTGGCTCGCGGCTCGGGCGAGGCACGCAGCACTGCTGTGCTGTGGCCTGCTGCCCGGAGTCCCAGCTCATCGTCGCGTCGATCTCGGCTCACTGTGCGACAGCCTGGTGAGCCGAGATGCGCTGGCCCTACCGCTGGGTGCTGCCGGCGTCGACCGGGAGGGTGATCGCGGTGATGTAGCGGGCCTCCTCGGAAGCCAGGAACAGTGACGCGTTGGCGATATCGACCGGTTCCACCCACGGGATCGGCAGCATGTTCATGGTTTTCGCGGCTTCGGCGAATTCCTCACGGGTGGGGTTCTCCCGGTCCGGGCGGAACGAGCGGCGGACCATATCGTTCTGGATCATCGGAGTGTCCACGTTCGTCGGATGCACCGAGTTGACCCGGATGCCGTGCGGGGCCAGTTCCTGGGCGAGCGACCGCATCAGTCCGACCACACCGTGTTTGGCGGCGGTGTAGTGGGCTACACCGACCAGGCCGACCAGGCCGGCGATCGAACTGGTCAGGATCATGGATCCGCTGCCGCGCGCGATGAGATGCGGCGCGGTCGCCTTGCAGGTCTGCCATACGCCGGTCAGGTTGACGTCCAGCATCGTCTGCCACTGCTGCTCGGTCAGTTGCAGACCGGGTGCGCTGGAGGTGATCCCGGCCGTCGCGCACACTACGTCCAGGCCGCCGAATTCGTCCACCGCCCGATCGGCCACCTGACGCAGCGCCGCGCCGTCGCGGACGTCGACGGTGGTGGCGATGATCCGCGCCCCGGTCTTCTCCACCGCTCGCGCGGTTCGGGCGAGGTCTTCCTCGGTGGCCGGCGGAACGACCACCGTCTCCACCGGTCCGCAGATATCGAGTGCGACGATATCGGCGCCTTCCTCGGCGAGCCGGATCGCCTGCGCTCGTCCGATTCCCCGTGCTGCGCCGGTGACCAGCGCTACTTTTCCCGAAACCCGTCCCATGTCACACCTTCTGAGTAAGTCCGGCGTCGACGACGAGCTGGATTCCGGTGACGTACCGGGACTCGTCGGACGCGAGGAACAACACGGCATTGCTGATATCCACCGGCTCCACCCAGGGCACCGGCAGGATCGTCCGCTGCGCCAGTACCGCGGCAGCGTCGTCACGGGTCGGATTCGAAGCGCCCGGTACCAATTTCGCGTAGACGTCGTCGTTGAGGATCATCGGTGTCGCGACCGAACCCGGGTGCACGGTGTTGACGCGGATGCCCTGTGGGCCGAGTTCGTTGGCGAGGGTCCGGGCCAGGCCGACCACCGCGTGTTTGCTCGACGAATAGTGCGCGGCCGCGGCACCGCCCTTGACGCCGTTCGTGGATCCGACGATCACGATCGACGCGCCGTGACCGAGATGCGGCCCGGCGGCCCGGACGGTGTGCCAGACCCCGGTCAGATTGATATCGAGGGCGCGCTGCCAGGCGGCGTCGGAGAGTTCCCAGGTCGGAGCCAGATCCGCGTAGACGCCGGCGTTCGCGACCACCACATCGAGGCGGCCCAGCTGCGTTACGCCCGTGTTCACGGCTTCTTCGACCGCGAGCGCATCGCGCACATCGGCGAAACCGGTGACACACCGGCGGCCGAGCGCCTCGACCTCTTCGGCCACGGCGACCAGCTCGGCCGCGTTCTCCTCGAGGTCGAGCGCGATGATATCGGCGCCCTCCTCGGCCAGCCGGCGGCAATGGGCGCGGCCCATCCCGCCGGCCGCCCCGGTCACCACCGCTACCCGGTTCTGCAGGCGCTTCATCGCGCGCCTCCGGCGAATACCGTATCCATGCGGGCGACGCTAGGTCCGCCGGATTTCCGGTGGTCCCGTCTCTCCCGGTCACCGGTCCGTGACCGAAACCGCTCCCGCTGGATGGGAACGGTCTTGTCTCACCGGCGTGGGCGCCTCCCGCCGATGGGCGGCGCCCGGTGCCTGCCTGTCACGATGCCGAGCGCGCGATCCGGAAACCGATATCGTCGAGCCGGACCGTGGGGTGACTGCGGCGCCGGACCGAGGCGCGGCAACTCCAATGCTCGTCGAACCAGCCGCCACCGCGTAACACCCGGTAGTCGCCGTAGACGTCCGGGTCGTATCGGTCCCAGCACCACTCCCAGACCGTGCCGAGCATGTCGTGCAATCCCCATTCGTTGGGCCGCTTGGTTCCGGCTTCGGGCAGCCGTCCTCCGGAATTCGCGCGGTACCAGGCGATCTCGTCGAGCGGCCCGTAGCGCGGGCCGGTCGTGCCCGCGCGGCAGGCGTGTTCCCATTCGGCCTCGGTCGGCAGCCGGTATCCGTCGGCCGCCGCGACCCACTCCACCCGGTCGTCGTCGACCCGGTAGGCCGGTGTCAGTCCGCCGCGCTCGGACAGGGCGTTGCAGAAACGAATCGCCGCGTACCAGGAGATGCTGTCGGCGGGCAGTGCCGCTTCCCCGGGACGGCCCGAGATCAGTGCGTACTGCGACCGGGTGACCGGTAGGGCCGCCAACCGGTACGGGCCGAGGTCCACCGGCCAGCTGCGTTGTGTCCGCCGATCCGACAGCGTCACCCGGCCCGCCGGGATATCGACGAGTTCGATCCTGTCGGTACGCGCATCCACGACAACCGAACCTACCGATCGACCGGCGGCCGGGCACCCGGCACCGCCGGTCGGTCTGTTCGACCCGGCCGCGACCTCCCGGTGGTCGACGACCTCGGCGAACCCGGCCGTTCACGACCAGGTCCTGGCGCACCGGAGTCGACGTCCCGGTGGCTCCGGGAAGCCTGTCGTGCCTACGGGACGATGACCGCGCGCCCGCGCAGCGTCCCGGCGGCCAGCCGACGATACGCCTCGGGCGCGTCGTCGAGACTGAAGCGTTCGGTGGCGATATCGAGTACTCCGTCGTGTGCGAGGTCGACGAGTTCGATCAGTTCGGCGCGGGCGCCCCAGTAGGGCGAGGTGGCGGTCGCTTCGTACGGACTGACTCCGAACCCGACCCGCGCCGCCGATCTGCCGTCTCCGATTCCGACGATGGTCACATCGGAGTCGACACCGGCCACCGCCATGGCGGTATCGATGGTCGGCTGGAAACCGACGAAGTCGAGCACCAGGCTCGCCCCGGCCGGACCGGTGATCTTGCGGACGTTGCCGGCGGCCTTGTCGTCGGAGAGCACGGCCTCGTGGGCACCGACCGAACGGGCGAAGTCCAGTTTCTCTTCGTTCACGTCGAGCGCGATGACACGGGTCGAGGACAGGTGCCGGAGCAGCTGGATGGCGACATGGCCGAGACCGCCGCTGCCGATCACCACCGTCCAGGAGCCCGGCCGCAGTTTGTCCAGCGACCGTTTGATCGCGTGATAAGGGGTCAGACCCGCGTCGGTGAGGGGGACGGTGGCCACCGGGTCGAGATCGCCGATGGGTACCAGATGGCGGGGCGAATCGACGATCAGGTACTCGGCGATCGCACCCGGCGAGCCGAGCCCGGGTGGCATGATGCCCAGCTCGGCGGCCCGCGAACAGTAGTTCTCCAGACCCTGCGCGCAGAACCAGCAGTTTCCGCAGCCCCAGGGCCCGTATACGACGACATTCGTGCCGATATCGATTCCGCGCACTCCGTCACCGACGGCGGCGACCTGTCCGGCGCCCTCGTGCCCGAGGGTCAGGGGAAGTTCGATGCCGAACTGTTCGGGCGGATTGTTCATGACGAAATCGTCGGAATGACAGACCCCTGCCGCGGTCACCCGCAGCAGGACCTCCCCGGGGCCGGGTTCGGGGGTGGGGATCTCGCGGACCTCGGGCTCCGCCCCGGCGGTCACGTACTGCAATGCCTTCATAGCGCCTGTCCTCTCCGAGCCGAGCGACTGGGTGCGTGCTGGTGGGAACGTTAGCGAATGCGCATGTACTACGCTTGCCGACCAGGCTAGTCCGGTGGCGGCCCGGGCGGTGGCATCTGCGATAGGCCGGCCGCCGGCCGTCGCGACTGTATCGCCTGCGTGCCAGGCTTTCAGTCGAGCTGTTCCGTGCGCAGCGGACCGATCGCCGCTGCGTGTCCGGACCCGTCTCGCCCGCCCTACCGATGATGCCGGAGGTCCGATCGCCCCTCCTCGGCGGTGGGGTCCGGATCAGAGTGCCGAGGGCCATGGTCGAGATCCCGGAGATCCTCGTGCCGGATCGAAATGCGCCCCGGCTACCGGAAGAGTTCGAGTTCTCCCGCTGATCGAGAACTACTACCGGGGGCTACCGTGGGCGCTTCGCAGATATCGGGACGCCGCGGTCCCCGCCCGGGTACAGCCGTACCGCGCAACCGAAGTCGTACGACGAAGGTACGGTCGTCAACGGCTGATCCATCCGCACTCACTCGAAGCGCCGGCCGAAATCTCCACCCGACTGCTCCGGATCGGTGCGATGAGATTGCTGGCCGCGTGGTTCGGGCGTCGCCTCGCCCGACACTCGTGGTGGGAGTCCGAGGGGCGAGTTTTCGATATCGATCAACCGGGCATCTTCATCGGGACCCCGGTCCGCCCTGCGCGGATCGTGGGGCAGCCCGCTATCACCCCGAACTCGATCCGGAAGTGGAATGTTGCGGGCCGACACATCCGCCCCGGTGCCCGTCGGCGGGTCAGCGGGCACCGGGTGGGCGGATACCGGTGAACCAGTCGAGCAGATCGGGATCGTCGACCGCGCTGCGCTCCACCACCCGCGCCGGATCGGCACCCTGGAACAGGCGTTTGATCGGGACTTCGAGTTTCTTACCCGTGCGGGTGTGCGGAATCGCGGGCGCGACCAGGATCTCGTCGGGGACATGACGTGGTGAGACCTCGGTGCGGATGACTTCCTTGATCCGGTCGCGCAATGCGTCGGTGAGTTCGGTGCCCGGGGCCAGCACCACGAACAGCGGCATCCAGTAGCCGCCGTCGGGTTGTTCGGCGCCGATCACCAAAGCCTCGGCGACCTCGGGCAGGCGCTCGACCGCTTGATAGATATCCGCGCTGCCCATCCGGATACCGTGCCGGTTCAGGGTGGAATCGGAACGGCCGTGCACCACCACGCTGCCCCGGCCGGTGAGGGTGATCCAGTCGCCGTGACGCCAGACGCCGGGGTAGGTATCGAAATAGGCGTCGTGGTAGCGGTTACCGTCCGGGTCACGCCAGAACTGCACCGGCATGGACGGCATGGGCGCGGTCACCACCAGTTCCCCGACCTCGCCGCGGACGGGTTGCCCCACCTCGTCGAAGGCCTCGAGGGCGACGCCCAGATACGGTGCCGACAGCTCACCCGGCCACACCGGAACCGTGCGGACGCCGCCGGCGAACGCCGACACCACATCGGTACCGCCGCTGATCGAGGACACCGGCACACCGCCGGCGTTCTCGTGCAACCACAACGCCGATGCCGGCGGTAGCGAGGAGCCGGTGATACCGATCAGCCGCAGCGCCGTGAGGTCGTGCTCGGCGGCGGGTACCGATCCGGCCTTCATGCAGCCCAGCACGTAGCCCGGACTGGTGCCCAGGACGGTGGTGCGGGTGCGGGCGGCGATCTCCCAGAGGCTGTCCGGCCGCGGATGCGCGGGACTGCCGTCGTAGCAGACGATGGTGGCGCCGGCGAGCAGACCGGCGAGCTGGAAGTTCCACATCATCCAGCTCGGGCTGGTGTACCAGAAGAACGTATCGGCCGGGCCGATATCGGATTGCAGCGCTACGGCTTTGAGATGTTCCAGGATTACTCCGCCGTGGCCGTGCACGATCCCCTTGGGCAGACCGGTCGTGCCGGAGGAGAAGACGATCCACAGCGGATGCGCGAAATTCACCGCTTCGGTGGCCGGGATCGCTGCTCCGGCCGGATCCGCTGCCGCCGCCCACGAGGTGCTCCCGGGGATCTCGATGCCCAGCCGCTCGACCACGACGGTCGCCCGCAGACTGTCCAGGCCCTCGCGCAGGTCGGCGATATCCGCGCTCTTGTCGTGCGTCTTCCCGCCGTATCGGTAGCCGTCGGCGGTGACCAGTACCACCGGTTGCAGCTGGCCCAGCCGGTCCAGTGCGGCCTTCGCCGAATAATCCTGACCACATGCGCTCCAGACCGCGCCGATCGCGGCGGTGCCGAGGAAGGCCACCACTGTTTCGGTGATATTCGGCAGATAGCCGACCACCCGGTCACCGGGCCGCACCCCGAGATCGCGCAGGGTGCGCGCGAAGGCGGCGGCTCCGGCCAGCAGATCCGTCCACGACGTCTCGGTGATCTCGGCACTGCCCTCGGTCACCTGGAGGATCGCCGGACGGTCGGTTCGCGCCTGACCGGCCACTCGATCCACATAGTTCAGCGTCGTGCCGGGGAACCAGCGGGTATTGGGCATCTCCGGGCACGGCAGTACCTCATCGGCGACGGGCCCGAGGTCGAAGTACTCCCATACGGCCAGCCAGAAATCGGATAGGTTGTCGACCGACCAGCGCCACAGCGCGTGGTAGTCCGGTAGGTCGGCTCCGGTCCGCGCGACGACGAAACGGGTGAAATCGGTGATCCGGGCGTCGGCGATATCCTGTTCGCTCGGTACCCACTGTGGTTCCACCGGGTAACCCTTTCTGTCCTGTGTTCATTCGGCGCCGTCTGTGGCGGGCGGAGTGCTGCCCTGTTGCCGAACGGGCTGTCCGGGCGGGACGCGAGATCCTGTGCCCCGTGCTCATAGCTCCGGCACTCACATCGAGTTCTCCCGCCCCTGGCATTGTTCGTGGTCTCGAACGTTCCCCCGAACAGTGCGATGAAACCCACGGCGGCGAGCCGACTCGCCGGGAACCGGCCGAGTGCGGTGCTGCTTCCGGTGAGTTCTGCTGGAATGTAACTGTTTCACAGTTTTCCGTGTCGCGCGCACCGGACGGCCGATACGGACGGCTCCGGATATCGCCGGCACCATCTCAGCGGGCGACCCGATCGTCGCCCTGGGCGCGCAGGCAGATCTGTTCGGCGTGGCGCAGCAGTGGCGCGTCCACCATCCGGCCCTCATAGGCGAAAACACCGCGATGGTTCGGCGCGGCGGCGAGTACGCCACGGGCCCAGTCGATCTCGTCCGGCGAAGGCTCATACGCGGCCCGGATGACCGGGATCTGGGACGGGTGGATGGCGACCTTGACCTCGAAACCCACCGCCACCGCGTCCTCGGCCTCGGTACGCAGCCCGTCGAGATCGCGGATGTTCAGATAGACCATGTCCAGGGCCAGCCGACCGTGTGCCTTGGCGGCGAGCAGGCCGGTGCTGCGCAGGTGCAGCGCCACATCGCGATAGCTGCCGTCGGCCCGGCGGGTGCCGGTACCACCCATCGCGGCGACCAGATCCTCGACTCCGCACATCACGCCGCGAGTATTGGCGGCCGACGCGATCTGCTGGATCTCCAGCGCGCCCAGCGGCGATTCGATCAGGGCGAACACCTGGTACCCGGACAGCCTCGTCACCTGGTGGATCGACTCGGCCTTGGGCAGCATGACCAGCCGGTAGGCGGTGCGGCGTAGCGCTTCCAGATCCAGTTCGTGATCCGGGGTTCCCGCCGGATTGACCCGGACCACCGTGGTCGCAGGGTCGAGCGGAGTCTCCACCAGAGCCGTGCGGGCGGCGGGCTTATCGGCCGGGGCCACACCGTCCTCCAGGTCGAGGATCACCACATCGGCGGCAGCGGCGGCCTTGCGGTAGCGCTCCGGGCGGTCGGCGGGACAGAAAAGCCACGCCGGTCCGGGAGACTGCCAGCCGGTGTCCGGGCTCGACTGATCGGTCATTTCTCGTACCTCCTCGCGGTGCGGGCGGCGGTCGCGGGCCTCACGCCGGGTCCCCGGCCGGGCGCAAACGGATCAGCGCGTTGCGGACGGCCACCCCGACCACCGTGCCGTGCTGGTTGCGGGCAACGTGCCGGAAGGTGACCACGCCTTGACCGGGCCGGCTCTTCGATTCCCGTTTGCCCAGCACCACCGTCTCGGTGTACACGGTGTCGCCGTGGAAGAGCGGTGCCGGGAATTTCACCTCCTCGAAGCCCAGGTTCGCGACCGTGGTGCCCTGGGTCAGATGCGCGACCGCCTGACCGATCATGGTGCCCAGGGTGAAGAGCGAATTCACCAGTCGCTCGTGGAACGGCTCCTGGGCGTCGCTGAAGGCTTTGTCGATATGTAGGCCCTGGGTGTTCATTGTCAGCGTGCTGAACAGCACATTGTCGGTTTCGGTCATGGTGCGGCCGGGGCGGTGCTCATAGAGCACGCCGGTCTCCAGTTCCTCGAACCAGAGACCGGTCTGGACTACCCGTGTCAGGCCGGTGGTGTCGTGGTCGACATCCTTGGTGATCTTCTCGCCGCTCACAGCCCGAGCTCCCGTCCGATCAGCATGAGTTGTACTTCCGTGGTGCCCTCGCCGATTTCGAGGATCTTGCTGTCCCGGTAGTGCCGGGCCACCGGGTACTCGTTCATGAAGCCGTAGCCGCCGAAGATCTGGGTGGCGTCACGCGAGTTGTCCATGGCGGCCTCGCTGGCCACCAGTTTCGCGATGGCGGCCTGCTTCTTGAAGGGTTTACCGGACAGCATGAGCGCGGCGGCGTCGTAGTAGGCGGTGCGGGCGGTATGGGCGCGGGCCTCCATCCGGGCGATCTTGAAGGCGATCGCCTGGTTGCTGCCGATCGTCCGGCCGAACGCCTCGCGTTCCCCGGCGTAGCGCACGCATTCGTCCACGCAACCCTGCGCCGCGCCGACCGACAACGCGGCGATGGCGATCCGGCCCTCGTCGAGGATGCGCAGGAAATTGGCATAGCCGCGGCCGCGCTCGCCGAGCAGGTTCTCCTTGGGCACCCGGACATCGTCGAAGGTGAGCGGATGAGTGTCCGAGGCGTTCCAGCCGACCTTGTCGTAGGCGGGCTCGGCGGTGAACCCGGGGGTGTCCGCCGGGACCAGGATGGTGGAGATCTCTTTCTTGCCGCCGGTCTGTCCGGTCACCGCGGTCACGGTCACCAGGGCGGTGATATCGGTGCCGGAATTGGTGATGAACTGCTTGTTGCCGTTGATCACCCAGCTGTCCCCGTCTTCGACAGCGGTGGTACGGGTGCCGCCCGCATCGCTGCCGGCGCCCGGTTCGGTGAGGCCGAACGCGCCCAGGTTCTGTCCGCTCGCGAGGCGCGGCAGCCATTCCTGTTTCTGTTTCTCGTCACCGAAGCGGTAGATCGGCATGGCGCCGAGCGAGACACCTGCCTCGAGGGTGATGGCGACGCTCTGGTCGATTTTGCCGAGTTCCTCGAGGGCCAGGCAGAGCGCGAAATAGTCGCCGCCCATCCCGCCGTACTCCTCCGGGAAGGGCAGCCCGAACAAGCCCATCCGCGCCATCCCCGAGACGACCTCGTAGGGGAAGCTGTGCTCGGCATCGTGTTTCGCCGCCACGGGGGCGACCACCTGGTTCGCGAAATCCCGGACGGTCAGCGCCAGGTCGCGGTAGTGCTCGGGCAATGTGCCGGTGGACAGGAAATCGGTCACCTGTGCCTCATCTCGTTGTCGGGGACGGTTTCGCCGGTGCGCGGACCGGAATCAGCTCGGGGCGGGTTCGGCGGCGGCCGCAGCCGATTCGTCGCCGGTTCCGGGCGCCGGTTCCGGATGCACTCGCGCCAGCACCTCGTCCAACCGCACCGAGGTGCCTGCGGTGACGAGTACCTCGACGGTGCCGGCCAGCGGTGCGGTGAGCGAATGTTCCATCTTCATGGCCTCGACCACCAGGATCGGTTCGCCCGCGGTCACCGGCTTCCCGGATTCCGCGGTCACGGCGAGCACCGTTCCCGGCATGGGGCTGCGGATCTCGGCGTCGTGCGCGGCGGCGTCGCCGGCACGCACGGATTCCTCGGCCAGCTCGCGCAGCAGCGCCACACCCGCATCTCCGGCGACCCAGATCGCGGCCGCGGATTCCGCGACGCGATATTCCCGGCGGATACCGTCGAGGGTGAGCGTCACGGTGTGGACGACAGTCCCCGCGGGGAGTCCGGTGGACGTGGCGTACGGGCCGAGTTCGGCTGTCGCGGAGATGGATTCACCGTCCTCGACGCGTATTCCGGTATTGCCGGGGGTGCCGGTGAGATCGACGTGCACCACCCGGTCCCCGCCCGCCAGCCGGATCCGGATCGGCGCCTGCGCACCGACCCGCCAGCCGCTCGGATACGCCCACGGATCGGCCGGACCGGCCGGCCAGCGCCGCAACCACCGGTACACGGCGGCGGCCGCGAAGAGGTCGTCGGCGACCGGTGGCGCCCGGAAATCACCGGCCCGCCGGTCCAGGAGCGCGGTGTCCAACCGGCCCGCCGCCACATCCGGATCGGTCAGCAGGAAGCGCAGGAAGTCGATATTGGTCCGGACACCGAGCAGTACGGTATCGCGGAGCGCGCGGTCCAGAGTGGCCAGCGCGGTGTCGCGGTCGTGACCGTGTGCGACGACCTTGGCGAGCATGGGGTCGTAATCGCTGCCCACCACCGTGCCCACCGCGAGCCCGGAATCCACCCGGACTCCCGGGCCGCCCGGTTCGGCCAGGTCCAGGACGGTACCGCCGGTCGGCAGGAAATCGCGGGCCGGGTCCTCGGCGTACACCCGGGCCTCGACGGCATGGCCGTGCAGCCGGATATCGTCCTGCTGCAGCCGGATCCGTTGTCCGGCCGCGATCCGGACCTGGCATTCCACCAGGTCGAACCCGGTGACCAGCTCGGTGACCGGATGCTCCACCTGCAGACGGGTGTTCATCTCCATGAAGAAGAATTCGTCCGGCCGGTCGGCGGAGACGATGAACTCCACCGTGCCCGCGCCCACATAGTCGACACTGCGCGCGGTGGCGCAGGCGGCGGCACCGATCCGCGCCCGAGTGGCGGGGTCGAGCAGGGGCGACGGCGCTTCCTCGATCACCTTCTGGTGACGCCGTTGCAGACTGCATTCCCGTTCGCCCAGATGCAGGACGGTGCCGTGGGTATCGGCCAGGATCTGCACCTCGATATGCCGGGGGCGGGTGACGAAACGTTCCAGGAACAAGGTGTCGTCCCCGAACGCGGACGCTGCCTCGCGCCGCGCACTGACCAGCGCCGCAGGCAGATCCGCGGGATCGTCGACCCGCCGCATCCCTTTGCCGCCACCGCCCGCGGACGGTTTCACCAGCACCGGGTAACCGATATCGGTGGCCGCCGCGATCAGTGCGGTATCGGTCAGTCCGGGTTCGGCGATCCCCGGGACCACGGGCACGCCGGAGGCAGCGACCGTGGTCTTCGCGGTGATCTTGTCGCCCATGATCTCGATCGCCTTCGCCGGGGGACCCAGGAAGACGATCCCAGCGGTATCGAGCGCGGCGGCGAAAGCGGCATTCTCGGAAAGGAATCCGTATCCGGGATGCACCGCGCCCGCTCCGGAGCGTCGAGCGGCGTCGACGACCCGGTCGATACTCAGATAGCTGTCCCGGGCCGGTGCCGGACCCAGCCGCACCGCCGTATCGGCGGCCCGGACATGCGCGGCGTGGGTGTCGGCATCGCTGTACACCGCGACCGAGCGCAGGCCCATGGCCCGCAGTGTCCGGATGACCCGCACCGCGATCTCACCGCGATTGGCCACCAGCACCGTGTCGAAGGGCAGAGGATGGTTGGAATTCAGCATGGTGATCACATCCGGAAGATGCCGTAGGAGACCGGTTCCAGTGGCGCCTGCGCGCACACCGAGAGCGCCAGTCCGAGCACTGTGCGGGTATCGGCCGGGTCGATGACACCGTCGTCCCACAGCCGGGCCGTCGAGTAGTAGGGGTTCCCCTGCGCCTCGTATTGCCGGCGGATCGGTTCCTTGAACGCCTCCTGATCGGCCTCGCTCCACGGCCGGCCGTCGCCGTCGAGCTGATCGCCGCGCACGGTGGCCAGGACCGACGCCGCCTGTTCGCCACCCATCACCGATATCCGGGCATTGGGCCACATCCACAGAAAACGCGGTGAATAGGCCCGGCCGCACATCGAATAGTTCCCGGCGCCGTACGAGCCGCCGATCACGACGGTCAGTTTGGGCACGCGCGCGCATGCCACGGCGGTCACCATTTTCGCGCCGTGTTTGGCGATACCGCCGGCCTCGTAATCGCGGCCGACCATGAAACCGGTGATGTTCTGCAGGAACAGCAGCGGGATCTCGCGTTTATCGCAGAGTTCGATGAAATGGGCGCCCTTCATGGCGGATTCGCTGAACAGCACCCCGTTGTTGGCGACGATGCCCACCGGATGGCCGTGGATATGTGCGAAACCGGTGACCAGGGTGGTGCCGTATTCGGCCTTGAACTCTTGGAATCCGGCAGCGCCGGTGGTATCGGCGTCGACGATGCGGGCGATCACTTCGCGCACGTCGTAGGGCGTGCGCAGATCCGCGGGGACGATGTCGTAGAGCTCGTCGACCGGCGCGGCGGGTTCGCGGGCGGGCTGCATCGCCCAGGCCGGTTCCGGCCGCGGACCCAGGGTGGCGACGATCCGGCGCACCGTACGCAGCGCGTCGCGGTCGTCGTCGGCGAGATGGTCGGTGACCCCGGAGGTGCGGGAATGCAGCGCGCCGCCGCCCAGTTCCTCAGCGGTCACCACTTCACCGGTGGCCGCTTTCACCAGTGGCGGTCCGCCGAGGAAGATCGTGCCCTGGTCGCGCACGATCACCGCTTCGTCGCTCATGGCCGGGACATACGCCCCGCCCGCCGTGCACGAACCCATGACCGCGGCGATCTGGGCGATCCCGCGGGCGCTCATGGTGGCCTGGTTGTAGAAGATACGACCGAAATGTTCGCGGTCGGGGAACACCTCGTCCTGTTCGGGCAGGTACGCGCCGCCGGAATCCACCAGGTACACGCACGGCAGGTTGTTGTGCAGTGCCACTTCCTGGGCGCGCAGATGTTTCTTCACCGTGACGGGGTAGTAGGTGCCGCCCTTGACCGTGGCGTCGTTGGCCACGATCACGCATTCGCGGCCGGAGACGCGGCCGATACCGGTGATGATGCCGGCGCCGGGAGAATCGCCGCCGTACATTCCGTCGGCGGCCAGCGGGGACAGTTCCAGGAACGGGCTGCCGGGATCGAGCAGCTGGTCCACTCGGTCGCGCGGCAGCAGTTTGCCGCGGGCGATATGACGCTGCCTGGCCTTCTCCGGCCCGCCGAGCGCGGTTGCGGCGAGCCGATGGCGCAAGTGATCGGCCAGGGTGAGATTCGCGGTCCGGTTATCGGATCCGGACCGGATGGCGGGCGCTGGGCTCGCGGTGCGGGTCATCGCGTCATCCTGACGTCTGAGTTAATCGCTGATAACTGGAATTGAGGTTAATCTTGACTAACCGAGTTGTCCAGAGCTGGTGAAAGGAGTGCCGGTGACCAGTGCCGATTCTGCCACCCCGACCCGGCGCGAACTGCTGAAACAGCAGCGACGCGGCCAGTTGCTCGCCGCCGGGGCGCGGCTCATCGCCGAACGCGGATACCTCGGTATGCGCCTGGACGACCTGGGCGCCGCGGTCGGGATCAGCGGCCCCGCGGTAT
Source organism: Nocardia sp. NPDC001965 (assembly GCF_053594175.1). Classification (NCBI taxonomy): domain Bacteria; kingdom Bacillati; phylum Actinomycetota; class Actinomycetes; order Mycobacteriales; family Nocardiaceae; genus Nocardia; species Nocardia sp. NPDC001965. The sequence goes on from NZ_JBSFDZ010000037.1 coordinate 23,854, forward strand.
ACCGGCACTTCCCGAACAAAGAGGCGCTGCTGGTGGAACTGCTGGTCGGGATCAGCCGCCGATTGCTGGACGGCGGCAGCGCCGTCGCCGCGGCAGCGACCGGCCCACCGGAGGCGCTGGCCGCCCTGGTGGAATTCCACCTCGACTTCGCGCTGGGTGAACCCGAGCTCATCCGCATCCAGGACCGCGATCTGGACAATGTGCCGCCCCCGGCCCGCCGGGAGATCCGGCGCACCCAGCGCCGCTATGTGGAGATCTGGGTGGAGGTGCTGTGCGAGATGACACCCGGCCTCACCGAGGAGACCGCCAGGGTGCAGGCCCATGCGGTGTTCGGGCTGCTCAACTCCACTCCGCACAGCGCCGGCCCGGTCCAGAACCGCAGCCGCGCTGTGCTGCGCTCGATGGCTCTTGCCGCGCTCACCGGCCCTTCGCCGGACTGAACCTGCGGTATCGAAGGACGAAATCGTCTGTGCCAGAAGATTTGTCCGATTGGATGATCGCCGACCGGTGGTCATAGAGTCGCCGCATGACCGAGCAGCGGTCCAACCCGCACGACGCCTACTTCCGCAAAGTGATGTCCCGCCCGACCAACGCCGCCTCAGAGCTACGCGCCGCACTACCCGAGTCGATCAGCAACCGCCTGGACTGGGCCGACCTACAGCTACAACCGGGCAGCTTCGTGCACTCCGATCTCCGCAACCGTTTCAGCGATCTGCTGTTCCGTACCCGCCTCGACGGCCATCCTGCCTACGTGTACCTGCTGATGGAGCATCAATCCAGCAGCGATCGGTTCATGGCCTTCCGCATGCTCGAATACATGGTCGCCATCTGGCGCCAGCACCTCATCGACAAGGCGGGTGCCAGAACCCTGCCCGTGATCATCCCGGTGGTCGTGCACAACACCGCCGACGGCACGCGTTGGTCACCGTCACACCCCACCGAACTCGCCGACCTGCTCGACCTCGACCCGACCACCCGCGAGGCCCTCGGTCCCCATCTCCCGCGGCTGCGATTCCTCCTCGACGATATCGCCGTGCTCGATCTCGCCGCCCTACGCGAACGCGACCTGACTCCCGCGGCCAGGGTTCTCCTGGTCCTGCAGCGCATCGCACCGAGAAACGGGCGGCTGGGACACGATATGCTGGACTGGCTCGAAGACCTCCGTGCCCTCGATACCGGCCCGGATGCACTCGGCGATTACCGGACTGTCCTGACCTACATCATGACGGTCGGCGAAACCGTCGAAGCCGACCTTGCGGCGGTTTTCGAACGGCTCGGCCCGCGAGCGAAGGAGGCCATTGTGACCACAGCAGAAATCATCGAAGCCCGCGGTGAGGCACGTGGTGAGGCCCGCGGTGAGGCACGTGGTGAGGCACGTGGCCGCGCGGCGGCGTTGCTCGAGTTGTCGACTGCGAAGTTCGGGCCGGTGCCCGAGGCGGTGGCCGATCGGATCCGCTCGGCCGATCCTGCCCGGGTCCGCGTCTGGACGGCCCGGGTGCTGACCGCCACCACTGTCGACGAACTGTTCGACTGAACCCGGGCGTCATGCGGCTGTGCCGCGCTGCCCTGCAGGCGAGAGACCGTCACCGATCGGCAGCGGTCTCGGGCCCGGCGCGTATGTGCTGATGCGAGGGGTCTACGCGGCGGCCTCGAATCGGAGATGTACCTCGATATCGGTGGGTGAGCCGGTGTAGTGGAGAGCACGCAGGCCCAGATCGGCGGCCGCTCGGCAATTGTCGGCACGGTCGTCGACGAACAGGACGCGGGTGGGGTCGTCGACGCCGGTGGCGGCGAGCGCACTCCGGTACGTGCCGGGGTGGGGTTTGTTCATGCCGAGCCGGGCCGAATAGAGGGCGTCGGCCATTGCTGGGCGCCAGTCGGATCCGTCGAGCGCGTCACTCACCGGATGGGGTGCGTTGGAGAGCAGTACCAGCGTGATCTCCGATCGCCGGAACCGGTGCAGCAGGGCGACCACGCGGTCGTCGGTCCGGGTCCACATCGCCGTGTCCGTCGTCCGCAACCGGGTGAGTAGTTCCGGGTCCGGACACCGGCCGAGGACGGCGGTCCAGAACTCCGCGTCGTCGAATTCGCCGGAATCGTAGGGTTCGCGAGCACTCCAGAAGACGCGCTGGAAATCTTCGAGCCGATCCGCGGGCCAGCCGGCGAGTTCGGCGAGCCCGCGCCAGGCGAGCGCGGTCGGCTGGAGGCCGATGACGCCGTTGTAGTCGAAGATGACCGCTACCGGCGACGGGGTCTGGGGTGCGAGTGTGGCTACCATTTGTTCTCCAGGGCTCGGGGGGCCAGTACGGCTACGCCTGCGGCGAGCAGGGCGGGTAGTACGAGAGCGATGGGCAGGGAGGTGATCGCGGCGAGGGCGCCGATGAGTGCCGGCCCCGCGAGGAGGCCCAGGTAGCCGGTCACGGTCACGGTGGCGATCCCGCGCGGACCACCGGCTCCGGCGGCACTGATCAGTGACGGGATCGTGACCGACAGGCCCAAGCCGAAGGCGGCCCAACCGGCCAGTGCGAACGGCACCTCGGCCACCGCCAGGCCGGTGACGAGCCCGATCGCGGATACGATCGCGCCCGCTCGAACCACTGTCGCCGCACCGAAATGCGCGATGAGCCGGTCGCCGATGAGACGCCCGGCGGCCATGGCCGCGCTGTATCCGGCGTACGCGGCCGCACCGGTCGCGGCGGATGCGTGCAGCACAGTGAGATGGACTGCCGACCAGTCCGCGGCGGTACCCTCGCCCAGCAGACATCCGGCGGCCAGCAGACCCAGCAACCACAGCCGGCCCCGCGACAGTTCCGGCCGGGTTTCTCGCGCGGTCGTTTCCACCGGATCGGGGTTCATGGCCGCCGATCCGATACAGCGGGTGGCCGGTGCCACCGCGACCGCGGCCACGATGACCGCGGCCGCCGTGACGCCGAAAACGTAGGTGTGTGAACATTGCGCGGCGAGGACGGCGAGTACCGCCCCGCCCAGCGCGCCGAGACTGTAGGCCGCGTGCAGGCCGGACATGATCGGGCGACCGTAGGCCTGCTGGCACCGGACCGCCGCGACATTGAGACCGACGTCCAGCACACCGTGCGCCGCCCCGAAAAGCATTGCCGCGGCCGCGAGTACGAGCGCTGATCGGCAGGTACCCAGCAGGGCGAGACTCGCGGCGAGAGAGATCGCGCCGCCGCTCAGCAGGTGGGGGAGCCGGGTGGGCTCGGCCAGCAGACCACCCGAGCGGAGGCCGGCGACCATGCCGACCGCGGAGGCGAGCAGAACCACGGCCAGCCCCGCGGTATCCAGCCCGGCGGCCTCTTGGACTGCCGGGATGCGGGTCCCCCAGACGGCCATGACCACACCGAGGCCGACGAAGTATCCCGTCAGCAACCCGCGGCTGCGCGCGACAGTGCCGGATAGCTGTTCTCGGTGTTCCGAAATCGGTGGCGCGCTCGTATATGCCATGAGAACTCCATGAGAAATATCGCCGAATTCATCGGTCGGAAGCGACCGTGAATTCGGCTGCGGAGTATGAGAATTCCAGCCTGTTTCCACGACGAAAGAGGTGGATGAACCGTGGATCAGGAGAATGGTCCGCGGGTACGAAGTCGGATGTGATGCGACGCTGCACGAACAAGCTGAAAGATATCAGTGGGAATGGTTGCGTACCACTCGGGAAGGGGCTCGGTGATCTGCTCCACAGCGACATGTCCGAAGCTCTCACCGGAAGGGAAGCCGGAACCGTGCCCGACGCCGGACATACGCTCGGCCAAAAGGATCCGGCTCCCTGGCCTACCCACCCGCCGGCCCGGGACCGCGGCCGCGGCATGTTCCGGTCGACGGTGTCGGTTGCGCTCACCGGCCGAGTCCAGGGCCGAGGCCCGGATGGAGTCAGGGTTCCGGCGATCGCCGGACCTCGGTCATCTCGATGACGGTGCGATCGGTCACGGAATCGTGGAAGCGTCTCGTGATATCGAATTCGGATTCGGGTCGAAAAGCCACCTCGAGTTCGAACGGACGTTGCGAGATCCGCGAGATATCCTTGCCCGAGAGGCTGTTGATCCGCATCTCCACATTCGCTGATTCGGCTATCCCGGCCGGTATGGCCGAAAGGCTTCGGGCAGCCGAAGTGACGGCCGCCTCCTTTACCCGGTGCCCCTCTTGATATCTGCTCAATTGCCCGTCGTCCAATGTTGTGAGGCGGACGACGGGCCCCTCGTAATCCGGCAGTTTGGACAGAGCGGTATCGACATTCGCGATGTGGGCGAGCTCGTCCGCGTCGAGCTCCATGGTTCCGTCGGCGGCTTCTCGCATCATCCAGTTGAAGTCTTGATAGAGATTCGAAACATAGCCGCCGATGCCGACGTGGGCCTCTTCCCGGCTCAGGATCTGGGCGAACTCGATATGGCGACGTCCCGACGAACCGGCTTGTGCTGTATCGGCGATATCGGGCCGGGCCCCGGCGTCGTAAGGGCTGCCCACCTGCGGCTCGAACGGCCGGGGGTACCAATCGGCGAGAGTCGGGTCCGGTAGACCGGCATCCTTGTTCAGTGCCGCGAACTGGGGAGAGGATGCGAAATCCGGTATCTCGTGGGGTCTCAGGTGGGGCGCCGGATGCCTGCTCATGATGTCCGGCAGACTATTTCGGAGCGAATCGTGCAGATCCAGCTCCCGCATCTCAGCTTCGGTGAACCAGCCCGCATCGACGGTCTCGTAGCCATCGATACGCGGGTGGAACCGCGACGGTGCGTCCGCCGTGTATGTCACATACGTCCAGTCGTGCCGGGGATGCCGGAAGACATGCTGCCCGGTCAACCTGATCCGGTTCATGTACGGCTGGGAAAGGCCGGTTTCCTCGGCGAGTTCGCGCGCAGCGGCCTGTACGGGTGTTTCGTGTGACGATCTCGCGCCGCCGGGAAATTGCCAGTTCTCCTGCGAATAGCCCCGTCCCGCCCGGACCAGGAAGTAGCGGGGAACGCCGTCGTCGCCGACATTTCTGAGCATGACACCCGCGCCCCCGAAGGGTCCCGCCGGCCCGAACCCGTCGACGCTTCCTTCGCCGGGGTCGCCGTTCGCGGGGTCCATGAAGCGTGGGTATCTCTCGTTCCGGTTCGGGAGGATCTGAAAGGGGCCGGCATCGAGACCGAACCGCCTGTCGGCGGCGCGATGCGTGGTCGCCGATGACCGGAGAAAATCGGAGCAGGACCGGACATCTCCTGCGTCCACGCGCGAAACGTCACGAATGGAAAGGTATGCCAGGCGATCTGTCAATTCGGTCAAGACCCCGGTGAGGCGCACCACTCCCGCAGCTCCTCTGAATCCTCTCGAAAACTACTGTGACCCTATGCGGTTCGCTGCGTATCTCCATTGGTGGGATTCGAACAGCGCAGCGGCGTGCCATCGGGTCCGATCTCGTCATCGGGGGAGTGCCGCGTCGGCGCGGGCCGCGTCGGCGCGATCGATATCGGCCAGATCGAACCCTTTGGTCTCGCGTGCGAACAGCACCGCCACCGCCGTCACCGCGGCCGCTGCCGCCAGGTACAGCGCGATGGGCACGGCCGAATCGAAGACCTCCAGCAGTTTCACCGCGATCACCGGAGCCAGTGATCCGGCGACGATCGAGGTCACCTGGTAGCCCAGCGACACCCCGGAATAGCGCATCCGGGTCGGGAACATCTCTGCCATGACGGCCGGTTGCGGGGCGTACATGCCCGCGTGCGCGAGCAGACCCAGCATGATCGCCGCGGTGATCACCCACCCGTTGCCGGTGTCCATCATCGGGAACGCGAAGAAACCCCAGGCGCCGGCCGCGACGGTACCGGCCAGGTATACCGGTCGCCGCCCGATCCGGTCGGTCAGCGCCCCGGCCAGCGGGATGGCCGCGAAGTGCACCGCGTGCGCGGCCAGCAGCCACCAGAGGATGTCGTCGGTGGCCAGATCCTCGCGCACCTTCAGATAGGTGATGGTGAACGTGACAACCAGGTAGTACATGATGTTCTCGCCGAAACGCAGACCCATCGCGGTGAACACCCCCCGCGGATACCGCTTCAGTACCTCCACGGCACTGAACGACGAGGATCGCACCCGCTCGGCCTCCTGTCGGGCGGCGGTGAAGATCGGTGCGTCGCTCACCTTGGTGCGCACGTAGTAGCCGATGAGGACGACCACGGCCGACAACCAGAACGCGATCCGCCACCCCCACGACAGGAACGCGTCGTCGGACAGTGTCGAGGTCAGCGCGAGCAGGGCCAAGGTGGCCAGCAGATTCCCCCCGGGCACGCCCGCCTGCGGCCAGCTCGCCCAGAAACCGCGGCTGCGGTCGGGGCTGTGCTCGGCCACCAGCAGGACCGCCCCGCCCCATTCACCGCCGACCGCGAAACCCTGCAGGAACCGCAGCACCACCAGCAGTACGGGTGCCAGATAACCCACCTGTCCGTAAGTGGGCAGGCAGCCCATCAGGAAGGTCGAGGCCCCCACCAGCACCAGGCTGAACTGCAGCAGCCGTTTGCGGCCGTAGCGGTCGCCGAAATGCCCGAATACGATGCCGCCGAGCGGGCGGGCGGCGAAACCCACCGCATAGGTGAGGAAGGCCTTCAAGATCCCGTCGAGTTCGCTGTCGGACGCGGGAAAGAAGATCTTGCTGAACACCAGCGTCGCGGCCGTGCCGTAGAGGAAGAACTCGTACCATTCGACCACGGTTCCCGCCATGGACGCGGCGACCACCCGGCGCAACCCGGACCGGTCCGGAGACGGAGTTCCACCGGCCTTTTCCGACCTGCCCACCACACTCATCGCCGACTCCTCACACGCGGTGGCCCCCGAGGACGGGCGCCACGGGGAGTATCTCCCGGCGAAGGCCGCGATTTCGGGGTTTCGCGGCGAGGACCGGGGCGTTGTCCGGTCAGTGGGAGTGGGTTGTCCGTGGTGACGCGTCCTGCCCGGGTATACGGCGGCGGTCCGATCCGGGGTGGACAGCCCTTCGCCGCCGTGTTCCCCGGGTCAGCGGGTCAGTTGCAGGATCAGAGTGGCGACGATCGGCACGAGGTACAGCAGCGGGAACACCGCGGTCTTGTACGAACGGGCCCGCAGCGCGGTCGCCGTCGCGCCGAGGAAATAGACGATCAGCCCGATGGCGGCGGCCACACCGACAGGCGGAAGGACGAACCCGGCGAGCAACCCCAGCGCCCCGGCGGTCTTGGCCAGCGCCAGCGGGTTCCACCACGACCGCGGCACCCCGTACTGCTCGAGCGGTTCGACCACGAACTGCTGTTTCGAGAACAGCGCGTAACCCGAGAATCCGACCCACAGTGCGGTCAGGACCGTGACGATGTAATAGGCGACGTCCATGACGAACCTCTTCTCTCCGACCGGTGCAATCCCGGTGTACACAGGGTCGACGAAACGGGGCGTACGGGTGTGACATCGTCACGGCTGTGTCGGCCGCGCGCCGCCACCGCCCGGGTTGCGGTCGGCCCACACCGGTGGCCGCGGCCGACAGGCCCGCTCCTCCCCGCCGAAGGCCGGGACAGGAAATACCATGACCGTCATGGCCTCACTTTCCGATCCCAAGGTGCGTGAATTTCTCAGTTACGGAACCCGAACCGCGAAGGTCGCCTATACGGCCGCCGACGGGCGTCCGCTGGTCACTCCGGTGTGGTTCCTGCTCGACGGCGACGAGATCGTGTTCAACACCGGCAAGGAGACGGCGAAAGGAAAGGCGCTGCGGCGCGACCCCCGGATCGCGCTCGTGGTGGATCTGGAGGAGCCGCCCTTCGCGGCGGTGCAGATCCAGGGCACGGCCACCTTCTCCGAGGACCCGGCCGACCTGCTCCGGTCGGCGACCGCGATCGGCGGCCGCTACATGGGGACCGCTCGCGCGGACGAGTTCGGACGCCGTAACGGTGTCCCCGGCGAACTGCTGGTCCGGGTGCAGCCGACCAAGGTCATCGCCTTCTTCGACGCTGTCGGCTGATCCGGCCGGTCGCCGCGGCATCGGTGACGTCCGATCATCGCGCACCCGGCCGGCCACGCGGGCGGGTGGTCGCACGACGGCCCGGCCACCGCCGCTGCCTACACTCGACCCATGACGGTGCACTTCATCGGAGCCGGGCCCGGCGCTGCGGATCTGCTGACGGTGCGTGCGGTGGAGTTGCTGCGGCAGAGCCCGGTCTGCCTGTATCCGGGGACCTACCTGGACCCTGCCGTGCTCGAGCACTGTGCGCCGACGACCGAACTCATCGATACCCAGCGACTCGACCTGGACGAGATCACCGCGCATATGGTGCGCGCCACAGCCGCGGGTCGCGCGGTGGCCCGGCTGTGTTCGGGTGATCCGTCCCTCTATTCCGCGCTCACCGAGCAGACCCGCCGGCTCGATATCGCCGGGGTGCCCTGGGATATCACCCCGGGTGTCCCCGCGTATGCCGCCGCCGCGGCGGTGCTGGGTACCGAACTGACCGTGCCCGAGGTCGTGCAGTCGGTGGTACTGACCCGCACCCGGGCGCGGTCGACCGCGATGCCGGAGACCGAGGCGTTGGCGGAATTCGCCCGGACGCGCGCCACGCTCGTATTGCATCTGGCGATCACCCGCATCCGTGAGCTCGCGGCGGAGCTCGTGGCGGAATACGGGCCCGGTTGCCCGGTCGCGGTGGTCTATCGAGCGAGCCAACCCGACGAGATTGTGCTGCGCGGCACACTGGCCGATATCGCGGATCGAGTCGAGGCGGCGGGGCTGACCCGGGCAGCGGTCGTCCTGGTCGGACGGGCCCTGGCCCCCGGAGTCGACTGTGCGCAATCGCACCTCTACGACCCAGCCCGCGACCGGAGCCACCTGAGCGGATAGGCACAGGACGGCCGGGCTCTCCGAGAGGGAACGGAAACCGCCCCGCGACCGGTCGAACCGTCGCCGAACCCGGTTGGTGCCACGGCCGCGCTTCGGTAGATTGGGTCGGTGGTCAGGAGTCGACGCCCGGGTGCGGTGGCACGGTGGCATGGGGTACCGGGTGTGCCGGGCGATACGGGGCGCCCGATGTAACGGCCCTGGCTTCACAAACGGATAACTCCGATGGACATTTCTACCTGAGCAAACGAGAAGTGGGCCTGGAACCGCGGATGCCGAGCTGTCGGCGCGCGCGTCGCAATCCGGGTGTTGACGGGAAGCGCACGCGTGCGTTCCGGAAGCGAGGTTACGGTTGGACCGGCTGGACAACGGCGGGAACGGTACGGACAGTGGCGCAGCAGCCACGGACGGGAGTCTGTTCCCCCTGTCGCCCGCGCAGCTGGGCATCTGGTACGCGCAGCACCTGGACCCGCAGGTTCCGATCAATATCGCCCAATACGTCGAGCTGCGCGGCCGGCTCGACATCGATACGCTGACCCGGGCCGTGCTGGCCGCCTCCCATGAGGTGGGCTCCTCCTTCCTGCGGATCGTCGAACGCGACGGGGAGCCGATGCAGTGGGTGGACCGTTCCATCGCCGACCACGAGCAGGTCGGCCATGTCGATCTGCGTGCCGAAGACGATCCGGTCGCCGCCGCTCAGAACTGGATGCACAGTGAATACAGTCGTCCCCTCGAGCTGACGCGGGACCGGCTGGCCGTCTTCTACGCCCTGCAACTGGGCGACGAACACTGGTACTGGTACTCGCGCGTCCATCACATCGCGATCGACGGTCTGGGCGCGATGACTGCCGTGAACCGGGTCGCCGAGCTCTACACGGCCTACCGCACCGGTACCGAGGCGGCGCCGTCGAAGGCCGCGGCCCTGGAGGCCCTGTACGAGCAGGAGCTCGCCTACCGCGACAGCGCTCGCTTCGAATCGGACAAGCAGTACTGGGCCGAACGCGTATCGGGGCTCGAGGAAGGTAACGGCCTCACCGGCCGGACGGCCGCGCCCGGCGCACGCAAAGTGGTGCGGCGCGCGGCGCTGGGGGACGAGCGGCAGGCTTTGCTCGACGCGGCCGTGGCCCGGCGCGAGTCCACCCCGGCCCAGGAACTGCTGGCCGCCTTCGCCGCCTATCTGGCGCAGAACAACGGCGCCGCCGATGTGATCTTGAGCCTGCCCGTCACCGCCCGGGTGACAGCGGTCATGCGCCGCTCGGCCGGCGCGCTGTCCAATATCGTGCCGCTGCGGCTGCACACCGGCTACGACACCACGGTCGCGGAGCTGTTGAAGCAGGTGCAGCTGGAAGTGGCCGGCGCCCTGCGCCACCAGCGCTACCGCAGCGAGGATATCCGCCGCGACGCCGGCGGCACCGTGACATCGTTCGGCCCGCTGGTCAACATCATGCTGTTCGACGACGAGATCGTCCTCGGTGAGATGGTCGGCACCCTGCAGGTTCTGACCACCGGCAGTATCGCCGATCTCAGCGTCAACCTCTATCAGTCCGAACGCGGCGCCCGCCTGCATCTCGACTTCGAGGCCAACCCCAACCTCTACTCGACGGCCGAGGCGGACCGGCACCACACGCGTTTCCTGGAATTCTTCGACCGGTTCCTCGCCGCCGGAACCGATACCGCGGTGTGGGAGCTGGACCTCACCACCGCGACCGAGCGCGCCCGAACGCTGGTGGAGTGGAACGATTCGGCGCGGTCGATACCGAATGTCGTCCTGCCCGCCCTGCTGGACGAACAGGCGGCCCGGACGCCCGATGCGATCGCGGTGACCGCCGAGGGCCGGTCGCTCAGCTATGCCGAATTGAGCGACCGGGTCAACCGGCTGGCGCGCCACCTCATCGACGCCGGGGTCGGACCGGAAACGCCGGTGGCGATCGCGATACAGCGGTCGATCGAATTGGTCGTGGCGATCCACGCGGTGGTCACCGCCGGTGGTGCTTATGTGCCACTGGATCTGGAGCAGCCCGCCGAGCGGATCGACTATGTCCTCGATACCGCACGACCCGTGTGTGTTCTGACGAGCCGGGCGGCCGGACTGACCGCGACCGGTCGTCCGGCGGTTCTGGTCGACGAGATCGATCTGTCCGCGTACGCGGGGACCGTGGTGACGGATACGGATCGGCGCGCGCCGTTGCGGGCGTCGAATACCGCGTACGTGATCTTCACATCGGGTTCGACGGGTCGCCCGAAGGGGGTGGCTGTTCCACACGGCGCGATCGTGAACCGCCTGGTGTGGATGCAGTCGGAGTACGAGCTGGGTGATTCGGATGTGGTGTTGCAGAAGACACCGGCGACATTCGATGTGTCGGTATGGGAGTTCTTCTGGCCGTTGCAGGTCGGTGCCCGTCTGGTGATGGCGAGGCCGGACGGTCATCGGGATCCCGGCTATCTGGCGGAGGTCATCGATACCGAGAGTGTGACGGTGGCGCATTTCGTGCCGTCCATGCTGGGTGTGTTCGTGGCCGCGCTGCCGGGAGTATCAGCCGGATCCGGTGCGGCGCACTGTGCTTCGTTGCGGATGGTGTTCGCCTCCGGTGAAGCGCTGACCGCGCAGCCGGCGCAGCGGTTGCGGGAGTTGACCGGGACGGCTGTGCACAATCTGTACGGTCCGACCGAGGCCGCGGTCGATGTGACGTATCACGAGGTCACGGACGCGGATACCGGTGCTGTCCCCATCGGCGCGCCGGTGTTCAACACCCGGTTGTACGTCCTGGATGCCCGGTTGCGGCCGGTGCCGGTGGGTGTCGCGGGTGAGTTGTATCTGGCGGGCGCGCAGTTGGCGCGTGGGTATGTGGCGCGGCCGGATCTGAGCGCGGATCGCTTCGTGGCGAACCCGTTCGATGCGGCGGAGCGGATGTATCGCACGGGCGACCTGGTGCGTTGGACGGCGGCGGGTGAGCTGGAGTATCTGGGTCGTACCGATTTCCAGGTGAAGTTGCGTGGTCTGCGGATCGAGCTCGGCGAGATCGAAGCCGTACTGCAGGCGTATTCCGCAGTCCGGCAGAGCGCCGTGCTCGTGGTCGACACGGCGACCGGTCAGCATCTGGTCGCCTATGTGGTCGGTGCGGCCGGTCGCGTGGTGGAACCCGCCGAGCTGACGCGTTTCCTGAGCACGAAACTGCCCGCCTACATGGTGCCGACCGCTATCACGGTGCTCGACGAGCTCCCGCTGAGCCCCAGCGGCAAACTGGACCGTCGCGCCCTGCCCGAGCCGGTGTTCTCCGACGCTGATGTGGATTTCCGGGCTCCGCGTAATCAGACCGAACAGCTCGTGGCGGGGATCTTCGCTCAGGTCCTCGGCGTCGAGCGGGTCGGTATCGACGACGATTTCTTCGCCCTCGGCGGTAATTCGCTGATCGCGACCCAGGTGGCCGCCCGCCTCGGTGCCGCGCTCGATATCCGGGTGCCGGTACGAATGCTGTTCGAGGCGCCGACGGTGGCGGCATTGGCGGTGCGCGTCGAATCGCATTCCGATACGGGCGCCCGGCTGCCGCTGGTCCCGCAGCCGCGTCCCGGACATGTCCTGCCGACCGGCGAGGTCGTCGAGCGGGTGCCGCTGTCGCTCGCGCAGCAACGCCTCTGGTACATCAACCAGTTCGATCCCACGATCCCGGCCTACAACGTGCCGTTCGTCATCCGCATGCACGGCCGGGTGGATGTGGCGGCACTGCAGGCCGCTCTGCACGATGTGATGGAACGCCAGCAGACGCTGCGGACCGTCTACCCCGAATCGGAAGACGGCGGCTACCAGCTGGTGCTGCCGATCGATCGACTCGAAACGGATGCTCCGGTCGAGCTGATCGATGCGGCGGAACTGCCCGCCGCGCTGGCCGAATTCGCCGCTGTCGGTTTCGATGTGACCCACGAACTGCCGTTCCGCTGGCGGATCTACGAGGTTTCGGCCGGCCGCGCCAACGGGAGCCCGGAATACGCGGTCGCCTTCGTACTGCACCACATCTCCGCCGACGGCTGGTCGATGGGACCGCTGTCGCGCGAATTCGCTGCCGCGTACCTGGCCCGCGCCGCCGGCACGGTTCCGGAACTGCCGGAGCTGCCGGTGCAGTATCTGGACTACAGCATCTGGCAGCGCGAGATGCTGGGTTCGGAATCGGATCCGGATTCCGTCGCCGCCCGCCAGATCGCCTATCACCGGGAACAGCTGGCGGGTCTGCCCGACCAGCTGGAGCTGCCCACCGACCGGCCGCGTCCCCCGATGCAGAGCTTCCGCGGTGGGCGGGTCTCCCTCGATGTGGACGTCGAGATGCATGCCCGGCTGGACGCGCTGGCCCGGGAACAGGGCGCCACCCTGTTCATGGTGTTGCACGCGTCGCTGGCGGTACTGCTGGCCCGGCTGTCGGGCAGCGACGACATCGGCGTGGGCACCCCGGTCGCCGGCCGCGGTGAGGCCGCCCTCGACGACCTGATCGGAATGTTCGTCAACACCCTCGTCCTCCGCTCCGAGGTGGACGGCAGCCGGACGTTCACCGAGTTGCTCGCCGATACCCGCAAACGGGATCTCGCGGCGTTCGCGAACGCGGATGTGCCGTTCGAGCGGATCGCGGAACTGGTGAACCCGTCGCGTTCACAGGCCGCGCATCCGCTGGTGCAGGTGATGCTGTCGTTCCAGGAGCTCTCGCACGCGGCCCTGGAGATCCCGGGACTGTCGGTGAGCGCGGCCGAGATCGAACTCGATATCGCCAAGTTCGACCTGGTCTGGACGATCACCGAGAAGCGCGGTACCCGCGGCGAGCCGGCGGGTATGGATCTGGTGCTCTCCTACGCCAGCGATCTGTTCGACGAATCCACCGTGCGATCCTTCGTGACCCGCTGGCAGCGTCTGCTGTCCGTGATCGTCGCCGAGCCGCAGATCCGGGTCGAGCACATCGAGATCATGGACCGGGCCGAGCACGCCGAACTCACCACCCGCAGCGGTGGCCCGGCCGAAACGCCCGAAACGCTGGCGGAACTCCTGAGCGCCGCCGCACACCGCGATCCCGACGGTATCGCGGTGATCGCCGACTACGAGTCCTACACCTACGCCGAACTGGACACCGCGTCGAATCAGCTGGCCCGGGTCCTCATCGAGCGGGGCGCCGGGCCGGAGGTCACGATCGCCCTGGCGCTGAGCCGTTCCTGGCGCTACCAGCTGGTCCTGTGGGCCATCGCCAAATCGGGCGCGGTTCTGGTACCCATCGATCCGGCCTATCCGGCCGATCGGATCATCCATATGATCACCGATTCCGGTGTGGCGCTGGGTATCACCGAGGATGCCGAACTCCCCGACCTGCCCGAGCTGGCGGGCGGCTGGATCGATCTGGACGATCCGGAATTCGCGGCCGAGATCATGGTGAGTTCGGCGGCGCCGATCACCGATGCCGATCGGCGCGCGCCGCTGCGCACCGCGAATACGGCGTACATGATCTACACGTCGGGATCGACCGGCGTGCCGAAGGGTGTCGCGGTCACGCACGCGGGTCTGCGCAACTTCAGCGCCGAGCAGGTGCAGCGTTTCGGCTCGGACTCCTCGACCCGGGCACTGGCCTTCGCTTCGCCGTCGTTCGACGCCTCCGTGCTGGAACTGCTGCTGGCCGTCGGCGCGGGCGGCACCATGGTCATCGTGCCGCAGATGATGTTCGGCGGTGCCGAACTGGCCGACCTCATCGAGACCACGGGGGTGACCCACGCCTTCCTGACACCGTCTGTGCTCGCCTCGCTCGATCTCGACGCGATGTCGGAAGTGCGCGTCGTCGTCACCGGCGGCGAGGCGGTGCGGCCGGAACTGGCTGCCCGATGGGCGGCGACACCGGACCGCTCGCTCTTCAACGCCTACGGACCCACCGAGGCCACGGTCGCCACCAATATCAGCGACCGGCTGCGCCCCGGCGACCCGGTGACGATCGGCGGCCCGGTGCGCGGTATGCGGGCACTGGTGCTCGACAGCCGGTTGAACCCGGTGCCGGAGGGTGTCACCGGAGAACTGTATGTCGGTGGTATCCAGCTGGCCCGCGGTTACCATGCCCGGCCCGCGCTGACCGCCGGCCGGTTCGTCGCCGACCCGTACGGTACGTCCGGCGACCGCCTGTACCGCACCGGTGACGTCGTGCGCTGGCGGCGTGACCGGGCGGGTGCCCTGGTGGTGGAGTATGTGGGCCGCAACGACTTCCAGGTCAAGATCCGTGGTTTCCGGATCGAGCTCGGTGAGATCGACTCCGCGCTGAGCTCGCACGACACCGTCGACTTCGCGGTCACCGTCGGGCACGAGAATGTCTCCGGTGCCGTATCGCTGGTGTCCTATGTCGTTGCTGTGCAAGGGAACTCGGTCGATATTCCGGCGTTGAGCGCGCACGTCCAGGACCGGCTGCCCGCCTATATGGTGCCTGCGTCGATCATGGTGCTCGACGAGATCCCGCTGACCCCGGCCGGCAAACTGGATCGCCGGGCGCTGCCGGCGCCCCAGTTCCAGTCGCACACCTTCCGCGCCCCGGTCACCCCGATCGAGGAGATCGTGGCCGATATCTTCGCCGAGGTGCTCGGCGTCGAGCGGGTCGGTATCGACGACGACTTCTTCGAGCTGGGCGGTAACTCGCTGATCGCGACCCAGGTCGCCGCGCGGCTCGGCGCCGCCCTCGATACCCGGGTGCCGGTGCGGACCCTGTTCGAGGCCTCGACCGTCATGGCGCTGGCCGCGCGAGTCGAATCGCATGTCGGTGAGGGCGCCCGCCAAGCGCTGGTGGCACGCAGCCGGGAGGGGGAAATTCCGCTGTCGCTGGCGCAGCAGCGGATGTGGTTCCTCAACCGGTACGACACCGAATCGGCGGTCAACAACATCCCGATCGCGATCCGGATGTCCGGTGACCTCGATGTGGCAGCCCTGCAGGTGGCGTTCATCGATGTGATCGACCGGCACGAATCGCTGCGGACCGTGTTCCCGGACACCGGTCGTGCGCCCGTCCAGGTGATCCTGGACGCCGCCCAGGTGGTCCCGGATCTGACTCCGTTCCGGATCCGCGAAGACAAACTGATCGATCATCTGATCGATCTGGCGACGATGGCTTTCGACGTCACCGCCGAAGTGCCACTGCACGCCCGGCTCTTCGAAATCGACGAGACCGAATACGTACTCGGTATGGTCGTGCACCATATCTCCGCCGACGGCTGGTCGATGGGACCGTTGGCGCGAGATGTGATGGCCGCCTACGCGGCCCGCATCAGCTGGGAGCCCCCGGCATGGGTGAACCTTCCGGTGCAGTACGCGGATTACGCGTTGTGGCAGCGTGAGGTGCTGGGTTCGGAGGACGATCCGGATTCGCTGATCTCCGGTCAGGTCCGGTACTGGAAGCAGGAGCTGGCCGGACTGCCCGACGAGCTCGTCCTGCCCGCCGACCGGCCGCGACCGGCGGTCGCGTCCTACCAGGGTGGCGTCCATACGTTCGTGATCAGCCCGGAGATCCGCCGCCGGGTGGCGGAACTGGGTCGCAGGCACAATGCTTCGCCGTTCATGGTCGTGCACAGCGCACTGGCCGTATTGCTGGCGCGAATGACCGGAGAATCCGATATCGCCGTCGGTACACCGGTGGCCGGCCGCGGCGACGCCGCGCTGGAGAATCTGGTCGGCATGTTCGTCAACACCCTGGTGTTGCGCACCGAGGTCAGCAGCGAGATGACCTTCACCGAACTGCTCGCCGCCGTCCGCAATACCGATCTGCAGGCATTCGCGCACGCCGACGTACCTTTCGAACGCCTGGTGGAGGTGCTGAACCCGGCACGTTCACAGGCCCGGCACCCGATTTTCCAGGTCTCGCTGTCGTTCGAGAACCTGCCGGACCGGCGTTTCGAACTTCCGGAGCTGCGGGTGGCTCCGGTCGATTTCGAATCAGGTCTGGAAAAGTTCGATCTCTCGCTCAATTTCCGTGGCATGGGCGAGGACACGGACGCCGGTATGCTCGGCGAACTCTCCTATTCCCGAGATCTGTTCGATCACGCCACGGTCGAGGGTTTCGCGGATCGGTTCGCGCGGTTGCTGCGTGAGATCGTGGTCGCCCCGGAGACCGCTGTCGGTGATCTGGAGATCCTGGCGCCGGCCGAGCGTGATCGGGTGCTGGCGGCGTGGAACGCGACCGAGCACGCGCTTCCGGCCGGGTTGCTGCTGGACGGGTTCGATGCCGCGGTGGCGGCGTATCCGGATCGGGTGGCTGTCTCGTTCGAGGGGACGAGTCTGTCCTATGGTGAGTTCGCGGGTCGGGTGAACCGGTTGGCGCGGCATTTGATCGCGCAGGGTGTGGGCCCGGAGACGCTGGTCGGGTTGTTGATGTCGCGGTCGCTGGACCTGGTCGCGGGTATGTATGCGGTGGTGGCGGCGGGTGGTGCGTATGTGCCGTTGGATCCGGCGCATCCGGCGGAGCGGATCGGTTACATTCTCGATACGGCGTCGCCGTTGTGTGTGTTGACCACGACCGCTGATTCCGGTGCGGTGCCTTCGGATTCGAATGTGCCGGTGCTGGCGTTGGACACCGCGGATGTGTCGGGTTACCTCGATACCGAGGTGAGCGATGTCGATCGGTCGGCGCCGGTGCGTCCGTCCAACACTGCGTATGTGATTTTCACGTCGGGTTCGACGGGTCGTCCGAAGGGTGTGGCTGTTCCGCATTCGGCGATCGTGAATCAGGTCGCGTGGATGCTGTCGGAGTACCCGTTGGGTGCTGATGATGTGTATCTGCAGAAGACGGCGACGACGTTCGATGTGTCGTTGTGGGGTTATTTCCTGCCGTTGGCCGCGGGTGCGCATCTTGTTGTGGCGACTCCGGACGGTCATCGGGATACCGAGTATCTCGCACGCACGATCGCCGAGCGGCGGGTGACGGTGACGGACTTCGTGCCGTCGATGCTGGGTGTGTTCGCCGCGCATACGCCTGCGGGTTCGATTCCGTCGCTCGAGCATGTGTTCGTGATCGGTGAGGCGTTGCCGCCGGAGACGGTGTCGGCGATGCATGCGATTTCCGGTGCGGCTGTGCACAACTTGTATGG
>NZ_JBSFDZ010000038.1:0-41711 GCF_053594175.1 Nocardia sp. NPDC001965
GCCGTTCAGGCCTCGAGACTCGCGCTTCGCGCATGCGCTTCGAGGCCTGAACGGCGAGACGGGCCTCAACCCTTCGAGGTGTCTCGTAAAACTCGACTCAGGGGTTGCGGGGGCACTCGACATCGTCTGCATGCGGGCCCGGAGGTGGGGTGGTGCTGCTTCAGGTGGGTGGTGACAGGTTGCTGGTTGTCGGGTGGGTTCTGGGTGCGTTATCGCAACGGAACGAATCCGACATGTGGGGTCGGGTGGGGTGTGTGGATCCCCGGGAATCTGTGGACGGTTGGGGATGATCATCTGTGTCCCGGCGCAGGTGGTTGCGGCGGGTCGTGCGGCGGTTCCGCTGTTCGGACGGTGCGGGGTAACCCATCGGGGAGCCGGCGCGATATGAATCGAGACCTCCGAACAGGACACGCGAGCCCGAGGAAACCACCCATCGGGGTATCGGGCGCGCTACGTTGGAAGTGAAGACCGGAACGGCATGGTGGCGGATTCGCTTCCGCAGCCGATTCGTTACGAGTGCGAGGTGGTGAGATGACTCCACGAACGCGTTCGGGCCCCGCGGGCCGCGAATCGGATAACGCCTACGTCTCTGCCGGCGCCGCTGTTCCGGAGGACCCCGCTGATCGGGACTACTCGGCTGTGCCGGACGAATCCGGAGCGGCCGAGGGGGCGGGACAGTCCGGGGTGTCCGAAACGGCGGCACCGCCGGAACCCACCATGGGGGTGGCGAGTCCGGCGGAAGCCGATCCGGACGAGACGGAACGGATATCCGCGGAACTCGCGGACCACGGGCTGACCGAGGCGCAGGAGATCGGGCGCGGTGGTTTCGGGGTCGTGTACCGGTGTGTGCAGCGGGCACTGGACCGGGTGGTCGCGGTGAAGGTGCTCTCCTCCGACCTCGATTCCGAGAGCCGGGAGCGGTTCCTACGCGAAGAGCACGCCATGGGGCGGCTGTCCGGGCATCCGAATATCGTCGATATCCTGCAAGTCGATGTGACCGCGAGCGGATTGCCGTTCATCGTGATGCCGTTCGCCACGCACGGGTCGCTGGAACGTCTCGTCCACGATGTGGGCCCACTGAGCTGGACCGATACCTTACGTGTCGGAGTGAAACTCGCCGGTGCCATCGAGAGCGCGCATCGGACGCGGATCCTGCACCGGGATGTGAAACCGGCCAACGTGCTGCTCAGCTCCTACGGGGAACCGCAGCTCACCGATTTCGGGATCGCCCGCATGCCGGGAGGTTTCCGCACGTCGAGCAGTCAGATCACCGGTTCGCCCGCGTTCACCGCTCCCGAAGTCCTCAAAGGGGACGAACCGACCGTGCGCTCCGATGTGTACGGATTGGGCGCGACCCTTTTCGCCCTGCTCACCGGCCATGCCGCATTCGAGAGGCAGGCGGGCGAGCGAGTGGTCGCGCAATTCCTGCGGATCACCACCCAACCGGTACCCGACCTGCGGGAACAGGATATTCCGCCCGATGTGGCCGCAGTCATCGAGCAGGCCATGGCCCAGGACCCGCAGGAGCGTCCGGCCTCGGCCTACGAATTCGGTGAGATGCTGCGCGCGGTGCAGCTCGCACACGATCAGGTCCCGGACGAGATGGCGCTACTGGATCCGGAGGTCACCGCGGTCGACGCCGCACCGCCTGTCCACGACAGGGCGCCCGCGGTGACCGCGCGCCGGAGCTGGCCGCTGCTGCCGCCCACGATGTCCGGTCACCGCAAGGGGGTCGGTGACGCTGTGCGGGCGCCGAGCCCCTTCGGCCTCGCCCGGGCGCGCGAACGCGGCACCGGAGCGGGCCCGCGCGTCGGTACGGCGGGGCGGCTCGATGTCACCGGTGGCGCGCTGCAGAGCTCACCGGCCACGCTGCCGCCGAGTCCCGCCACCAAATTCCGCCCGCCCACGCCGCCGCGGGAACCGGTGCGCCGGCCCCGGTTGCTGGAAATCCTCCGCGACGGAGTCGGCCGTCGGCTCACCGTGATCCACGCGCCCGCCGGATTCGGGAAGAGCGTGCTGGCCGCGCAATGGCGTGACGAACTGGCCGGGCTGGATCTTCCGGTCGCCTGGATCGGTATCGACAGTGGGGACGACAACGAGGTCTGGTTCCTGGCGCATCTGATCGAAGCCGTCAACCGGGTCCGGCCCGAGATCGGGGCCGGGCTGGGGCAGATGCTCGAGGAACGGCCCGCGGATACGGTCATGTTCGCGATATCGAGCCTGATCGACGAGTTGCACACCAGTGGGAAACCGGTGGTCGTGATCATCGACGACTGGCATCGGCTCAGCGATCCGGGCGCGCTGCGGGTGCTGTCGGCGCTACTGGACAGCGGCTGTCATCATCTGCGGTTCGTGGTGACCAGTCGCGACCCCTCCGACCTGCCGATGGGCCGGATGCGGATGAACGACGAACTGGCGCAGATAGATTCCGAGCAACTGCGCCTGACCCGGGCCGAAACCGGTGAGATCCTGGTGCGGCGCAACGGTTTCACGCTCGATTCCGATCAGATCGACCGCATATACACCGCCACCGACGGCTGGCCGGCCGCCATCCAGTTGATCAGTCTCGCTCTGCGCGACGACCCGGATCCGGCCGGTCTGCTGGACCGGATATCGGAGGGCGGGCACGGTATCAGCGAATATCTGGCCGAGAACGTCCTGGACACCCTGGAACCGGAGATGCTCGACTTCCTCTCCGATCTGGCGGTGATCGAACAGGCGAACGGGTCGCTGGCCGGCGCGACAACGGGTAACGACAACGCCCCGCAGCTGCTCGAACAGGCCGAGCGGCGGGAACTGTTCGTCCGGCACACCGACGAGGATCCGGAGTGGTACCGGATGCAGCCGCTGTTCGCCGAATACCTGCGCGCCCGGCTGGACCGCACTCGCCCGGGCCGAGTGAAGACGCTGCACCGCCGAGCCGCGCGCTGGTATGCCGAGCATCAGCTGCTGCGCAAATCGGTGGACCATTCCCTGGCCGGCACCGATTTCAAGACCGCGCTCGATCTGCTGGAAAGCGGTGGGATGGACCTGATCGACGGGTCGCGGGTCGCAACCCTGCTCGGGTCGGTGTCGAAACTGCCGATGCAGCAAGTCGCCTCGCGGTCGAAGTTGCTGATGGCGGTGGCCCGCGCGAATGTGAACCTGCAGCAGTCGTCGGCGGCGCGGTCGGCGCTGAACCGGTTGTCGAATGTCCTGTCGCGGAGTCCGGACGACGACAGCGAGGTTCGCAAACAACGCTGCCAGGCCGCGGTACTCGCCGCCTCCGACGAGATCGCCCACGATCGCATCGCCGGTGTGTTCGACCAGGTCGCCGAATCGCTGAAACACCCCGACCAGTTACCGGCATGGACAGTGGCGACCGCCGCGAATATCCAGGCCTACGTCCGGATCTGCGAATTCGATTATCCGGCCGCGGCGAATCTGCTGGAATGGGCGCGCCCGTATCAGGAGCGGTCACGCGAACCGCTCGGTGAGATCTTCGCGTGGTGCGGTCGCGGGCTCATCGCCTACGAACAGCTCGATATTCCGGCCGCGCTGAGCGCCTACCGGCAGGCCTACGAGATCGCGCGGACCCGGTCCGGCCCACGCTCGCAAGGGGCGCGGGCGGTGGCCGGACTGCTGGGCGAACTGGAATACCGGCGCGGTGATCTGGATGCCGCCGAGGAACTGTTCGACGAGAGTTACCAACTGGTGGCCCGGCTCGGCCCGATCGAATCACTGATCGCCACCATCGTCACCGGGGCCCGGGTGAAGGCACTGCGCGGCGACCTCACCGCGGCCGCGGTGAGGTTGGCCGAGGGGTCCCGGATCGCGGCCGATCACCAGCTGTCCCGGCTGGCCGCCCATATCCGGGCCGAACAGATCCATCTCGGCATCGTGGCGCCCGGGCCCGGCGATCGGCCGGAAGCCGCGGACAGCACCGCCCGCGGACTGGCCAAGTTCACCGACCGGAGTTCCGGCCGCCCGGACAGTGCGCCGACCGTGCTGAATATCGAGGCCGGCGAGATCACGGTCATCCGTGCCCTGCTCGAGGCCGGAAACCGGCAGGAGCACGAACGCGCGGCCCGCCATGCCCGTGCGCTCTACGGGCGCACCGGAGAACAGCAGCGGCCCCGGGCCCAGCTGGATATGTCCCTGCTGCTCGCCGAATGCCTCGCCGCCGCGGGCTGGGTCGGTGAAGCGGCCGCCCTGCTGGCGCCCGCCCTGTCCACCTGCGCCGAACTCGGCTGGACCCGCCCGCTACTGGACGCGGGCCCGGCCGTTCGCGAGATCCTGCACGTGGTACGCGACGATCTGCCGGTCACCACGCCGGACGGAACGGACACGGTCCGCACCCTCGGTGAGATCCGTGTCCCGATCCGCTTCCTCGACGAACTGCTCAGCTGAGCCCGGCCCCGGCGACGGCTGTCAGGGCTGCCACCAGGGCCGCAACGGCACCTCGGGTTGCCCGGAGGCCCCCAGTTTCACACCGAGCACCTGATGCAGCTGCACGACATTGCGTTCGAATCCGAGCCGGCTTCCCGCCATGTACAGGCCCCACACCTTGGCTGTGCCCTCACCGGCCTCGGCCACACACGCATCCCAATTGGCCACCAGGTTCTTGCACCACTCGGCGAGTGTCAGCGCGTAGTGCTCGCGCAGATTCTCCTCGTGCAGTACTTCCAGGCCGACGTTCTGGATCTCGCTGATGATCCGGCCGGAACCGATCAGCTCACCGTCGGGGAACACGTACCGGTCGATGAAATCGCCCGCCTTGGTGGTGCGGGTGTTGTCCGGCCGGGTGATGCAGTGGTTGAGGAAAAGCCCGCCTGTACGCAGCTTGCTCTGGATGAACCGGAAATAGTACGGATAGTTCTGGACTCCGATATGTTCGGTCAGTCCGATCGAGGACACCGCGTCGAACTCGGTTTCGGCGACGTCGCGATAATCGGAATGCCGGACCTCGGCGAGATCACCCAGACCTTCCTCGGCGATCTTCTTCTGTGCCCAGGCGGCCTGCTCGGCCGAGAGAGTCGCACCGATGACCCGCACGCCCCGCTTGGCGGCGTAGCGGACCATACCGCCCCAGCCGCAACCGATATCGAGCAGGCGATCGCCCGCTTTCAGCCGCAGCTTCTCGAAGACCAGCCGGTACTTGTTCTCCTGCGCCTGCTCCAGCGACCAGTCCCGATCGCCGTAACACGCGCAGGTGTAGGTCATCGACGGGCCGAGAACATACTCGTAGAACGTGTTCGAGACGTCGTAGTGGTGGTGGATCACCTCGGCGTCGCGAGCCTTGGAATGCCGCAGCCCCTCCAGTGCGATCCGCCGCCAGCGCGGCAGTGTCTCCTGCGGCGGTGGCGGAACCGGGCGCAGCCGCTCCCAGCCGAGTGAGCGGGCGATGGCGACCAGGGAGAGCGCCGACGGGCGTTTGAACTTCAGGTCCGTCATCGCGGCGAGAATGGCGTAGGGGTCACCTGGGTGCACCCCTGCCGCGTCCATATCACCGGATATGTAGGCGCGGGCCAGACCGAGATCGCCGGGCGCGTTGGCAAGATAGTTTATGCCGCGTGGATTGCGGATATCGAGTGCGAATTCGGAATCCACGGGGCCGGTCGTGCTGCCGTCGTATGCGGTCAGCTTGATGGGGACATCGCCGTCGACCAAGGTTTCGACAACCTCGGCGATGCTGAGTCGAGTGCCCAGGTCCGCGAAAGCATCGGATCTATCCTTGAATGTCGTCATCTGCGTTGCACCGCCTTCGAGTACAGATCCAGCAGGCGCTGGCCGGGATCGTAGCGTTTCTTCAATGATTCGTAACTTTCACCGCCGTAGAGGGCGGCAAATTCCTCGGGACCGTAAAAGGAGTCCGAGTACAGGGATTTGTGTCCGTCGAATTCGGTGACGGTTTTCTCGATCGCGCGGTTCGCCGCGCCATCCAACTGCCCGGGCGATTTCGGAACCGCCGACCAGAAGCCGATATTCACATAGGTGCGGCCGGGACGCAGTGGGTACAGCGGCCAGGGCCGGGCGTCGTCCGCCGCGGCGGAATCGCGCAGTCGGAGCGGGCACAACCAGATGGGCTCGATAGGGATTTCGCGCAGGAACCACTCCACGAAATCCGCGGTGCGTTCCACCGGAACCTCGATATCCTGCACCACGCGCTCCTGTGGCGGATCGCCCCGGCGGGCAGCCAGCTTGTCGCCGATATCGAAGCGGTGATCGAGCGCGATCAACTTCCAGTAGAAGCTGCTGCGCCGATAACGTTTCGGCCAGAAGCGGCGGATCTTCGGATTCTGCGTGCCGAACGCGCGTGAACACCAGAACCAGTCGGTATCCCACCGCCAGAGGTAGTCGTGGATGGTGAGCCGATCGCGTTTCGGCGCCGGATCGTCGTGCTGGATCGACCGATAGAAGATATCCATATCGGTGTAGTCACTCACCGGCCCCGGTTCATCGGTCTGCCGGCCCAGCGTGAGGTAGCTCTCGCCGACGCTGAAGACGACACCGTCCAGATAATCGACCTGCTCCCCGTCGTAACTGCGTTCGAGCACGACCCGGTCCAGTGCGGATTCGAGTTCACGCAGGTCGTGGAACCGCAGATGGCGCAACTCCACATACGGCTTCACCGGTTCCAGCTCGATCTTCAGCCGAGTGGTGTAACCCAGCGTGCCGTAGGAGTTCGGGAAACCGCGGAAGAGTTCGCTGTCGGGGCAGTCCGGAGTGATGGTGACGAGCTCACCGGCACCGGTGAGCACCTCCATCTCCAGTACCGACTCGTGCGGCAGGCCGTTGCGGAACGAGGTGGATTCGATCCCGAGACCGGTCACCGCACCACCCAGCGTGATGGTTTTGAGCTGAGGCACCACCAGCGGCGCCAACCCGTACGGCAGGGTGGCCGCCACCAGGTCTTCGTAGGTGGTCATCCCCGCCACCTCGGCCGTCCGGGCTTCCGGATCGACCTCGATCACCCGGGTGAGCCCGGAGACATCGAGACCCGGTGCCGTGTTCTTCGCCCGCGCGCGGAAAAGATTGGAAGTCTTCTTGGCCAGCCGCACGTTTGCGCCCGCCGGGATGGCGCGATAGCTCGCGAGCAGGCGGTCGACACCTGCCCGATATGCGGCGAACCCGGATTCATATGCGGCCGGACCGTGGCCGGCCTTCCCCAACAGACTCATTGCCACGTCTAGACGCTAGTCCTACTCGCTCTTGATCGGCCACAGCGGGGGGATCGTCGGTGGCGAAATGTCACATATCCGTTGCACGGTGTTCGATGATCGGTTCACACCGATTGACCGCTATTCCGGAATTGTCTGTATTTAATTGCGTCGCCTTCGGCGCCGCGGGGGCGGGGCCCTCGTGACCCCGGCTGTGTTTATCTGCCCCGCCTTCGGCGGGGCTGGCGGGGCCCTCGTGACCCCGGCCACGGCCGTGTGGAATGGTCGGAAGTGGTGCCATGCACTTCGGGCATAACGGTGAGTCTTGTTCTTGTTCCGTGCCGACTCGAAACCCTTACCCGCGCGGCGAAATGTCGAGGGGGCTTGCCGCGCCGGGAGGGTGCGCTGCGGGCGCTTGCGGAGGTGAGGTCGATGCATCGGTGACAACCGGGGCGAGGTGGGCCGACCCTGTTCGATGGTCGTGGGGCTCGACCTGTGTGGAGTGCGCCGGAATTCGACTGCTGGTTCGGGTAGCCGAGTTTCACTGTGTCGGGTGGTCTTTTTCGGCCGATCTCGATACCAGCGGCTACCGTGGGCGGTCGGCGTTGGTGCTCGGTGCCCGCCCCGGTTCCGGAGCCACAGAGCGAAGGAGCGCGGCGACCGGGCAGCGGAGTGAAGAACCGGGGTCACGAGGACCCCGACCCGCAGCGCTGTAGGCGACGCAGATAACAAGGAGTTCACCGTGGGACAGGTCAAAGCCGGCAGTTCGATCGAGGTCGCCGCAGACCCGCAGCGCGCGCTGGCGGCTGTAACCGATTACACGGAGGTGCGCCCGAAGATACTGTCGGCGCACTACCGCGACTACAAGGTCGTCGAGGGCGGGCAGGGGGACGGCACGGTCGCCGAATGGACCCTGCAGGCCACCGAGAAGCGGGTCCGCAATATCCGGGCCCAGGTTTCGGTCGCCGACCATGTCGTCACCGAGAAGGACGCCAATTCCTCGCTCGTCAACACCTGGACGGTCGCCCCGGCCGGTTCCGGATCGACGGTCACCCTGGAGACCACCTGGCAGGGTGCCGGTGGTGTCAAGGGCATCTTCGAGGGCATCTTCGCCCCGCTCGGCCTGCGCAAGATCCAGGCCGAGGTGCTGGAGAACCTGAAGCGCGAACTGGCCTGATCTCGCCGGGCCGACCGGATCGGGCGGTCGCCGGGCACGGATCCGGGATCCGCGCCCGGCGACGGGCCCGTGAGCCGGGCGGGCCACCGGGGCCGGGTCGTCAGGGCAGCGTCGCGATATCGAACAGATTTCCCTCCGGATCGGCGAGGGTGGTCCATTTCATGCCGTATTCGCCGAAGTCGCCGATATGTTCCGCGCCGAGGGCGAGCGCGCGTTCGATCTCGGCGGGCAGGTCGGTGGCGAGCAGATCCAGGTGGATCGAATTCTTACCCGGTGTCCGTTCGGGCACCTTCACGAACATCAGCGGCGGGGTCATCCCCGATTCGCGGCCGACCGTGGCGAAGAGCTCGGTCGCTTCCGGGTCCACTGGGTGGCCGAGCAGTTGTGCGTAGAAATCCGCGAGTTCGGCGGCGTTGTTGCAGTCGTAGGTCGTACACGCGATATTCAGCCCCACGGAGTTCTCCTTCCAGATGTTCCACACAGGTCGCGGAGGCCGTAGCGAGGCGGCGGTATCACACCGGGGCGGGCTCCTGCCACATAGTTCATCTACCGATTTTCGTGCTCAGGCGAGGACGAACGAGAGCAGCACCGGGGTCTGGTGCTCACCACGCCACCAGGACCAGCCGAGCCATACGCCGGGAACGACCTCTCGGATCTCGTCGTAGATCTGCGGGGTGATCGTGGGCGTGTAGTCCAGCACCCAGGCCTGCTCACCGTCGACGCGGGAAGGGGCCGAATAGACCTTCGCAGGCCAGCCCTCGATATCCGCGCCGGTGACCCGGTTCGTCAGTCGTCCACCGTCGGGCCCGGTGAAGAAGGTTTTCCCCAGCCAGAACGTGGGCGCGACAGTTTCGACGGGTGAGGTCGAGGTCACCCAGCCGTTCTTCACCCCGGCCGGTATCGCACCCGCCCGGGCGGCGTGGTAGATCTGGACCTGCTGGTTGTCGGTGCAATTCCAGCGCAGCGAATCGATGGTGGCCGCCGGTGCGGCGGGGTCGACGATACATCCGTTGCCGTGGTCGGCCGCCGCTTCGGGATCGGCTTCGGCGGCCGCCGCGCGGAAAATGCCGGACACCATCACGAGTGCACCCAGCAAATATCCCTTGGACACAATCAGCTCCAGTAGAAACAAGGAATTTCGGCTCGGCGCGAGTGCGCCGGCGAACTAGATACTAGGCGGGCCCGGGCGCGGCGGAATCCGCGAACGAGGCGGTCTAGGCTGAATTGTGACCCGTCCGTAGAGAGGAACCCCGTGCAGCCCGATGGTCAGTTCGATATGCAGCAGTTGCTCCAGCAGGCCCAGCAGATGCAGGAGCAGGTGATGGCGGCGCAGGCCGAGATCGCCGCGGCCGAAGTGGACGGTCAGGCCGGTAACGGTCTGGTCCGGGTGACGATCAAGGCGACCGGTGAGGTGCTGTCGCTGACGATCGATCCGAAAGCTGTCGATCCGGAGGATGTGGAAACCCTGCAGGATCTGGTGATCGGCGCGGTCAACAACGCCATGGCCAACGCTCAGCAGCTGGCCGCCGAACGGCTCGGACCACTGGCCGGCGGCGGCGCACCGGGTCTGCCCGGCTTCTGATCGCGCCGGGGTATCGCGGTGTACGAGGGTCCGGTTCAGGATCTCATCGACGAACTCGGAAAACTACCGGGTGTCGGCCCCAAGAGCGCCCAGCGGATCGCGTTCCACCTGCTCGGAGTCGAGCCGCCGGAAATCGACCGGCTCCAGGCGGTATTGCAGAAGATCCGCGACGGTGTGCGTTTCTGTGCCCAGTGCGGCACGGTCGCCGACGGCGAACTGTGCCGGATCTGTGCCGATCCGCGCCGCGACCGCAGCATGATCTGTGTGGTCGAGGAACCCAAGGACGTTCCGGCCATCGAGCGGACCCGGGAGTTCCGGGGCCGCTACCACGTGCTCGGCGGCGCGCTCGACCCGCTGAGCGGGGTGGGACCGGAACAACTGCGTATCCGGGAACTGCTGACCCGGATCGGCAGCCAGGACGACGGAGTGGATGTCACCGAGGTGATCATCGCGACGGATCCGAACACCGAGGGTGAGGCCACCGCGACCTACCTGGTGCGGATGCTGCGCGATTTCCCCGGCCTCACCGTCACCCGCCTGGCGTCGGGCCTGCCCATGGGCGGTGACCTGGAGTTCGCCGACGAACTGACCCTGGGCCGGGCGTTCTCCGGTCGTCGCGCACTGTGACGGCCGGGGCCCCCGGGCCCGCCGTGGTCCTCACAAGTCCAGCCGCTCCCAGGGCAGCCGGTCGAGCCGGGTCCGGTCCCGGCGGGTCCAATCCCAGATGAGGTCCGCGACGGCGTCGGGCCCGGTGACCCGCGCGGTGAAATGCCGGTCGGGGCCACCGTCGCGGAACTCGACCGTGTAGTCCTCGGCGGATTCCCGGTAGGTCTGGATATAGACCTCCGGGGCCCGCTCCACGATCAGATACGGGTTCGGGTCCGCCAGTTCACGCACCCAGAATCGGGCGAGTGTCTCTGTCAGATAAGGGAATTCGCCCGCCCCGCCGTGCGTCACGGTGAGCGGGACATGACCGGCCGGATCGATCAACCAGGTCAGCTGGGGGTCGTACACCGCGTAATCGCGCGGTGTGGCCAGCTCGAACAGCAGTTCACGAACGAAGCCGATGGCGTCGTAAGGGCTCGGCACCTGGAGCACCGCCCCGGTCGCCGCGCCGCCCAGCGGCGAGACGCTCAGGAAATTATCGGATTCGGGCAGTTCGGCATTGCGCGCGCTCAACTCCGCTGCCAGCTCCGCGACAGCGGCCGCTTCCGGCTGCCCTTGCTGAGCGGTGAGATACGCGTCGACCTCCGCGGGCGTGGAGGCGACACCGGACGGCAGCAGCACATGGTCGTAACTCACCCGGCAGAGTCTAGGCGCCGCCGCCCGCGGGCCTCCGGGCTCGGGCGCACCCCGAGAGGACAAAAGGCCGATCGGCCTGCCAGTGGACCATTGCTCTCGGGCCCGGCATCAGACTCTGAAACGACGGATCTCGGACAGTCGTAACCCGAATGAGTCGAGTTTTACGAGACACCTCAAAGGGTCGAGACATCGGGGGCCTCAACCCCGCGCCGCCGCAGGCGGCGCCGAAAACACAGCTCAGGCCCGGAGGCGTTCGCGGCGGAGCTGATCGACTTCGGGGAGGTTCAGGGGCGGCAGTGACTCGACGCCGAGGGCGCGGCAGAGCAGGTAGTCGGCGAGTTCGGGGTTGCGGGCCAGGGCTGGGCCGTGCATATAGGTGCCGAGGACCGAACCCTGCACCACGCCTTCCAGACCGTCGCCGACACCGTTACCGACTCCACGGGTCACCCGGGCCAGCCCGGTGGCGTCCGAGCCGAGGGTGGTGCCGCCGCGATGGTTCTCGAATCCGGTCAGCGGGGCGGACAGGCCGGTGAGCAGCGGATCGGTCGTCACCTCGCCGATCGCGCGGGTCTGCTGCGGGGAGGTGGTGGCATCCAGCAGGCCGACCCCTTCCACTCGTTCACCGCTCGAGGTCTCGTACCAGCTGCCCAGGACCTGGATCGCCGCGCAGATCGCCAGCACCGGAGCGCCGCGCCCGGCCGCGGCCTGCAGGCCGGGGAAGCGCAGCAGGTGCCGGGTGGCCAGGCGCTGCGCCGAATCCTCGGCGCCACCGAGGGTGTAGATATCCAGGGAATCCGGTACGGGATCGGGCAGGGTGATCTCCACGATCTCGGCGTCGATATCGCGCAGCCGCAGCCGCTGACGCAGCACCAGCGCGTTGCCGCCGTCACCGTAGGTGCCCATCACATCGGGCAGGACCAGCCCGATCCGCACTGTCGAATCGCTCATCGGGTCCGCTCCTGGAGGTCACGGTTGAGATCGCGGAACGCGGTGTAGTTGGCCAGCACCTCGACCGGGCCGGCCGGGCAGGACGCGATGGCGCGGACCGGGTCGGCGATGGTGGTGTGTTCGACCCCGGCGTAGGTGAGGCGTACCGCGAGATCGGTGGCGCGCTCGCCCGCGGCGACGACGTGGACATCCTCGAAGTGTTCGAACCGCACATCCCACAACCAGGACAGATCCTCGCCGTCGGGTACCTGGCCGTTCACCGCGATCACCAGGCCGGAGGCACTGTGGTCGATCATCGACAGAGCCTCCTGCCAGCCCGCCGGGTTCTTGGCCAGTAGCAGCCGGGCGGCGTGTTCGCCGACCTGGACAGTGCGGTAGCGGCCCGCGATCTCCCGCACGGTTCCGGTGGCGGCACAGGCCTGTTCGATATCGGCACCCATCGCCACCGCGGCGGCCACCGCCTGCGCGGCGTTGCCCCGGTTCGCGCGGCCGGGCAGCGCCAGCCGCAGCGGCAGCCGGACCCCGTCGGGGCCGCACAGTTTGTCGCCGTCCAGCCACCAATCCGGTTGCGGCCGGGAGAAATCGGCGCCGGTGCTGTACCAGTGCGGACCCTCCCAGAGGATCGGTTCCCCGCTGCGCGGACAGCTGGTGGCATCCATGGCCCAGCCGCTGCCGGCGGCGACCCACACCACATTCGGATGGTCGTAGGCGATGGAGGTGACCAGGACATCGTCACAGTTGGCGATCACGACGGTATCCGGATGCCGGGCCAAGCCCGAACGCAACCGGCGTTCGATCATATTGATCTCACCGACCCGGTCCAGCTGATCGCGGCTGAGGTTCAGCAGCACGACCGCTTCGGGCGCGAGCGCATCGGTGACATGCGGCAGATGCAGTTCGTCCACCTCGATCGCGGCCAGCGGCGTATCCCGGTGCACATTGAGCGCCGAGACGATTCCGGCGTCCATATTGGCGCCGTCGGCCTGGGTCGCGACCTCGCCCAGCGTGCTGAGCGCGGCGGTGGTCATCCGGGTGGTCGTAGATTTGCCGTTGGTGCCGGTGACCAGCACGGTGCGCCGCCCCCGACCCAACTGCTTCATGATCTGCGGGTCGACCTTCAGCGCGAGCAGTCCGCCGATCATCGACCCGTTGCCACGGCCCGCCTTACGGGAGGCCCACGCCGCCGCGCCGGCCACCCCGAGGGCTATGCGCCCCCGCACCGATATCTCTGCCACGCCGCGCAGTCTAATGACCTGTCCGGCGCGCCCTCGCGCGGCGCGGTGGAGCGCACGATCAGAGAAGCGGGCAGCGGGTGAACACCTCCGGGACCGCGTCGGTTACGAGGACGATTCGATACCCGTTTCGCGGTCGGCCCGGTGGTTCTCCGGCCGAGCGAGCATCTCGATGTGCTCACCGATTTCTCTGCGTCGTTCGTAGGCCGTGTCTATGTGCGGATCCGCACCCCGGGCCGCCCCTGTCCGTTCTTGATAGGCCTCGATTCGCTGGTCGATCCAGCGTCGCTGATCCACCAGTCGTTCCCGTGCTGCGACGCGCTCTGCCGGGGTGCCCTCGCGTGCGATGGTTTCGTTGTCGAACACCCGCCACGCGACGCCGCTTTCGTCGAGGGCCAGCCGAAGTTCGGGTGTCGGGTCCCGGGATAACAGCACGTGATCGATATCGGTCACGCCCACCCCGCCGTGCACCTGTGCTTCCACGAAGTCCGAGGATGTGAACCACGGTGTTCTGTATTGCCGATCCAGTGTCAGGAGCGGGAGCTCCGAGCGGAACAGCCCCCCGGGCTCGGGACGCGGGCCCAGCGGCGGTTGAAGGGCGTTGAACGACTCGGGCTGCGGATTGAGAATATGTGACGGAAAGACCGAATTCTGATAATTCCAGCTATCGCCCACGGTGAATGTGGTCCGCTGCAGAACATCTGATTTGAGGACCACCTGTGCTTCGCCGTATGCGCTGAGCATATCGGAGCTACCGATGCCCAGTGCCCACTTCGAGTCTTCCAGTCTCTCCCACCAGCCGAGGCCGAACGGCCCGGTCGACGCCACGTGTTCGCCGTTCACCATGACATATCCGTAGACCGGGCGTAGGTGGCGGGGCAGCTTGTCCGCCTCGTAGCCGAACCAGGTCTGTTCCAGCTGAGCGCGCCCCCTGTCCTGCGTGCCGCCGGCGGATACCCCGGACTCGAATCGAGTCTTGAAACGACCGTCGCGCAGGACAGTGGCCAGCACCTCGGGTTTGATCCGGACCGCCACGGATTTGTCGGCGAGGAGTGTTCTGAGGTCGGTGGTGATCTCGGCGCGGAACCGCGTGGGGTCGATCCGGTGCGCGGCCGCGATGTCGTCGAGTCTGCGGTTTATGGCTGTCAGATGTCTGAGTGTCTCCAGTTCGTGCGGGGAGAGCGTGGAGATGTCACGCCTCAGTTCGGTCCAGTAGACCGACGGATCGGTGACGCGCGGGATCGATCCCTTGCGTTCGAGTAGCTGGAACGCGCGATCGCTGGGGGCCGGAAACTGCCTGATCTGATCGGCGGGCATGAGATTCTGAGTCCAGATACGAAGGTTTCCCGGTTCGCCGACCGCTACCGACAAGTCCCTCAGGTTGCCGGTTCCCACTGCCACTCGGTGCCGGTAGGCCGTTGCCTCGTGTTTGAAGGACCCAACGAGATCGTCGGAGACGCGCTGGCAGATGTCTGCCAGCGTTCTGGCGATCATTTCCTCCGCACTGCTCTCTGCATGAAGCCCGATCGGTCGGCGGACCGAGACCGACATACAGCCGGTGACGGCCTGAATTCTAGCCGGACCGTCGTCGTCGCAGCTCTCCGTTCTGGGGGGCGACGGTGCGCCCCTCAGAGCTGGATATCGAAAATATTCGGACGCCCGGCCGCATAGGCGTCGGAGTCGGCGCGGCGCAGCGGTTCGAGTTCTGGTGCGCGCCACAGGGTGTAGGTCGAGCAGCGGGGTGCGTCCGAACCGGTGACATCCAGTAGCGCGTTCACCGCGGCCCGGGCCGATTCGTTGGCGCCTTCCATGGTGGCGAGGTCGATATTCGTGCGTACGTAATCGCCTGCCAGGTAGAGGTTCTCGACGCCGCCGTGCGATTCCGGCCGCAGATCCCAGGATCCGGCAGTGTTGATCAGGAGCGGGTCGGCGTTGGTGTTCTCGCCGCGGTCGGCATTCCAGCTGATACCGGGGTCCAGGAACCAGGAGTGCAGGTCGGCGTCGCGCAGCATCTCGTCGCGGT
The DNA here is from genome assembly GCF_053594175.1 of Nocardia sp. NPDC001965. Classification (NCBI taxonomy): domain Bacteria; kingdom Bacillati; phylum Actinomycetota; class Actinomycetes; order Mycobacteriales; family Nocardiaceae; genus Nocardia; species Nocardia sp. NPDC001965. Next base: position 15,404 of record NZ_JBSFDZ010000038.1, read on the forward strand.
CGTTGAGGTGGGCGAGGATCTGCGCCCAGGTCTCCCGGGCGATCTCGTCGTGCGTGCAGTTCTTGGCGGTTTTACCGTACAGGATGCCGGGGGTGTTCCAGTCGGAGATATCGACCGACAGGCATTCGAGAACGCTGCCGTCTCCGTATTCGGGCAGCTTGCGTGCCCACAGCGTGTTCTGGGCGATGGAGGTGAGCGACCAGGGGGAATCGATATAGGCGGAATGCCCGGACCCGAGTCCGGGGCGGCGGCGCAGGTAGAACTGGATCCCGCTCATCCAGTCGGTGACGAGCCGGCTCATCGCCGCCAGTTGCGGCCAGGCGGCGAGGATATCGGCGTTCCACAGATCCCGGGCACGTTCGGCCGGCAGGGCGACGACGAAATGGTCCGCCGTCACCGTTTCGGCGGCGCCGGCGGCGTCCACGATCCGGGCGCCGGTGATCCGCCGGTCCCGGACCTCCAGCCCGCGGACCTCGGCGCCCACCTCGAAACGCACACCCAGCTCACGCAGCCGGGCGACCCACGGGTCGATCCACGCGGTATTCGTGGGGCCGTTGAGTACCCGGTCCAGATCGCCGTCGTTGCCGACCTGCATGGGATTGCCGAGGAACTGTTCGCCCATCGAGCCGATGGTGCGCACACTGGCCAGTTCGTCTTTCGCGGCCACCAGCAGGCTGGTGAGTGTGCGCGAGACCAGTGCGCGGAACTCGTGCGACCGGGCGTGCGCGCCGACGAAATCCGACCAGGATGTGTGTTCCCACTGGCCGAAGCGGCGCGCGTCGCAGCTGGTGTTGAACACCAGGAGCCGGTTGGCGAAGAAGAGGCCTTCGGCGGGCGGCATCTTGAGCGTGGTGGAGATCACCGCGGCCAGGCTCTCCCGCATACCTTCCGCGGTGGCGGCGTTGACCCGGCCGACGCCGAGCGGCGCCCGGATATCGTCGGCGTCGGCCCGGGCGAACCGGGCGTCGGGGACACCGATCAGGTTGTCCCATACTCCGTTCGTGTTCTCGCCGAACGGGATCCGCCGCATGGTATCGGGTATGTGCTGGTAGAAGCCGGGAAAGAAGCGGAAGCCGTGTTCGCCGGGCAGATCCGGCCGGCCGTCGGCTCCGGTTCCGGGCACCGGGATGCTGCGGGCTTTCCCGCCGAGTGCGCGGCGTTCGTAGACGGTGACCTCGAAGCCGCGTTCGGCGAGTTCGTGTGCGGCGGTGAGCCCGGCGACTCCGCCACCCAGCACGGCCACCCGGGATTTCGTGCGGGCCCGGGCGGTCGCGCCGGGTAGCGCCGTCGCGGCCGCGGCCCCGATCCCGGCGGCCGCGGTGGCGCGGAGCACAGTTCGCCGGGTGTAGGCTCCCGGCTCGGCGGATCGACCTGGAACCCTTGCGGCACCCGATCCGGGCCACCGATGCTCTGCCATGTTGTCTTCCGCTGCCTAACCCGGGGTAGCTGTCTCGATCGCGCCATACTCTAAACGGGTTGCGCCCGGTTCGGCGCACCGACCGCGAGATCGGGAGCTCGGTATCTCATCGGATCGCCGGCGCCAGCGGCTTCGGATGCTGGATATCCACACCGCTCGTGCGGTCGGCCGTTTCGTGCGCGGGCAGCTCCGCGCGATCCGGTCGCGGTGCGGTTTTCGCGGCGCCGGCCGTCGCTGCGAAGGCTCCGGCGATGACGATCGCCCCGCCGACGAGGCTGGCGGGTGCGGGTGACTCGTCCAGGAAGATCCACGCGGCCGTGAAGCCGACAACCGGAACGAGCAGCGACAGCGGTGCGACGCTTCCCGCGGGATACCGGCTCATCAGGTAGGTCCACAGGCCGGAGCCCACGACGGTTCCCAGGACGACGATGTAGGCGAGGCCCGCCAGCGCGGGCCAGCCGTCGGCCGAGAACGTACCGGCGAGCGCGCGGACTCCGGTGGTCGGTCCCTCCCAGAGGGCGGAGAGGGCGAACAGGGGCAGGACCGGCACCGCCGTGATCCAGAGCGTGAGGTGCAGGGGATTGGTGTCCGGCGATTCCACAGTGGCCCGGCGTGCGCCGATATTGCCCACTGCCCAGCTGAGCCCGCCCGCCAGGGTGAGCAGGACCGGTAGCAGGGCAGCGTGTGCGAACTGGTCCCAGCCGATCACCGCCATTCCCGCGACCGCGACCGCGAGTCCGGCGATCTGCACGGGCCGCAGCCGTTCCCGGAGCAGTAGGGCGCCGAGCAATACGGTGAACGGAGCCGAGGATTGCAGTACCAGTGAGGCCAGCCCGGTCGGCATGCCCACCCGCATCGCGCTGAAGAGGAAGGCGAACTGCAACATCCCGAACCCGGTGCCGTACAGCAGTATCCAGCGCATCCGCACAGCGGGACGGGGGATGAACAGCAGGACCGGGATCGCGATGACCGCGAACCGCAGCGCGCCGAAGAAGAACGGCGGTATGTGGTCGAGCCCCACGCGGATGGCCAGGAAGTTCACTCCCCACAGCAGGATGACGGTCAGGGCGAGCATGCGGTCACGGGAGGTCACTCGTTAATCATGGGATGTATCAACCTTTGAGCACAATCGAATTGTTGTGCAGTAATGATTTAGCATTGCTTAATGGTTGGTTCGCATTCGTCCCTCTCGGTGGAAAGGCTCCGCATCCTGCGCGAATTCGCCGACCGCGGCACGGTCGGCGCCGTGGCGGCGGCCCTGTCCATGACTCCGTCGGCGGTATCACAGCAACTCAAGGTGCTGACCCGGGAAGCGGGGGTCACCCTCCTCGAACCGAGCGGCCGCCGGGTCCGCCTCACCGACGCCGGACACGCCCTGGTGGTCCGGGCCGACGAGGTACTCGCGGCGCTGGACCGCGCGGTGGCCGAGATGGCCCACTACCGCGGGTCCCCGCGGGGGCAGGTCCGGGTCGGCGTCTTCCCGTCCGGGGGCGCGCTGCTGCTGCCGCATGTGCTGCCCGCCATGGCAGGCAGCGGTGTCGAGATCATCGCGGGCGACGAGGACGTACCACCGCACGACACCCCACGCCTGCTCGCCGACTACGACATCGTCCTCACCCACCGCGACGAACGCGCCGCCCCGGTCTCCGGCCCCCGGGTCAGCTCCCGAGTGCTCATGCGCGAACCGATCGATGTGCTCGTCGCGCCCGACCATCCACTCGCCGGCCGGACCGAGGTCTCGGCCGCGGAACTGGCAGAGGAAGCGTGGCTGAGTGTGCGCGGCGGTTTCCCGGTGGACGACGTCCTGCGCTCGATCGCCACGGTGACCGGTGTCGAACCGCGTATCGTGCAGCGCCTCAACGATTTCCGGATGATCGAGACATTGGTGGCCGCCGGGTACGGAGTGGCGTTGATGCCCCGCTACGTCGTCACCCATCCGGCCCTGTCACAGCTGCGGCTGTCCGGGGTGCGCGCGGCCCGCCTCTACGACCTGGTCACCAGGCCGCGCGCCGAGAACCGTCCGGCGATCGCCGCGGTACTGGAATCGTTCGCGGTGGCGGCCCGGCTGCTCACTGCCGAACCGCCACCCGCGACCGATCAGTAGCGGTTGTTGTAGGGGTAACCGTCCACACTGGCGAAATCGTCGGCGACCATCGCGGCGAGCTCCAGCAGGGCCTGCCGGGTGGGCTTGCTCACCAGTTCCAGATCGATTTCGGCACCTTCGGCGAGATGATCGTCGAAGGGAACGACCTGCACCGCCCGGGTCCGGTCCAGGAACAACCGGCGCAGATGGTCCAGGTTCACCGAAGTGGAACCACGCCGGGACGCGTTCACCACCACCACGGTCTGCTGCACCAGATGCGAATATCCGTGGTAGTCCAGCCAGTCCAGGGTGGCCGAGGCGCTGCGGGCACCGTCGATGGCCGGTGAGGTGACCAGAACCAGCGAACTCGCCATATCGAGCACCCCGGACATCGCCGAATGCATCAGCCCGGTACCGCAGTCGGTGAGGATGATGTTGTAGAACGACTGCAGGATCCCGATGGCCCGCCGGTAGTCGGCCTCGCTGAACGCCTCCGACACCGCCGGATCCTGCTCGCTGGCCAGAACTTCCAGCCGGCTCGGCGACTGCGAGGTGTGCGCCCGGACATCGGAGTAGCGCGTGATGTTCTGGTCTTCCAGCAGATTGCGCACGGTGGAACGGGTCTGGCGCGGCACCCGGTGGGCGAGGGTGCCCAGATCGGGGTTCGCGTCGATCGCGATCACCCGGTCACCGCGCAACGAGGCGAACGTGGCACCGAGGCCGACGGTCGTGGTGGTTTTGCCGACCCCGCCCTTGAGGGAGAGGATCGCGATCCGGAAATCGCCGTAGACCGGGGCGTTCACCCGGCCCACCAGATCGCGGTGGACGACATCGGACGCCGATTCGCCTGGATTGATCGTGCCACGCGAGACCTTGTGCACCGCCCGGCGCCAGCCGCTGCGCGGCGCCTTACGGGCCCGCTTCAGCAGATTCAGATCGTTGACCGAATTGCCGAGCTGGCCGGGTTCGGGCATCTGGCGCGACTGGAACTGTTGCTGTCCGGGTTGTCCCGGCTGCTGGAATTGCTGCGGTTGCGGTGGTTGCGCGGCGGGCGGGCGCCCGGGTTCGGCTCCCCAGTTCGGGGTCTGGAACTGTCCGGTCGGGGGATTGTGTGCCGGTGGGGGCGGCGCCTGCTGGAACTGCTGCTGCGGTACGGGCGGCGGTGCGGCCGGCATCGGCGGCGGCGCCCAGCTGTAGATGGGCCCGCCCTGCTCGGGCTCCGGGGCCGGCGCGGGACCGGGTTGCGGGGCGTATCCGCCGGGTTGCTGGGCGGGCGGGTGGAACTGCCCACCGTCGGGCGCGGGTGGTGAATAGGGGGACTGTTCCGGATTCGGTTGCCCCGGAAAGAGGTTGGGGTCCTGCTGCGGATACTGCGTGCCGGGTGCGGTGAACCCATCGGGCGCGCCCTGGCCGGGGCCACCCGGCTGGAACTGGTTCGGGTCCGGTTGCTGGAACTGCCCGCTGCCGTACCCAGCTCCGGGAACCGGGAACTGCCCGCTGCCGTGCTCGCCGCCGGGAGCCGGGAACTGCCCGGTGTGCGGCTGCGGAGCCTGGAAGCCGGGATCGGGTTGTGCGAATCGGCCGCTGCTGTACTCGCTACCGGGAGCCGGGAACTGTCCGGGTTCGGGCTGGGGAGCCTGGAACTGCCCGAGATCGGGCGGCGGGGGCTGGAATTGCCCGGCCTCGGGTTGCGGGAACTGGCCGCTGCCGTATCCGGTGTTCGGCACCTGGAACTGCCCGGGCCCACCACCGGGACCGATATTCGCCGACTGGAACTGGTTCGGGTCCGGCTGCGGGAACTGGCCGCTGCCGGGTGCCGAGAACTGCTCCGGGGCAGGCGCGCTGAATGCGCCGCCGGGACCGGGCGGGGCGAATTGATCGAACGGGCCGCTGCCGTAGAGGGCGCCGCCTTCGGCCGGTGCTTGATCCGGGGCCGGTGGGGCGAACCCGTCGTCTTCCATCCACGGTGGGACGACCGGGTCGCCGGAACCGGATGCCGTGGTGCCGTCCGGTTCGAGGCCGGTCGGTTCCGGGGCCGGGGGATCGTCGGTCCCGCCGGATTCCGCGGCACCGCTTCCGGCGGTTGTATCGAGGTTCTCGGACCCGGCTGCCGAAGACTGCACCGGATCGGCATCCGCTGGGTCGGCGGACGGCTGCTCGGAATCGCTTTCCGGGTCGCTGCCCGGCTCCGGGTCGCGGCGCGCGGTATCCGTGGGCTGCGCGGTATCCGTAGGCTGCGCGGTATCCGGTTCGCCACCACCGACGGCGTCCACCGGTTGACTCGGAGACCAGGTCTGGGAAGTCGGGTCGTGTTCGTCAGTAGTCACAGTTCCCCCATCTGCTCGGGTTTTTCGAGCAGAGAGCTCGGCGGCGTGGAGTCCGCGCCCAACGCTAGCAGGTGCGGGAAGCTTCGCATGCCGGGCGGTTTACCACGCATGAAGCCGCCGTCACCCGTGTGCTACGGGTGACGGCGGCCGGGATGCGAACGTGCGGTGACTACTTCTGGGCGGCCCGGTTCACGGCCGACACCACAGCGCGCAGAGAAGCGGTGGTTATCGAGGTGGCGATACCGACACCCCAGACGACCCGGTCGCCGATGGCGCATTCCACATAGGCCGCGGCCTGAGCGTCGTCACCGGCCGACAGCGCGTGCTCGGAGTAGTCGAGGACCTCCACCTCGTACCCGACAGCCGCGATGGCGTCGACGAAGGCGGCGAGCGGACCGTTACCGCTGCCGGTGACTTCCTGTTCGACCCCGTCCACCTTGACCACCGCGGTGATGCGGTCGGTACCACCGTCGGTTTCGGCGGCGGTGACCTTCTGCCGCATCCGCTCCAACGGCCGGATCGGGGTCAGGTACTCGTCGGCGAAGGCGTCCCACATCTCCTTGGGCGTGATCTCACCGCCCTCGCCGTCGGTGATCTGCTGAATGGCCTGGGAGAACTCGATCTGCAGCCGCCGGGGCAGGGCCAGACCGTGATCGGTCTTCATGATGTAGGCCACACCGCCCTTGCCGGACTGCGAATTGACCCGGATGACCGCCTCGTAGGTACGGCCCACATCCTTCGGGTCGATCGGCAGGTACGGCACCTCCCAGGAGATATCGTCCACGTCGGCGTCGGCGGCGTCGGCGGACGCCTTCATGGCGTCCAGACCCTTGTTGATCGCGTCCTGATGGCTGCCGGAGAACGCGGTGTACACCAGATCGCCGCCGTACGGGTGGCGTTCGTGTACCGGGAGCTGGTTGCAGTATTCGACCGTGCGGCGGATCTCGTCGATATCGGAGAAGTTGATCTGCGGATCCACGCCCTGGGAGAACATGTTCATGCCCAGGGTCACCAGGCATACGTTGCCGGTGCGTTCACCGTTGCCGAACAGGCAGCCCTCGATACGGTCGGCGCCGGCCTGATAGCCCAGTTCCGCGGCCGCGACCGCGGTGCCCCGGTCGTTGTGCGGATGCAGCGACAGCACGATCGAATCGCGTCGGGCCAGGTTGCGGTGCATCCATTCGATGGAGTCGGCGTACACATTGGGTGTCGCCATCTCGACGGTGGCCGGCAGGTTGATGATCAGCGGTTTGTCGGGGGTCGGGGCGATGATCTCGGAGACCGCGTCGCAGACCTGCTTGGCGTACTCCAGCTCGGTGCCGGTGTAGGACTCCGGGCTGTACTCGTAACGCCAGTTGGTGTCCGGGTAGCGCTTCTCGGTTTCCAGGCACAGCCGCGCGGCATCGGTGGCGATCTTCTGCACGGCCTCGCGGTCGGCGCGGAACACCACCCGGCGCTGCAGGATGGAGGTGGAGTTGTAGAAGTGCACGATCACGTTCGAGGCGCCGGAACATGCCTGGAACGTGCGTTCGATGAGTTCGGGACGGCACTGGGTCAGTACCTGGATGCTGACGTCCTCGGGGATCGCGCCGTCTTCGATGATCTCGCGGACGAAATCGAAATCGGTCTGGCTGGCCGACGGGAAGCCGACCTCGATCTCCTTGTAACCCATGCGTACCAGCAGGTCGAACATGCGGCGTTTGCGGGCGGGGCTCATCGGGTCGATCAGCGCCTGGTTTCCGTCGCGGAGGTCGACGGCGCACCAGGCGGGCGCTCGGTCGATCACCTTGTCCGGCCAGGTGCGATCGGGCAGCGTCACCGGCTCGACCTCTTCGGCGAAGGGCCGGTACCGGAAGACTGGCAGTGAGGAGTTCTTCTGCTTGTTCCACGCGGGCTGGTCGGCGGGCGCGGGCTTGGCGGGCGCGGTGATGGTGCGCGTGCCGGATACGAAGGCGTCAGCGGGTGACATGCGATTTCTCCGTGGGGTGAGATTGTTTTCCCGAATTGGGTCGACCGGCGCGGCGGAACCCCGCGACGGGAAGCCGGTCCGATCAGACCCCGTCGCGGCGGCTGAGAAGAAGTGCCCGCTGCATGACCTGTGCGAGTCTACCTCCTCTCTTGTCGGCCCTGCCATGGCGGTCCGGAGGGTCGGCACTTCACATGGGCGCCGCCGTGGGCCCTCGCGTGGCCGGTTCGCCCGCGACTCGCTGCGGCGTTGCGATCGTCGTGAATCTTTTCGCCCGCGGGGGCCCGGCCGTTTCGCCGTGCCGTAGCCCGTCGGTCGGCCGGACACCAGGCTGCCTCCCGCGGCGCGCCGGTCCGGTCGCGTGGAAAGGGCGACCGAGGAAAGCGCCCGCCGCCCGCCACCGCCGGACCCGTCGCGAGCATCGGAGCGGGCAACCGCTAGCGTCCCTGCTCGGGGTTGTGAGTGACCGGACGCCGGTCCGGAAAGGTCGAGGGTTCGAGCATGACTTGGCTGGAGATGCTGGCCGTTTTCGCCGCGGGTATCGCCGCGGGCGGCATCAACACCGTCGTCGGTTCCGGGACGCTCATCACCTTCCCGGTGCTGCTGGCCATCGGATTACCGCCGGTCACGGCCAATGTGTCGAATACGGTGGGCCTCGTTCCCGGTTCGCTGAGCGGGGCCATCGGTTACCGCCGTGAGCTGTCCGGGCAGTGGGGCCGGGTACTGCGTTACAGCTCGGCGTCACTATTGGGTGCCGCGGTCGGTGCGATCCTGCTGCTGACCTTGCCCGAGGGCGCGTTCGCCGCCATCGTCCCGGTGTTGATCATCGCGGCGCTGGTGCTGGTGGTGGTGCAGCCGCGGCTGTCGGCGTGGGTGCGGCAGCGGCAGCGCGAATCCGACAATGTCCCCGCGCACGGCGGCCCGATCCTGCTGGCCGCCATTTTCGGCACCGGTATCTATGGGGGTTACTTCGGTGCGGCCCAAGGGGTGCTGTTGCTGGCGCTGCTGGGCGTCTTCGTCCACGAGGACATCCAGCGCCTCAACGCGGTGAAGAATGTGCTCGCACTGCTCACCAACGGACTGTCGGCCGCGATCTTCATCGTGGTCGCCGAGGTGGATTGGCTGGTGGTGGCCCTGATCGCGGCCGGGGCGATCATCGGGGGACAGCTGGGAGCCAAAGTCGGCCGACGGCTACCGCCCAACGTATTGCGCGCGGTGATCGTGGTCGTCGGCACGGTCGCGGTGATCCGCCTGGTCTTCGGCTAGGCCTGCCTGCGCCGCTGCTCCGGCCGGGCGTGGACCGTGGATGGGCGGCACCCAGCGCACCCGTCGGCCGCTCGACGGTGAATCGGCTTCCCCGCCAGGACTGTTCACATCCGCCGTTTTCCCGGTACCATCCGTGCGCTGTTGCGTTACCGGAGAGGTGTTCTGGGTGGATAGGCGTGCCCTTTTCAAGGCCGCGGGGGCGGCTGCTCTTATCGGTGCGATGGGGTCGGCAGTCCCGAGATCGGAGGTAGCTCTGCCGCGGGCCGCGGCGGAGCCGATCTGGCATGAACTGTTCGCTCAGTGGGTTCCGGAGATCTTCGTGCCGTCGGCGGCAGCGCCGGAGCACACCGAGGCCATCGTCATCGGTTCCGGATTCGGGGCGGCGGTCAGTGCGTTACGCCTGGCCGAGGCCGGGATCGCCACCACGGTCCTCGAGCGCGGTTCCCGCTGGCCCAACGATCCGTGGCGGGAGATCTTCACAGGCGACGATCTGCCGGACGGCCGCGGTTTCTGGCATTCCACCAGCTTCACCGGCGTGACCAAGGTGCCGATGCAGTTCGCCGATTTCGGCGGTGTGCTGGACTGCACCCGGTTCCAGGGGATCGACGTCTGGCGCGGAGCCGCGGTCGGCGGCGGCTCGGTGGTCTTCACCGGTGCCATGATCGCTCCCGAACGCCGGTTCTTCGACCATGTTTTCGGCGGAGTCGTCGACTACGGCGAACTGGAGCGCGTGTACTACCCGCGGGTGCGTGCCGCCCTGCGGCTGGACCCGATGCCCGGCGATATCTACCATTCGGCGCCGTTCACCCATTCGCGTGCCTGGGACGACCAGGTACGCAAGGCCGGCTACCAGCCTGTTCCCAACGACTCCATCTTCACCTGGGATGTACTGCGCGGCGAGCTGTCCGGCGCGACCCGGGCCTCGGCGACGGCCGGGCGGAGCAACCTCGGCAACTCCAACGGCGCCAAGTTCGACCTCAACCAGAACTATTTGAAGAACGCCGAGGCCACCGGGAAGGCGAAGATCTACCCCGGCCATCGCGTCGACACGATCGCCCAGGAAGCCGGCGGCCGTTTCGTGGTCACCGTGACCCAGTTGGACCCGACCGGTGCGGTACGCGGGAAACGTACCCTCACCTGCGAAAAGCTTTTCCTAGGTGCCGGTTCGGTCGGTACTTCCGAACTCCTGGTCCGGGCCCGGGAAACCGGCACGCTGCCGGAGCTGAACGAACATGTGGGTGACGGCTGGGGCACCAACGGCGACGTGGTGCTCGCGCGCGGATCCAGTTCGGTCGCCGGCAACGGACAGGGTGTGCCGAGTGCCAGCCGGATCTTCGACGACACCGGAACGGCGCTGTGCCTGGAGAATTGGTACATCCCCGGGATCCCCTTCGAAACGGGCGCGCTGGCCTCGCTGGCGATGGTCCTCGATCCGACCCGGGCGCGGTTCGGCTACGACCCCGCCTCGGGCCGGGTCGGGTTGTCCTGGCCGCGCCGGGCACAGGACGAGGTGATCGCGGCGGCCCGGGCGGTGGACCGGCGGATCGCGGACCGGGCCGGCGCGATGGGGGAGTACAGCGTGCTCGGATACGACGCCAATGCGGAGTTCACCGCCCATCCGCTCGGCGGTGCGGTACTGGGTAGGGCGACCGATTCCTACGGCCGGGTGCACGGGCATCCGGGTCTGTACGTGATGGACGGCGCTGCTATCCCGGGCAGCACCGGCACGGTCAACCCGTCGCTGACCATCACCGCCATCGCCGAACGCAATATCGAGGCGATCATCCGCGCGGGCCGCTGAGCTCTCCCGCCCCGGACGCGTTCACCGGCGAACCTGTCCGGTAGCGAATTCACCGGTTCTTCGCTGGACGAGTCCTGCTCAGTGGTGCGCGGGACACCGACCGCTGCGATGCGCCGCTCGACGGCGGGTCGGCGAGTAATACTGATCCGCGATCGTTCGGCGTCGAAGGGAATGCAGGTGGCTGTACCGTCCAGGGAACCCGGTCTCGGGCCCGACCCCGACCACCCGGAGACTCGGGCTTTTCCCCGCAAACCTCCCGCCCTGTGGACCGATTTCGTCATGCTGGGGCTGGCCGCCGTTTCGGTGGTGCTGGTCTGCTGGATCACCTTCTTCCAGGTGTCGCCGCACACCTATCGGGTGATCGTCGGTATCGACTACGCGATCTGCGCGGTTTTCGCGCTCGAGTTCCTGTGGCGCTGGCGCCGGGGCGGCTGGTCGTGGACCTTCCCGTTCGTCTACTGGTACGAAGTCCTCGGCATGATCCCGGTGGCCAGTCCGTTCTTCCGGGCCTTCCGGCTGCTCCGGATCGTGGTGATCCTGGTCCGCCTGGCCCGTGTCGCGGACCGGGTGTTCGGCGACCGGGTCACCGCCGCGGTGATCAACCATTCGGTGGGCACGATCGTGGAGGTCATCAAACGCCCGATGACCATCGCGATCATGGAGGAGGTCACCGCGGTCCTACGGACCGGGCACTACACGCGCAATATCGCCGTGGCACTGGAGGAGAACCGGGGTGAACTCGACGAGATGATCGTCGAGATGATCAAGAACGACCCGCAGACCGGCCGTGTCCGCTATATACCGTTCCACGACGAGATCATCCGGCTGGTCGCCGATACCGTGTTCCGGATCCTGTTCCAGGTGCTGGCCGATCCGCGTACCGACGAACTCGTCTCGGACATGATCCGGGAGAACGTGGACCAGATCCGCGATTCGGTGCGGACCGGGGTCAAGGTCGCACCGTCGGCCTACGGCCCGACCGCCCAGCACCTCACCGCCCGCCACCTCACGCAGCAGGATGTCTGAGGTGATCGCGGGATTCCGCGAATCGGGTGGTCTCCCAGGTGATGAGTAGGGTCAGGACAGCGCAGAGCAGCGCCAGCGCCGCGAGGGCCGGTAGTTTCGCGGCGAGCGGAGTGAGTGCGCACAGCACGGCAGCGGTCACCGGGCGGACGATTCCCGTCCGCCCTGTGCCGAAGTATCCGAATCCGATGAGCCCGACGAGGAAGAGCGCCACTCCGCCGTACAACGCGACCAGTGGTATCCCGGTGAGCGCGTCGGTCAGCGTGTGCTCGCTCTCGTCGCCGACATAGAACAGCACCTTCTTCAGCCCGAGTGAGAGCGCGATGATGCCGACGATCATCGGGAAGTGCCAGAAGGTGTAGCAGGTCCGGGCGATCTCGATCTGGCGTGCGCCGGTGGCGTCGCGCAGGGCGTGCTCGACCCGCAGCGCGTCGGTGTCGAAGTAGGCCCACCACAGCAGACCCGACACCATGAGGCCGAGCATGGCCGCGACCACGATCGGCCAGGAGACCGGGAGCCCGGCGACGCCGATACCGATGGCGACGATCGATTCGCCCAGCGCCACGATGATGATCAGTCCGTGGCGCTCGGCGAAATGTCCGGGGGAGTTCAGTCGCCAGTCGTTGCCCGCGAAATGCGTCCACAGGTAGTCGCCGCCGATCGCCGCGATCCACAGGCAGATCTGCACGGTGCCGCTGGTCGTCGCGGCGATCACCAGCAGGGTGGTACCCACGGTGATGGAACCGAGCGCCCACCGCAGCACCTGCCCGCGCAACTGGGCATCCTCGGCGCTGGCCAGCCAGAACATCGTCAGATGTACCAGCCGGACCAGTAGATAGGCCATTGCGAAGACCAGTGGTCCGTACCAGCCGCCGGGTTTGTCGTCGAAGGCCTCGGGGATCGTGATCGCCGCCAGGAAACCGCCACCCATGGCGACGAACATGGCTACCCGGGTCACCCCTTCGTCGGCACGCACCACATTGCCGAGCCAGGCGTAATCGATCCACACCCACCAGAGCACCGCCAGTACCAGCAGCGAGCGCAGCATATCGACTGCTGTCGACTCCTCGGCCGCCAGATCGGTGACCATGGTGAAGGCGAAGACGAGTACCAGGTCGAAGAAGAGTTCCAGCTGAGTGACCGTGGCGTCCTCGCCCATGGGCTGGATCCGGCCGCGCCGCGTGAGACCTCGCATTGCCCTATCGTGGCAGCATCCGGGCTGCGCGGGCGTGGTTCGCCGGGACGACGCGGGCGCGTCGTGGGGGGCGGAGAGGGCGCGTCGCGGGGGTCAGACCAGGTCGTAGGTCTCGGATTCGGGGAACTGTTCGGCGTAGGCGACGAAGTTCTCCACCAGCGCCTCGTAGGATCTGCGAACCGATTTCTTGAGCAGGAATCCGGGGACCGGAAGCGGCATGTACTGCTCCACGTGGAGCAGGACTCGGCTACCGGATTCGCCCGCGGTGACCTCGAAGTATCCGCCGCCCTTGATGCCGCGGGTGCTGTCGGAGACCTCCCATGACATCCGGTCCTCCGACCAGTCGAATTCCCAGACCTGCATATCCGGTGTGGCGTTGACCCCGACCTGGATGAACATCCGGCGCGGCCGCCCCTCTTCGTCGCGTCCGGCGACCCGAGCGTCCGCGAAATCCGGTGACCATTCGGACAGCATTTCGACCGCCATCAATGCGTCCATCACCTGGCCCGGTCCGGCAACGACGTCGAATCTGATATCGGTCTTCGTACGCATTTGTCCCTCGCACCCCCGGTATTACGAATCGGCCACGATTCTCTCTTGGGGGTCGCGTGATCGTCAACACTCGGGTTCGGCCCGACGGCGATATCGCATCCGGGCATACCGGCCACAAATGTTTGCGGGGCCGGTTCCGGACCGGGATGCGCGGGCCTGCCGGGTGGGCAGGTCAGGGTGTCCGTTCGACTGTCGCGTCCGGGCCGGGAAAGACCAGGGATTCGTGGCCGTCGTCGAAACGCACCAGATACGGCGGCGTTCCGTCGCGGCCGTGCACCTCCATGATCTCGCCCTCGTGGTCGACTTCGCCGACGGTGTGCCCGTGCACGTGCAACCGGTCTCCGACGTTTGCCATCATGCAGCCCATTATTCGGCGACTATGGCGGGCATCACAACCCCGGCTGAATTGCTATTGCACATCTCTGTGGCTCCGGTGTTCGATTCCGGCGCATTCGTCCGCCGTTCGGTGGCTCGAATTCCCGGTGGTCGCGGAAGTCGATCCGATCCGCATCGGCCCGCACGGCAACGCTTGACACCACTACGTTTGTAGTACTACATTCAAACCACTTCAAGCGGAGTGAAATAGACAAGGCGGTACCTCATGCGAAAGCTCGTCTACTACGTGGGCGCCTCCCTCGACGGCTATATCGCCGGCCCCGGCGGGGAGATCGACTTCTACCCGCTCGGCGACGATATGGCCGCCTGGATCAATGCCCGTTACCCCGAATCCGTCCCCACGCATATCCGGGAACACGTGGGTATCGCATCCGATACCCCGAACCGGCACTGGGACACCGTCGTCATGGGACGTGGTACCTACGAACCAGCGCTGGAGGTGGGGATCCCCAGCCCCTACGCCCACCTGAAGCAGTACATCGTCTCCACCACCCTGGACCGCGTCGACGACCCGGAGGTGGAACTGGTGCGCAGCGATCCGGTCGAGCTGGTGCGGCGACTGAAGAAAGAAGAGGGGCCGGCGGGTAAGGACATCTGGCTCTGCGGCGGTGGCAGGCTCGCCGGTGCGCTCATCGACGAGATCGACCAGCTCGTCCTCAAGAGCTATCCGGTCCTGGCCGGTACCGGGGTGCCGGTCCTGAGCGGCGCGTTCCGGCCCGCCCAGTTCACTCCGGTGCGGCGGCAGGAGTTCGGGAACGGAGCGCAGGTCACCTGGTTCGAGCGAGCCTGACCGACGTGTGCACGCGGGTCCGGACGACCCGCGCGTGCGGCGGGTGCGCGAGCAGGTAAACGTGACGTCACACGGCTGTGTGTTATTCCACAACCAGGTCGGATACTCCCGGAGCAGCGTGACCGACATCGGTACGCTGTTGCACTGATCGCCTGTTCGCTGACATTGGAGGACCCCTCGTGGCACTCGTTGTCCAGAAGTACGGAGGATCCTCGGTAGCCTCTGCCGACCGGATCCGTCGCGTCGCCGAACGGATCGTCGAGACGAAGAAGCAGGGCCACGACGTGGTCGTGGTGTGCTCAGCTATGGGCGATACCACCGATGAACTGCTCGACCTGGCCGAACAGGTCTCTCCGGCGCCCCCGGCGCGGGAGATGGATATGTTGCTCACCTCCGGTGAACGCATCTCCAACGCACTGGTGGCCATGGCAATCCACAGTCTCGGCGCCGAGGCGCGGTCGTTCACCGGCTCCCAGGCCGGTGTCATCACCACGTCGGTGCACGGGAAGGCCAAGATCATCGACGTCACCCCCGGCCGACTCCGCGAAGCCCTCGACGAGGGCACCATCGTCCTGGTCGCGGGTTTCCAGGGCGTCAGCCAGGACAGCAAGGACGTCACCACGCTGGGTCGCGGTGGTTCCGACACCACCGCAGTGGCGCTGGCGGCCGCGCTGGAGGCCGACGTCTGCGAGATCTACACCGACGTGGACGGGATCTTCACCGCCGATCCGCGCATCGTCAGCGATGCGCAGAAGCTCGAGCAGGTCTCCTACGAGGAGATGCTGGAGATGGCGGCCTGCGGGTCGAAGGTGCTCATGCTGCGCTGCGTCGAATACGCGCGCCGCTACAACGTGCCCGTGCATGTGCGTTCGTCCTATACCGACAAACACGGCACCTACGTATACGGATCGATGGAGGACATTCCCTTGGAACAAGCAATCCTGACGGGCGTCGCGCACGACCGCAGCGAGGCCAAGGTGACCGTGGTCGGCCTTCCGGACGAGCCCGGTTACGCGGCCAAGGTGTTCCGGTACGTGGCCGAGGCCGAGATCAATATCGATATGGTCCTGCAGAACATCTCCAAGGTGGAGACCGGTAAGACCGATATCACCTTCACCCTGCCCAAATCCGACGGTGTCCGAGCCGTGGAGATGCTGAGCAAGTACCAGGGCGAGATCGGTTTCTCGCAGGTGCTCTACGACGACCACATCGGCAAGGTGTCGCTGGTCGGTGCCGGGATGAAGAGTCATCCCGGGGTCACCGCCACCTTCTGTGAGGCGCTGGCCGAGGCCGGTATCAATATCGACCTCATCTCCACCTCCGAGATCCGCATCTCGGTACTGGTCAAGGACACCGAACTCGACGACGCCGTGCAGGTGCTGCACCGCGCGTTCGATCTCGGCGGCGACGAGGTCGCCGTCGTGCACGCCGGAACGGGGCGATAGACAATGGGCGTTCGTGTTGGTGTGGTCGGCGCGACCGGTCAGGTCGGCGCCGTGATGCGCAAACTGCTCGCGGAACGCGATTTCCCCGCCGACGAGGTGCGGTTCTTCGCGTCCGCGCGGTCGGCCGGGAAGAAGCTGCCGTGGCGCGGCGGCGAGATCGTGGTCGAGGACACCGAGACCGCTGACCCGTCGGGCCTGGATATCGCGCTGTTCTCGGCCGGTGCCACTATGTCGCGGGTGCAAGCGCCGCGGTTCGCGGCCGCCGGGGTCACCGTGATCGACAACTCGTCGGCCTGGCGTAAGGACCCCGAAGTCCCCCTGGTGGTCAGCGAGGTCAACCCGGAGCAGACGCGGAATCTGGTCAAGGGCATCATCGCCAATCCGAACTGCACCACCATGGCCGCGATGCCGGTTCTCAAACCGCTGCACGACGCGGCCGGGCTGCAGCGCCTGATCGTGTCCAGTTACCAGGCGGTCTCGGGCAGTGGGCTGGCCGGGGTCGAGGAGCTCGCCTCGCAGACCCGTGCGGTGATCGACGACGCCGAGAAACTCACCCACGACGGCAGCGCCGTGGATTTCCCGGCTCCGAACAAGTACGTCGCCCCGATCGCGTTCAATGTCCTGGCACTGGCCGGTTCACTGGTCGACGACGGATCCGGCGAGACCGACGAGGATCAGAAACTGCGCAACGAGAGTCGCAAGATCTTGGGTCTGCCCGATCTGCTGGTCAGCGGTACCTGCGTCCGGGTGCCGGTGTTCACCGGGCACTCGCTGTCGATCAACGCCGAATTCGCCGATCCGCTCTCGGTGCAGCGCGCGCAGGAGATCCTGGCCAAGGCATCGGGTGTGCAGTTGGTCGATGTGCCGACCCCGCTGGCCGCGGCCGGTAAGGACGATTCCCTGGTCGGCCGGATCCGGCAGGACCCGGGCGTCCCGGACGGGCGCGGCCTGGCGTTGTTCATCTCCGGCGACAACCTGCGCAAGGGTGCGGCGCTGAACACGATCCAGATCGCGGAGGTCCTGCTCGCCGATCGCTGACGGTGACCGCCGCCCGGCTCAGTGGATTCCCGGTGTGCGCGGATCGTTTCCGAGGCATACCAGCAGGACACAGCCGGGCGGCGCGTCGCTGAAGGGTGGTGCCAGCGGCGCCCCGAGGCAGGCGAATACATCGCAGCCGGGGTAGGCCGACTTTCCGATACCGAACACCGCCAGCAGGATATCGCTGTCGATATAGGAGTTCGGGTTCGTCACCAGCGGTGGTTCCACGTAGGGGCCTGGATCGGGAATCGGCGGTTCCAGGAATGCCGCCGACAATCGGCGGAAGAATTCGTGCGGTAGTTCGCCGGTGTTCTGGATGATGCCGCTCGGTCCGTAGGCGCTCACATTCCCGAACACCCCGGTCCACACCACCACCAGATCCAGGCTGGGGACGACGAAGACGTTCTGCAATCCCACCCCGGCCATCGCGTAGGTATCGGCCGGCAGGAACGAGGCGTTCTCAGCGCAGTCCGGCCCGGTCCAGAACAGATAGCCGTAGCAGGAGTTCGTCGTCGACGGTGTGGTCGCGCGTGCCAGGTACCACGCGGGCACTATCTGCCGGCCGTTCCAATCACCGTCGTTGCCGATGAGCAGCCCGAGCTTGGCGAGATCGTTCGGCGGTATCAGCAGATGCGCGTAACCGTAGGTGTGTTCGGAGCGGTCCCGCGCCCAGTACCAATCGCCACGTTCGATACCCAGCGGTGCGAACAGCTCGCGCTGGGCGAAATCCTGGAGCGGTTCACTGACCGCGAGTTCCAGCACATAGGACAGCAGATCAACCGTGCGCTGGCTGTAGGTGAACACGGTGCCGGGCTCGTGGTCCAGTGGTACGCCGAGAGCCTGTACCGCGCTGTTCGGGTCGAGCGGGACCGCTCCCGTGAGTCCCTCGGTCACCACCCCGGTGCGCATTCCCGAGGTCTCGGTGAGCAGGTTCTCGACCGTGATCGCCCGCCGTCGCGTATCGCCGAGACCGGACGGCAGATATCGGTCGATCGGGGCCTCGATATCGATCAGACCGCGTTCGGCCGCGATACCGGTGAGCAGCGAGATCACGCTTTTGGTCACACTCCACACATTCCACGGAGTATTACCGGTGCGCGCGTTGTCCGGGCCTTCGCCGATCAGGCAGTTGTGCCGAAAGACCTGGATGTTCAACCGGTTCCGGCCGGCGGCGAAGGCCAGTGCGTCGGTCAGGCGCGCCGGGTCCAAGCCCACCTGCCGCGGCTCGGCTCGGTTCGGCTCGCGGCCGGAGGACACCTCGCACCGGGTGGTCGCCGGGTCTTCGTCCGGGGTCGCTCCGGCCGGTGGGGCGAAGAGCTGTCCTGCCATCAGTGCTACAGCTGTGACCCCCGCCAGGAGCCCACCGAAACGCGCCATGCGGATCACCCTAATGCGGGTTCCACCCGGAGGCCGGTATCGCACGTCGTCGGGTCCGCCGGAAATACGACGCCCCTGCCCGATCGGGGGATCGGTTCAGGGGCGGTCTTTCACCGGCGCGGGGTTCCGCGTGACCGGTGCGTCATCGGCGCGGGGCCCGCCTTCTAGAGCAGGCCGAACCAGTAGAACGCACAGGCCAGTGCCCATACGACCAACGTATCCATCCACACTCCCACTCGTTGTCGTAGCGGATGCCTCCATGATGCCCGAGATATACCGATCCCGGAGCAGTCCGCTCAGCTGTGCCCCGACCTTGTCTGCACTGTGACGAATCGTGGTCTCAGCGTTATAAGTTCACGTTAAGTGCGTGCCAAGGGCGGGGCCGCATTGTTGGTGTCGAGGCCGGAACGAACCGGTAACGAGGACACAGCGAAGGGAACCCGCCATGATCAGCAAGCCGACCGCCGTGCCCGCTCCGCTCGGCGTCACCACTGTCGTGATGCCGGCCGGCGGTTCCGTAGCGGCTACCGAAAGCGCGCCGCATGCCACTTCGGCCGGAACCGGCAGGTTCGGCAGCGCACCGCGATCGTCCGCGCTGCGTAGAACGGCCTGTCCGGGGCAGGTGAACGAGCGACTGTCCGCGCGGATGGAACCGAATCGGTCGAGACGGCCGTCGAACTGTATGCGATCTGTCGTCTGATCGGCGACGAGTCGCACCGAGCCCGGTGTGTTCGGCTGCTACCGGTGGCGGCACACCGCCGGGGGGTGGGGTACGGACCGGGGCCTGGGGAGGATCCGGAAAGTACCCGGCGGGGGATGGTGGCGGACCCGGGGGAGGGGTTCGCCGGGAGGGCGAGAAGGTTCCGGGCCTGGGGAGGAACCGGGACCTCTCGGAGGGTGGGGCCGCACGACCCGGCGGAAGCCGGGGCTGCGGGTGGGTCGGTCTGTCTCGCGGGGTGGCAGACCGGCCCATCGGCCGGGCGGCGGTGTTCGTCCGGGCCGGTCTCGCGGGGTGACCGGCCCGTCGGACGGCCATCGAGTGATGGTTCGGCTCTTCCGGAAGCTCGGCAGCGGAATCGGAAAGGTACAGGTCCTGATCCGGTCCGCGGCCAGCGAAAGGTAACCGTTCGCGGAATCGGCGATGGCGGTCCAGGCGATCCGGACAGCCGGACGAGTGTGGGGACGACGGTAGGGTTTGTCTCCGGTCCGGTTGCCGAGGCGGCGCGGGTCCGGACCGAGGGCGCATTGTCGAGCCCTCGTCCGCCGGGTGGTGACGGTCGCACCCGGGCATTGTTCCCGCGCGTCACAGTGGCCGGGCGTCCTGTTCGGCCGTGGGGAGATCGGCGGAGTAGTCGGGCAGTTCGTAATCCTCGGTTCCGGACAGCATGCGGGTCATCAGTGGCTGCATCAGCCGGGAGGTGGTGAACCGGACGAGGGCCAGCGAAGCCCGGATACCCGCCCGTGTCCGCGGAGTCATGGCCTTCACACCACCCGGCGGGAGCTGTTGAGCCGATTCCACGAACGGACGCAGAATCTCGTTGTACCGGGCCAGCGCGGCGGTGGGCCGGTCCGGGGTGCGCATGATCTCGCCGACCAGGACGTAGGCGCCGACCAGAGCCATGGCCGTGCCCTGGCCGCTGAGCGGTGATCCGCAGTACCCGGCGTCACCCACCAGGGCGATCCGCCCGGTCGTCCACTGGGGCATGGTGATCTGGGCGAGTTCGTCGAAATAGAAGTCCGCCGCGTCGTCCATCGCCGCGTCGACTTCGGGAACCAGCCAGCCGCCGGCCGCGAGGCCTTCGCGCAGCAGCCGCTTCTGCGCGGCGGTATCGCGCCGCAGCGCGGGATCGGCGGGGCGCCGGATGCTGATCATGGCCTTGGTGGTCGCCGGGTCGGCGTCGGGCCGGAAGCCGAGGAAGGTGCCGCCGGGCAGCAGCTGCACGGTCATCCAGTGTGGGCGGATCCCCTCCGGAGTCGGCATGGTGAAGTACGAGGTGTATCCGCCGAGATAGGTGCTGAACTGTTCCTCGGGCCCGAAGGCGAGCCGGCGGGTCGTCGAGTGCAGGCCGTCGGCCCCGACCACCAGGTCGAATTCCTCGGTCGCCCCGGAGGCGAAGTCCACCGAGACGCCGTCGGCGTGCTCGCGCAGCGCGCGGATCTGCTCGCCGTAGCGGTAATCGATACCTGGCCCGCCGGGCCGGGCGGTTTCCTCGGCGACGGAGTCCAGCAGGACCTGGTTCAGATCGCCACGGGTGATCTCGATTTCGGCTACCGCTCCCTTGCCTTCGAAGAGTTCGGCGGCCATCCGCGCGGCCTCGCGGCCGGTGGAGTCGACGTAGACCATGCCGCGTTCGTCGAGCTGGTGGCGGTGGATTCCGGGCATCAGTCCCATCCGCTCCGCGACCGTCCGGCTGGGTCCGCGCAGGTCGACGGCTTGACCTCCCGGCCGTGGCGCGGCCGCGCGCTCGATCACGGTGGGTCGGATTCCGGCGCGGAGCAGCTGGAGGGCGACCGCGTTACCGGCGATACCGCCGCCGGAGATGAGTACGCGCAGGGCTGCCGGGGTGGACTGTGTGGTCATCGTGTCCTCGCTCAGGGAATTACTCGAATGTCTCAGACGTATGTCTAACACAGATCTAGCACAAGTGTCTAGAACAAATGTCTAAGACCTGGTTAGAGTAGAGGCATGGGAAACAAGGAGGACCTACTCGCGGCCGCGCGTACCTGCATCTACGAGCGCGGGTTCGCCGCCACGACGGCCCGCGATATCGCCACCACCGCGGGAGTCAGTCTCGCTGCCATCGGATACCACTTCGGCTCCAAGGATCGGCTGCTCACCGAGGCCTTCACCGATGAGACAGGCCGGGTGATCGGCGACGACCTCGACCGGCGGATCAGGGCCACCGCCGGGCAATCCGCCGGTCGGGCGTTCCCGCAGGTCTGGGACGGTATCGCCGATCTCTTCGATCGCAACCGGGAGGTACTGGTGGCGAGTATGGAGAACCTCGTCCGTATCTACCGGACGCCGAGTGAACAATCCCGGATGGGGGAGATGTCGGAGATCGCGGTCTCCGGAATCGCCGATCTGGTCACGGAGTCTTATCCCGGTCTCGACGGTTCCCGGGCACGTGCCGTCGCCGAGTTCTACTTCGTTCTGCTCAACGGCCTGGTGATGAGATGGATGAGTAGTCCGGACGCCCCGATGCCCAGTGGGGCTCAACTGGCGGAAGCGCTCGATGCGCTGACTGCCGGGGACGACTCGAACCGGTAGCGCCTGTCAGGGATCGGGGAAGCCGGAAAACCGGGATTTCGGCGGCCCGCGTCGATTGCCACGCCGCCGACGTCGCTCGGCTGTTCCGGAATATCGCCGGAGATCACCACGTTGATCCGGTTCGATAGCTATCGAACCGAAAGGTGGCCAAACATGCGGGTAATCGGCTTCGACGAGCCCGGGGGTCCCGAGGTGCTACGCGCGTTCGAACTCCCCGAACCTGCCGTCGGCCCCGGGCAGGTGCGGATCCGGGTGCGCGCCGCGGCCGTTAATCCCTCGGATGTGGTCACCCGTAGCGGGCTTGTGCACGACCGGTACGCGGAGGTGGATCCGCCCTACGTACCCGGCTGGGACGCCGCGGGAACCGTGGACGAAGCCGATCCGGAAAGCGGATGGCGGCCGGGCGACGAAGTCGTCGCGATCACGCTGCCCGTTCTCCAGGGCGGCGGCGCGTACGCGGAGAAGATCGTGGTACCGGCCGAATCGGTGGCCGCGCTGCCGGCGGGCCGGGATTTCGCCTCCGCCGCCACCCTGCCGATGAACGGGCTCACCGCCTGGCAGGCCCTCGATCGTCTCGCGTTGGAACCGGGCGCGTCGCTGGTGGTGACCGGCGCCGCCGGTGCGGTCGGCGGTTACGCCGTCGAATTGGCCAAGCAGGCCGGGCTGCAGGTGATCGCCGATGCCGCTCCCGCCGACCGTGACCTCGTACGGGCCCTCGGTGCCGATATCGTCGTCGACCGCGGTGCCGAAACCGTCGCGCAGATCCGTGCCCACTACCCCGAGGGCGTCGACGCCGTGATCGACGGTGCGCTGTTGCGCGACGAAATCACTCCGGTGATCCGCACCGGCGGTGGCTATGCGGCGCTGCGACCCGAGCGGCTCGGTGGCGGGGTCGTCTCCCGGCCCGGCCTGACGGTGCACGAGGTGATGGTAGGGGGCGACATCCGGGAGAAGGGAAGGCTCGATCGTCTGTCCGAACTGGCCGCCTCGGGTGCGCTGACCCTGCGTGTGGCGGATCTGCTACCCGCCGAGCAGGCGGGCGAGGCCCACCGCAGACTCGAACGAGGCGGGGTACGCGGGCGGATCGTCCTCGAATTCTGAAACCGGCGTCGGTTGCCGCGTGATCAACTCCCCGCCGGGGCCCAATCCTCCAGATACGCACGGTAGGTGCCCAGCGGGAGTGCGGCGTCGTAAACCAGTTCGCCGCTCGGGGCGAACTCCGAGATATGCGGCGCCATACCCCAACCCACCAGAGTGTTGCCGCCGGCCAGGCCCTGGGCGTTGCCCATGGCGAAGGCGGTGAGTCCGGCCGGATGAGTCTGGTTGCGCGCCAGTGTGGCTCGCCGTGCGGCGAGATCCAGGTCGATCCATTGCACACTGGAGACGCCGAGAGTGGTGAAACCGCTGGAGTTGTTGTTGAACAGGCGCAGGGTGTCGTCGTCGGCGAATTCGGCATCGTGCTGGAACGCGAACTGGACCCCGGGGCCGAGGTCGAAGCCGGAATTCTTCCCGCCCAGCTGCCAATTGATCGCACCGGTGCGGATATCGACGTCGTACACCGTGGACGTATTGCGCATGGAGATCACCAGATCTCCCTGCGGATCCAGGCTGATGGAGTTCATATGGTAGGGGTCGTAGACCCGGCTGCCGGGTAAGAGGCCGTCGGTCACACTCTCGGTGAGCGGCACGTTCTCGGCCGCACTCCAGCGGAACAGAACCTGTTTCGTGGCGACATCCACCACCGATGCGACCGTGTCGTACATCCTGGCGTCCCCGGGCCCGCCGATCGCGGAGAGGTCGGCGGTCACCTCATGGTAGGAGGTGATCAGGGCCCGCCCGTCCGGCGTGAGGCGGAACTCGTGTACATCGCTGGAATCGCCGCCGGGCGAGAGGGTCTCGATGATTTTGCCGTGCTCGTCGGCGATTACGTCGATTCCGGAACCGTGCCCGCCCTCGGTGGAACCCTGCCACCAGGTCAGCACCCGTTTGCCCTGGTAGGTCTGGGTCCGGAAGTTGGAGACGGTCTGTCCGGGCGGTGGGGTGTAGCGCCAGACCTCGCGCCCGGACCGGTCGAGCACGATATTCGCCGGAGCGGTGACCGGCAGCCGCGACAGCACCGGCTCGATACCGGGCACCAGCGCGGCCGCGCTCATCCCGGTCGAGTAGTAGATGTATCCGGGGTTGCCCTCGGGTTCGTTCACGGTGACGGTATAGACGGGGGCCCCGACGGGCAGGGTGGGCCGTGGTGGCTGCGCCGCCGCCTGCGGTAGCAGCGCGGCGGTCCCCAGCGCGAGCGCGAAGCCCACGCCGGCCACCCGGCGCCTGCGATACGTCGTCCTGACCATGGGACTCCTCAGCTGAAGTCGAGAATTGCCGGGAAGATTACCCCCGAATCTTGTGGCAGCTCCGGCGATACTCCGGAAACGAGAAAGGCACCTGACCGGATGAACCTGATCAGGCGCCTTATCGTGTCTCGACCAACACGAGTCGGGGTGGCGGGATTTGAACCCACGACCTCTTCGTCCCGAACGAAGCGCGCTACCAAGCTGCGCCACACCCCGTGAAGTGGACCTGCGATAGCTTACATCAGGTCCGGTCCGGAAAAGAAACCGCCAGTTCAGGGCTCCTTTTCCGGCGCGCGGCTATCGGGCGACGGCCTGCGATGTCGAGAGGCCGTGGCCGGAATCGGTTGCCGGCTGCTTCGGCGGTACGGCGACCAGGGTGAGCAGCGTCGCCTCCGGTCGGCAGCAGAAGCGGTAGGGCGCCCACGGCGAGGTGCCGATACCCGCGGAAACGTGCAGCCGGGTGTGGGCACCCCACTTGGACGGACCCTTGACCCGCGACCGGTCGATATCGCAATTGGTGACCAGCGCGCCGTAGCCGGGCAGGCACAGCTGGCCGCCGTGTGTGTGTCCGGCCAGGACCAGGTCGTAGCCGTCGTCGGCGAAACGATCCAGCACCCGCGGCTCGGGGGAGTGCGTCAGGCCGATCCGGAGATCGGCGAGCGGATTCGGGGCGCCGGCGATGGTGTCGTAGCGGTCGCGCTGCAGATGCGGGTCGTCGACGCCCGCACTGGCGATACGGATACCGCCCACCTCGATATCGCGGCGGGTGTGCGTCAGATCGAGCCAACCACGTTCGGTGAACGCCGCGCGTAGATCCTTCCAGGGCAGCGGAGCGCCGTGGACGCGCTTGTGGTTCTTGTCGAAGTACTTCAGCGGGTTCTTGGGAACCGGCGCGAAGTAGTCGTTGCTGCCGAATACGAACAGGCCCGGCCGCGACAGCAGCCCGCCCAGCGACTGGACGACCGCGGGGACGGCTTTCTGATGCGACAGGTTGTCACCCGTGTTGATCACCAGGTCGGGTTCGAGCCGATCGAGTTCGCGCAGCCACTGCTGTTTGAGTTTCTGCCCGGGCGTCATGTGCAGATCGCTGATGTGCAATACCCGCAGCGGGGACGATCCCGGCCGCAGCACCGGCATCGTCGCTTCGCGGAGTACGAAGGCATTGCGTTCGATCAGTGAGGCATAGCCGACTCCGGCCGCCGCGGCTCCGGCGGCGCCGAATGCGGTTGCGCGAAGGACCGACGTCGAGATCACGGGCATTTGCCCAGCATAGGTGACCCGGTCGCTGTGCGCGCAGCGTGTTGAGCCACAGTTTCGGCCGTGTGGCGGGCCGATGACGCGGTGTAACAACTGGGGACAGGCCTGTGGCCTCGGGAAACATCCGGATGCCCGGTGGGACGAACACGCCCGGTTCAGCGGGTAATCCGGTGGGCGTGGCGGGGTGCAGCGGCTACCGTTCTGCGCATGTCGGAACTGAAATCGAGGCTGCGCGCCGATATGACCGCCGCGATGAAGGCGAAGGATTCGCTGCGGCTGAACACCCTGCGAATGATGCTGGCCGCCGTCCAGACGGCCGAGGTCGCCGGGAAGGAAGCCCGCGAACTGTCCGACGCCGAGGTCGTGGCAGTGCTCACCAAGGAATCGAAGAAACGGAACGAGTCCGCGGAGATCTACACCCAGGCGGGCCGCGGTGAGCTGGCGGCCAATGAGCGCGCCGAGGGCCGGATCATCGACGAGTACCTGCCTACCCAGTTGACCGAAGCCGAGGTCGCCGATCTCGCCGATACCGCGATCGCCCAGGTCGCGGAGGAACTCGGCGAACGGCCCGGGATGCGGCAGATGGGGCAGGTCATGAAGGTGGCGTCCCAATTGGCCGCCGGCAAGGCCGATGGCTCGCGGATCTCGGCGGCGGTGAAGGCGCGGCGGGTGGTGGGGGGTGGCCGGGCGACACCCCCGCCTTAGGTAAAAAAAACCACAGAAAAAAAAAAAAACCCCAAAAAAATAAGAAATTTCTTT
>NZ_JBSFDZ010000039.1:0-41653 GCF_053594175.1 Nocardia sp. NPDC001965
CGAGGCCCACAAAGGTCGAGGCCCGTCCCGTCGTTCAGCCCTCGAAAGCGCATGAGCCGCAGGCTCGAGTCTCGAGGGCTGAACGACGGGACTTCCGGGGGCCTCGACCCGCGGCGCCGAAGGCGCCGCAAATAAACACTGTCGGCGTATTTGCGTAGGGTGCGGCTGTGGCAGTGACCAAGAACAAAGCCGTCTACCGGTGTTCGGAGTGTGCGCACGAAGTCGCCAAATGGGTCGGTAAATGCCCCGGGTGCGGATCCTGGGGCACCGTGGACGAATCGATACCGGTGGCTGCCACCGCGGCGGGACCGGCGCGTAAGGCGATGCTGCCGACCACCGCCGCCGCCCCGATATCCCGGATCGATTCGCAGACGACCACGGCGCGGTCCACCGGGGTTTCCGAGCTCGACCGGGTGCTGGGGGGTGGGATCGTCGCCGGGTCGGTCGTGTTGTTGTCCGGTGAGCCCGGAGTCGGCAAATCGACGTTGTTGCTCGAGGTGGCGCATCGCTGGGCGCGCCAGCGTGACGAGCGGGCCCTGTATGTCACCGCGGAGGAATCGGCGGGGCAGGTGCGGTTGCGCGCGGACCGGACGGGCGCAGTGCACGACCGGGTGTATCTGGCCGCCGAATCGGATCTATCGGTGGTACTCGGGCATGTCGATCAGGTGAAACCCACACTGCTGGTGGTCGATTCGGTCCAGACGATGCTGGCCGCCGATACCGACGGGGTGATCGGGGGCGTCACCCAGGTGCGGGCGGTGACCGCGGCGCTGACCTCGCTGGCCAAGGCGAGCGGGATCGCGGTACTGCTGGTGGGACATGTCACCAAGGACGGTGCCGTCGCCGGACCGCGCACACTGGAACATCTGGTGGATGTGGTGTTGCAGTTCGAGGGCGACAAGAACACCACATTGCGGATGGTGCGCGGGATCAAGAACCGGTTCGGCAGCGCCGACGAGGTGGGTTGTTTCGAACTCCACGACGACGGAATCGCCTGTGTGACCGATCCTTCCGGGCTCTTCCTGCATCACCGGTCGGATTCGGTACCCGGTACCGCGGTCACAGTCGCGATGGACGGCAAACGGCCGCTGGTCGGCGAGGTGCAGGGGCTGACCGTCGAAACGCAGGTCCCGGCGCCGCGCCGCGCGGTCAGCGGACTGGACTACAACCGGGTCGCCATGGTGCTGGCGGTCCTGCAGAGCCGGTGCGGGCTCTATGTCGGCAAACAGGACATCTACGCGGCCACGGTGGGCGGTATGCGGCTCACCGAGCCGGCCGCCGATCTCGCCATCGCGCTGGCGATCGCCAGTGCCGCCCGGGATACCGCCCTGCCGCCCGGCTGGGTGATCCTCGGCGAAGTCGGGCTGGCCGGCGAGGTCCGGCGGATCACCTCCACCACACGCCGGCTCGCCGAGGCCGAGCGGCTCGGTTTCACCACCGCGGTGGTTCCGCCGGGCACCGACGGCAAGGCCACGCCACTGACCCTGCACGAGGCACCCAGCCTGCGCAGTGCGTTGCGACTGGCGGGGCTGACGAGGAAATGACCCCGGTCAGGCGAGATTGAAAGGTTCGGGCGCGCTGCGCACCGAACCCATCTGTGCCACCACGTTGTAGGCGCCCGCGGGCACCGCGACCCGTTCACCGGCGCATTCCGGCTGGGAGGTCGCGCCGGTCCACGTCACCGTGAAAGCAGCCTGCTCTCCGCGATCGAGGGTCCGGACATCCGGTTCGCCGTCGGGATAGCAGTCCGTGCTCGCCCAGAGCTGACGTCCGCCGTCGAGCGAGTGCACCGACACCCGCTGCAGACCGGAGCCCATGTCCCGGGTGCACGGTGCGCCGGAGATATTGGTGATCACGATCCCGAACACCGGTTCCTCGCCGATCTGGTAGGTGGGTTGCCCCACCGAAACCTTGATCGCCAGTGACTGGTCCGCGCATTGGCCGGACGCCGCCGCGGCGGGTTCGGTACTGCGCGTGGCGGAGGCCGTCGTGGACGGGCGCGTGCTGCTCGCGGTGGTGGACGCCGAGGTGGAACTCGGGGTGGGTTCGCCTGTTTCGGATGTCGATGCCGCCGCGGCGGCATCGGGCGAATCAGCGCCCCGGGAGACGGTGACGGCCAGCCAGATCACCACCGCGAGCGCGACCACGAGCGCTCCGATGGCGAACACGCGACGCCGCCAGTAGATCTCCGGTGGTAACGGTCCTGTCGGTTCCAACACGTGTCAACGGTAAGCGCATCGGGCGGCGGCGTCGGTCAACGGCACACCCGAAGGTATCGCCGATCCCCGGCCGCGCTCGCAGGTATCAGACGGCTTCACCGATATTGCCGACCACCCGGTGTAGTTTCGCCTTGCCGTCGACCAGCTTGTATGTGACGCAGGCGATCGCGCATTCGCCGGCATTCACCCGGTCGGACACGATCATCGACCGCTCCATGAGCAGTCGGCTGGTCTCCACCACATGGCGGGCCTCCAGGTCGTCCACCGAGTTCAGGCCCTCCCGGCGTCCGATCAGCATCGACGGCGTGACCTTCTCCACGATGCTGCGGATGAACCCACCGGGCACCTCACCGCCGTCCAGCGCGTCCAGCGTCGCCTTGACCGCGCCGCAGCTGTCGTGGCCGAGCACCACGATGAGCGGCACGTTCAGCACACCCACCCCGTATTCGATGGACCCCAGCACCGCCGCGTCGATCACATGGCCCGCGGTGCGCACCACGAACATATCGCCGAGGCCCTGGTCGAAGATGAGTTCCGCCGCGACCCGCGAATCACCGCAGCCGAACAGCACTGCGGACGGGCTCTGGCCGCCGACGAGCTTGGCTCGATCGGCAGCTCCCTGGCTAGGATGCAGCAGCGTGCCGTTCACGAAGCGCTCGTTTCCTTCGCGCAGCGACTTCCAGGCACTTACCGGGTTGGACTGAGGCATGGTGTCCATTCTGCACGATTTGGTCTGCTCGCTTGCTTCGGTCCTGTCACAGCGCGGCGGCCGTCCGCGCCCAGCCGGTGGAAATACACGGTGAGATGAACGGAGCGGGTCGGGTGAGCAGGACGAGTGCCGGGAAACCGGGGGTGGGCGCAAGCCGTGTCCACGGGATCGAACCCGGTGCGATCGACTCCGACATCCTGAACGACTGGTATGCCCGGACGGCCCGGGATCTGCCGTGGCGGCGCCCCGGGGTGAGCGCCTGGCAGATCCTGATGAGCGAGATCATGCTGCAACAGACGCCCGTCTCGCGGGTGGAACCGATCTGGCGTGAGTGGGTGCGGCGCTGGCCGGTGCCCTCGGCCATGGCGGCGGCGAGCGCGGGCGAGGTCCTGCGGGCGTGGGGGAAACTCGGCTATCCGCGGCGGGCGCTGCGCTTACACGAATGCGCGCAGGTATTGGCCGCCGAGCACGGCGACGAGGTCCCCGACGATGTCGATGTGCTGCTCGGGTTGCCCGGTATCGGCGCATACACCGCTCGTGCGGTCGCCTGTTTCGCCTATGGACAGCGTGTTCCGGTGGTGGACACCAATGTGCGCCGGGTGGTGGCTCGGGCCGTGCACGGTCGCGGTGAGGCCGGTAATCCGGCAGCGCGCGACCTCGCCGAAACCGAGGCCCTGCTGCCGGGCCGGATCGACCGGGCGGCGGTGTTCTCGGCGGCACTGATGGAACTCGGCGCGACGGTGTGCACCGCGCGGACTCCGGACTGCACCCGCTGTCCGCTGCCCAGCTGCGCGTGGGTCACGGCGGGCCGGCCGATCACCGAATCGACGCGCCGCACCCAGAAATACGAGGGCACCGACCGGCAGGCGCGGGGACGCCTGCTCGACGTGCTGCGGGCCGCCCACGCACCGGTGGAACGAGTCCGGCTCGACCTCGCCTGGACCCGGGACCCGGGCCAGCGCGACCGCGCGCTGGATTCCCTACTGGTCGACGGGTTGATCGAACAGACCGACGACGGACGGTTCGCGCTGGCCGGTGAGGGCTGAGAGCCCGCCGCTCACTGCCCGGCGGCCGCCGCGCTTCCAGCGCGCCGGATCCGGTCGAGGAAACGTTCGACCTCGGCCCGGTAGCGCGCCGGGCGATCGTCGTGCACCAGATGCCCGGCGCCGGGTATCAGGATGTGCTCCGCGGCCGGATGCAGTTCCGCCATCCGGCGCATCTGCCCCGCCGGGGTGATCGTGTACTCGCCCTCGAGCAGCAGGGTCGGCACGGTCAGCTGTTCCCATTCCGGCCAGAACGAACGGGTGCCCCATTCCTCCGAGATGTCCCGGAACGTAGCGACTTCCCCGTGCAACCGGTAACCGTCCGCACCGTGCTCGAACGAATTCAGGAAATAGCGGCCCGCGACCGGCCCGAAATGCGCGACCAGCGCCGCTTCGTCGGGAAAGGGCTGCGGCCAGGCCTCGACCATGGCAGCCCAGTGCGCGGCCGTCCGCCCGGTGAAATCGGCGGCCATATCCTCGACCACCAGCGCCCGCACCCGGCTCGGATACGTGGCCGCGAAAACCCATCCGTGCAGGCCGCCCATCGAATGGCCCACCACGATCATCGGCTCGGAAATCCCCGCGGTGGCTTCGGCGAGATCGGCGACGAACGCGTCGGTGCTGAGTTCGGCCGGCGCCGGCCGCCCGTGGCCCGCCGCATCGAAGGTGAACACCCGGCCGTGCTCGCGCAGCCAAGGAACCTGGTCCTGCCAGGTGCGGGCACTGCCCATCAACCCGTGCAGCAGCAGTATCGGAGCCCCGGTCCCACCTTCGTCGTGCAACACCGGGCCGAGTTTATTCATATCGCTGCACAGGCCGGGTCTTCGTCGGCCTCGAGCACGCGTGCCGAGCCATCGATACACGCAGGAACCCACCGCGACTTGCCAGGTCCCCTCGCCCCGGCGGCCGGCCAGGCCCGGTTCCGAAGCGACGGAGCACAGCAACCGGCCCCGCCTGCCGCCATCGACTCGCAGGTCTGTGATGCCCGACATCCGCGAAGCCCGGACTCGCCCCTTCAGCACCTACCGACTGCTCACCAGGCTTTCCGCGCAAACCGTCATCCACCCGATCGGTCGACCTCG
Source organism: Nocardia sp. NPDC001965 (assembly GCF_053594175.1). Lineage (NCBI taxonomy): Bacteria > Bacillati > Actinomycetota > Actinomycetes > Mycobacteriales > Nocardiaceae > Nocardia > Nocardia sp. NPDC001965. The sequence continues at coordinate 5,054 of NZ_JBSFDZ010000039.1, forward strand.
GTGGTCGGGGCCCGCCCCGGTTCTGGAGCGACAGAGCGATGGAGCGCAGCGACTGAGCGGCGGAGTGAAGAACCGGGGTCACGAGGGCTCCGACCCCGCGCCGCCGGAGGCGGCGCCATCAACACAGTCCTAAGCTCGAGGTATGGCTGTTGTGAAGATCAATGCGATCGAGATCCCCGAGGGCGCCGGTCCCGAACTGGAGAAGCGGTTCGCCCATCGTGCGCACGCGGTCGAGAACTCCCCCGGGTTCCTCGGCTTCCAGTTGTTGCGGCCCACCGCCGGCGAGAACCGCTATTTCGTCGTCACCCAGTGGGATTCCGAGGAGTCCTTCACGGCGTGGCGTGACGGCCCGGCCAAGGAGGCCCACGCCGGGCAGCAGAACAAACCCGTCGCCACCGGCGCCTCCCTGCTGGAGTTCGAGGTCGTGCTCGATGTAGCGGGTAAGCCCGCCTCCTGAATCCTGCCGGACCATCTGGCCACGTCACCGAGTACCAGTGGCGTGGCCAGTGCTTATTCGCGAGCATATTGACGACGGGTCGCACCTGGTGTCAAAGTTCGAGGTGAAAGCGGAGGTGATGCGGTAATCCGGTGAAAACCCGGAGCGGTCGCGCCACTGTGATGTCCGTCCCGGCCGGGGTGGACAGAGTCAGACACCGGCACCTGCGCAGAACTCGCGAACCGGACGCGAGCATCCGGATGAGGAGGATCGACCATGGCCATGACCCACGTCCCGAGCAGGGCCGCCGATACTGTGGCGACAGTGCTCGTCACTGTCGGAGTGGTGCTGCTGGCATTGCTGACGCTGTATCTGGTCGGGTTCGATCAGGGTGCCATTTCGCGCAGTGGAATGTTCATGCACGAACTGATGCACGACGGACGCCATCTGCTGGGTGTTCCATGCCATTGAGCGGATCCTTCGGTGCTCTACTGCTCCGTGGTCTGCTCGCCGGTCTGATCGCCGGTCTCCTCGCGGGTGTCGTCGGCAGTTTCGTCGGTGAACCCAAGGTCGATGCTGCCATCGCCATCGAGGAGGCCGCGGCTCCCGCCGAAGCGCATTCTCACGATCCCGGCGCAGGTCACGCGCATGAGGAGAGCACCGAACACACACACGGTGACGATGCCGTGGTGAGCAGGCCGTGGCAGAAGTTCGGCCAGTTCCTGGCCGATGCCCTGGCGGGTACGGCGTTCGGCGCGATCGTCGCGACCGCGGCGCATTACCTCCGGAGGTTCAGCTCACTGCCCGGCCAGCGACTGGCGCTGGGGGTCGGTCTGGCGGGCTGGGTCGCGGTGGTCGCGGTGCCGTTCTTCAAATATCCGGCGAACCCGCCGGCGGTGGGCGACCCGGAGACCATCAACGACCGCACCCTGCTCTGGGTGGCCGCGGTGGCGCTCGGCCTCGCGGCCGTCACGGCCGCTGCCTATATCTGGAAAGTACTGCGTTCGCAGCCGGAGTCCTTCCGGGCGGTGGCCGCGGTAGCCGGTTTCGTCCTCGTCACCACTCTCGGTTATGTCCTGCTTCCCGGAGTGAACGAGGTGGGCGCCGATTTCCCGGCAACGCTGCTGTGGGAGTTCCGGGCCGCCTCGCTGGCCGTATCCACCACATTGTGGGTGGGTATCGGGCTCGTATTCGCCGCGCTCACCGAATGGAGTGCTCGCCGCAGTACCTCGGTACCGGAGGTCGCTGCTACGGCCGGGTGATCCCGGCCGCGGCCGTGCCCGCGCAGAGTCGGTGCATGAACGACACCGCATTCGTCCACCGGGACAGCGGGTTCGCCCGCCCGACGGCCGTCACCACTGCCTTTGCCGCAATGGTGGCGGCCGTGGGCTGGGGCATCGCCGAAACCGTCGTACGCAGCGTGAACCTGTTGAACGGCGAGGTCGCCGATATCGGCTCGCTCGCGGGCGGCTGGCTGGTCAGAGCAGTGGTATATCTCGTAGTGCTCGGGACGGCCCGGCGGATGTCGCGGGGCGACCGCTGGGCTCGGGCCCTGCTCACCGCCGGGATCGGGGTGATCGGGACAGCCTCACTGGTGGTGGAGCCCATCCGGATGTTCGCTGCCTCGGGCACGCAGCTGTTCGCCGATCTCGGTGCGACGACCGTACTCGTGGCGATCACCCGGATCGGACATCTCGGCGCGGTGTTCGTCGCGATCCCGGCCATGTACACACCGGCCGCTCGCGCCTGGTTCCGAGCCGTACCCGGCACCGGATCTCGCGCAGCACTGTGATCCCGGGCCCCGATCCAGGGCCCGGGACAGCGATCAGGATTCCAGAGCGGCGTCGAGCGTGATGTCGTCCACTCCGGCCAGCGCCTTGCTGATCGGGCAACCGGCTTTGGCCGCGGCCGCCGCCGCCACGAAACCGGCGTTGTCGAGTCCGGACACCCGGCCGCGCACGGTCAGCGCGATCCGGTTGATCCGGAAACCGCCGGCCGGGTCGGGGCCCAGGGTTACCGCGGCCGAGACGTCGAGGCTCTGCGGGGTACCGCCGGCCTGCGCGATCTCGTTCGACAGCGCCATCGCGTAGCAGGACGAATGCGCCCCCGCGATCAGCTCTTCGGGGCTGGTCGTGCCGTCGGCGTCATCGGCCGACCGCTTGGGGAAGGACACCTCGTACTTGCCGACCCCCGAGCTGACCAGCTCGACCTGGCCGGAGCCGTCCTGCAGACCACCGGTCCATGCGGTGCGCGCGGTACGTGTGGGCATCACGATCCTTTCGAAGACGATTCGTTGTGAGCCTGTCCGAACCTACTCGTACCGTCAGCCCGTCGCAGCGGTTCGTTCGTCCAGACGGGCCAGAGCCGTGGTCCAGACCTCCCGGTGCCGGTCGCGGGCGGCTTCGCCGGCGAAACCGCTGTGCCGCAAACGCAACCGGATGCCGCGCGGCTGTTTGACGAACTCCACCCGGACAACGGTTTCCGCGCCCTCGGTACCCTCGGCACCGGTCACCCAGGTCATTTCGACCAGTCGTCCCGGTTCCAATCGGACGAAGCGGCCGTAATGCGGCCGGACGGTCCCCTCGTGCAGGGTCTCGAAATAGAACGGCTCGTTCGCCTCGGGCCGCATCCGGACCGAGGACGGCTCCGCGAACCAGATATCGAACCCCTGGGTCCACGCCAGATACAGGAGATCGGGTGAAGCGGTCATCACCCGCTCCACCATGAGTTCGTACGGCCGTGCGGACAGGTCCGGTACACGCACTTGCTGGTCGACCATCACTGGACCATACCCGCGTCTGGCCAGGTGCCGTCGCAGATGCCGCGATCACGCGCCGCCCCCGGCCGGTGCACGCGCAACCGGCAGGTCCGTGTTCGGAATACCATTGCGGCACCGGGAATCCGGGTGCGCACCGACGATCGAACACAACGGGCGAATAGGGTGGTGCAGGTGGAGAGTTCGCGATGACGGGCTGGCAGGTGGTCCTGCTACTGGGTTGGCCGGCGCTGGCCGCGGCACTGGTCGAAGTGCTGCGGCAGCGTCGCATGCTCCTCCGGGCCCGGCAGGCGCTGGACACCGCCGAGCGCACGGTCGCTGCGCAGCAGCGAGAACTCGGAGCGCGGGCAGAGCGTCTGCTGATCGCGCGGGAACTGCACGATGTGGTGGGGCACAACCTGTCGCTGATCAATGTGCAGGCCGGGATGGCCCTCCAGCAGGTGGAGAACAAATCGGCCAAAGCGGCCGGTACTGTGGCCGAGATCAAATCGACCAGCCGCAACGCACTGGAGGATGTGCAGGCGCTACGCCATGCCATCCAGGCTGTCGAGCCCGCTCCCGGGCCCCCCGCCCCGGTCTCCGGCGATCAGCCCCCGGACAGCCGCGACCCGGGCGCGGCCGATCGCGAGAAACGTCCCCGGCGCGGCGGTTTCGGTCGCCGGGAACGGCCGGGCGGCGACCGTTCGCCCCGGAATGTGGAGAACGGGGGCCGTCTCCCGGTCGCCGCGGTCGCACCGAGTCCACCGCCCCGTGAACCCGATCCCACCATGTCCGATCTGGACGAACTTCTCCGTAAACCCCGGGCGGCGGGCCTGACCGTACACACCCGGGTGGTGGGGACTCCCGATTCGCTGCCCGCGGCCATCGACGACGCCGCCACTCAGATCGTGCGGGAATCCCTCGCCAATGTCGTCCGCCACGCTCCCGGCTCCGAAGCCACCGTGACCGTCCGCTACACCGCCGATTCGGTGGACCTCACCGTCGACAACACCCGCCCCACCGGCAGACCGGAACACACCGGCCCCACTCGTGGCATGGGCATCATCGCCATGCGCGAACATACGCACGCCCTCGGCGGTGCGCTGACCGCCGGCCCGAAGCCCAGCGGTGGTTATCGGGTGGCGGCGCGGCTACCGAGCCGCCCGCTCCGGATAGCGATCGACCCGGACGCCCGGCCGCGCACCCGTAAAGATCCGACGGACAGCGGTTCTCGCGAAACGACGGCTCCGGTCGCGGTGACCACCGAGCCACGGCGGATCGCGCCGGGCCGGGACGGGACCGATCCCGGCGCGGCGGAGTGATACCGCGCCTCAGCCGGGGTTCGCGTCACGCCGCTCCGCCTCGGTGAAGCCCTCGGCCCGGGCCGAACCCGCAGGCTCCTGCAAGCGCCGTGAATAGGCACCGGCCGCCCGGAAAACTCCGGCGACGCCGGACGGTGCCGCGCCGTAGGTGATGGACTGCTGCGGTGCGAATCCGAGCCCGCTGCCGATCGCGACAGCGTCCATATTGGCGCCCAGGAACAGGAAATCCCAGCTGTACACGTTCTGTTGCTGCTCGATCAGCGAGCGCACCGCGGCATGCGTCCATTCACGGCTCGAATTCTCGTGACCGTCGGTCAGTACGACCACGATCACGGTGCCGGGCCGGTCGTGCTCCGGCCGCGCGGCCAGTTCGGCACCGAGATCGGTGACGAGTTTGCCGATGGCGTCGTAGAGAGCGGTACCGCCGCGCGGTTGTAGCACCGGCGCCGGGACCTCGTCGATCGGGACGTTCGAGTACACGGATTCGTACTCGGTGTCGAATTGCGCGAGCGTGACCCGCACCGATTTCCCGACTGTGCGCTGCTCCTCGAAATACGCGGCCAGGCCGCCCTCGGTATCCGATTTGATGGTCTGCATCGAGCCGGAGCGGTCGAGCAGTACGGCGATGGTGGTCAGATCCGGATTCGTCATGGTGATACCCCCGATTCGTATCGAATGAACGACACCCACCGTACTCGCGCCCACCGACCGCGAACCCCCGGACGATCGGCGGCCCGCGGCACGAAAAAGGCCTGCCCACCGGGGTGAACCGGTGGGCAGGCCCGATGCTTCGTTACGGCTACTCGCCCGATGCGGCCTCGGTCGAACCCTCGGACGCGCCGGTCAGCACGACCTCGGGCTTCTTCTCACCGTCGTCCTTGGTGAGCTTGGCCTTCGGGGTGAAGGTGAACTTCGCGTCCTCGCCGGAACCTTCGCCGTCCCAGCCCTCGACGTCCACGATCACGTTCTGGCCCGCCCCGATCTCGCCGAAGAGGATCTTCTCCGACAGCTGATCCTCGATCTCGCGCTGAATGGTGCGGCGCAGCGGCCGGGCACCGAGCACGGGGTCGAAGCCGCGCTTGGCCAGCAGGCTCTTGGCGTTCTCGGTGAGCTCCATCGACATGTCCTTGTTCTTCAGCTGCACGCCGACGCGGTTGATCATCAGATCCACCATCTCCACGATCTGCTCGGTGGTGAGCTGGTGGAAGACGATGACGTCGTCGATACGGTTGAGGAACTCCGGCCGGAAATGCTTCTTCAGCTCGTCGTTGACCTTGAGCTTCATCCGCTCGTAGTTCGAACCCTCGGCGTTGCTCTGGGTGAAGCCCAGACCCACGGCCTTCGAGATATCGGAGGTACCGAGGTTCGAGGTGAAGATCAGCACCGTGTTCTTGAAGTCCACGGTCCGGCCCTGGCCGTCGGTGAGGCGGCCGTCCTCGAGCACCTGCAACAGGGTGTTGTAGATCTCCTGGTGGGCCTTCTCGATCTCGTCGAACAGCACGACCGAGAACGGCTTGCGGCGCACCTTCTCGGTGAGCTGGCCGCCCTCTTCGTAGCCGACGTACCCGGGAGGGGCACCGAACAGCCGCGAGGCGGTGAAGCGGTCGTGGAACTCGCCCATATCGATCTGGATGAGTGCGTCGTCGTCGCCGAACAGGAAGTTCGCCAGCGCCTTGGACAGCTCGGTCTTACCGACACCGGACGGGCCGGCGAAGATGAACGAACCGGACGGACGCTTCGGATCCTTCAGGCCGGCGCGGGTGCGGCGGATGGCCTTGGAAACGGCCTTGACCGCGTCCTCCTGGCCGATGATCCGCTTGTGCAGCTCGTCCTCCATACGGAGCAGACGGGTGGTCTCCTCCTCGGTGAGCTTGAAGACGGGAATACCGGTCCAGTTGGCCAGCACCTCGGCGATCTGCTCGTCGTCGACCTCGGCCACGACATCCAGATCTCCGGAGCGCCACTGCTTCTCGCGCTCGGCCCGCTTGGCGACGAGCTGCTTCTCCTTGTCGCGCAGCCGCGCGGCCTTCTCGAAGTCCTGCGCGTCGATCGCCGATTCCTTCTCCCGGCGCGCGTCGGCGATCTTGTCGTCGAATTCGCGCAGGTCCGGCGGGGCGGTCATCCGGCGGATACGCATCCGGGCGCCGGCCTCGTCGATCAGGTCGATCGCCTTGTCCGGCAGGAACCGGTCGTTGATGTAGCGATCGGCCAGGGTGGCGGCGGCGACCAGGGCACCGTCGGTGATGGACACCCGGTGGTGCGCCTCGTAGCGGTCGCGCAGGCCCTTGAGGATGTTGATGGTGTGCTCGACGGTCGGCTCGCCCACCTGCACCGGCTGGAACCGGCGTTCCAGGGCGGCGTCCTTCTCGATGTACTTGCGGTACTCGTCGAGAGTGGTGGCACCGATGGTCTGCAGCTCACCGCGGGCCAGTTTCGGCTTCAGGATCGAGGCCGCGTCGATGGCGCCCTCGGCGGCACCCGCACCGACCAGCGTGTGCAGCTCGTCGATGAACAGGATGATGTCGCCGCGGGTGTTGATCTCCTTGAGCACCTTCTTGAGGCGCTCCTCGAAATCACCGCGGTAGCGGCTGCCCGCGACCAGGGAACCCAGGTCGAGGGTGTACAGCTGCTTGTCCTTCAGTGTCTCCGGAACCTCACCGTTGACGATGGCCTGGGCCAGACCCTCGACCACGGCGGTCTTACCGACACCGGGCTCACCGATCAGGACGGGGTTGTTCTTGGTGCGGCGGCTCAGCACCTGCATGACCCGCTCGATCTCCTTCGAGCGGCCGATGACGGGGTCGAGCTTGCCTTCCAGCGCGGCCTGGGTGAGGTTACGGCCGAACTGGTCGAGCACCAGCGAAGTGGACGGGGTACCGGTTTCGCCACGGGCACCGGATTCGACCGGCTCCTTGCCCTGGTACCCGGACAGCAGCTGGATGACCTGCTGGCGGACCCGGTTGAGGTCGGCGCCGAGCTTGACCAGCACCTGCGCCGCGACACCCTCGCCCTCACGGATCAGACCGAGCAGGATGTGCTCGGTGCCGATGTAGTTGTGGCCGAGCTGCAACGCCTCGCGCAGGCTCAGCTCCAGCACCTTCTTGGCGCGGGGGGTGAACGGAATATGGCCGGACGGGGCCTGCTGGCCCTGACCGATGATCTCTTCGACCTGGCTGCGCACGCCCTCCAGCGAGATGCCGAGCGATTCCAGCGACTTGGCCGCGACACCCTCACCCTCGTGGATCAGACCCAGCAGGATGTGCTCGGTGCCGATGTAGTTGTGGTTGAGCATCCGGGCCTCTTCTTGGGCCAGGACGACGACACGCCTCGCGCGGTCGGTGAACCTCTCGAACATCGCTCCCTCACTCTCCTGCTCCGGACTCTATGGCCGGCTGACGCCGTGGTGTGTCGTGGACAACCGTCGACCTCAGCCTGCCATGTAGGCCAGGGGTTGCGGCCCCCGCCTCCCACTCTAGTTGGCAGGGGATTACGCCGCCGCCGCTCCACCCTATTGATGTGGAGCTGTCGGCAGGGCTATTCACTCATAACGCCCTTACCCGCCGATTGGTTTCCCACTCCGGTTTTGCCCAGAGCGAACAGAACGGCTCCCAGAGCTGGGGAGCCCGGCGCGGTGGGCCGGAGGCGGGATCCGACGGATGCACGACCGGGACCCGGTCGACGGGCATCACGGGAGCGCACGGCCGCCGCGATTGCGGAACGGGACGTCAGAGGTCGCGATCTGCGATGAGTCCGCTGCGCATCGCCAGTGCGGCGAGCCGGACGCGCTTCTGGTTCTGCGGCAGATCTTCGACGCCGAACTTGGCGAACAGGGCGCGCAGATGGGTCTTGACGGCGTCCACGCTCAGATACAGTTCGTCCGCGATCTGCTGATTGGTGGCGGGGGCCGCGAAACCCGCGTCCCCTTTGTACGGACGGCACAAGGCGACCAGTACCGCGCGCTGGGCTTCCGTGAGGGAACGAACGGTGGGCAGGCCGGCACCGGAAGCCCGGGTGGCATCGTCGGCGACGCCGTTGAAATCGTGGAAGGACACCAGCGAGGTACCGACCCGGATACGGTCACCGGGCATCAGCCGGCGGCGGCCGTTGATGCGCTCGCCGTTGACGAACGTGCCGTTGCGGGAAAGGCCGTCGTCCACGATGGTCCACTGTGCGGCGAGGTATTCGACGGCGGCGTGCAACCGCGACACCTCGGCGTCCCAGCGCAGCGACAGATCGGCGCCCGCGGACCGGCCGATGGTGATCCGCTGCCGATCGGGGCTCAACATCACTTCGCGCCTACGGCCTTCGTCATCGGTGAATCGAAGGAACGAACCGACGGATCCGGTCACTGCGCCGATACCTCACCTCTCCATACCGGCAGCAACTGCCGGGCACTGCGGACCTCTTGCACTGCGGCGCGCGTGGCCCGGCCGATCACGTCTATGGTGCCGGGCAGTCGGCCGCTCGGGCAAGATGGAACGCCGCCGGGCGCAGCGGCCCCGGCGATCGACGCCGGGGCCAGCGGTAATTCCAAATAGCTATCGAGAAGACCCACCATCGCCGCGTTCTGTGAATAACCCGCGGGCGACGGTTGAAAGAAGAACTATCCCTTCGCGGCCTTGTTGTACGCATCGGTGATATCGGCGGAGATACGGCCACGCGCGGAAACCTTGTGACCATTGCGGCGCGCCCACTCACGAATAGCCGCGCTTTGTTCGCGGTCCATGGTGGCCCGCGCCTTGGTGTTACCTGCGGCCGCGACCGCGGACTTCACCCGCCGCCGGCCGCTCACCCGGCGGGCACTGGAAACCCACTGCTCCAACTCGTCCCGAAGCTTCGACGCATTCGTCGACGACAGGTCGATCTCGTACGACACCCCATCGATTGCAAACTCGATGGTCTCGTCCGCGATGGACTCACCGTCGACATCGTCGATCAGGCTAACGGTGACCTTCTTTGCCATGAGATGAACGTCCTCTCGAAATCGTGCGGCCCGCAAAATCAGGCCGATTACCCGAGGCAAGAATACCCCGAATTCGGAAAATTCCAAGACGAGCGGCCTGCTATGCAAACCGTTCGCTCAACGGCCGACCGGCCGCACTATTGGGAACAGTATCGTTTCCCGGATTCCCAATCCGGTGAGTGCCATCAACAACCTATCGATTCCCATACCGGTTCCGGTTGTCGGCGGCATCCCGTGTTCCATGGCGGCCAGGAAGTCTTCGTCGAGCACCATTGCCTCGTCGTCGCCGGCCGCGGCCAGGCGCGCCTGATCGATGAACCGTTCACGTTGGATCACCGGATCCACCAACTCCGAATAGCCGGTGGCCAACTCGAAGCCACGGACGTACAGATCCCACTTCTCGGTGACACCGGCCCGCGACCGATGCTGCCTGGTCAGCGGAGAAGTTTCGACCGGGAAATCGCGAACGAAAGTCGGCACGTACAGCTTGTCGCCGTAGGTGTGCTCCCAGAGTTCCTCCACCAGTTTGCCATGGCCGTAGCCCTTGCCCTCGGGAATTTCCAGACCGACCCGATCGGCCAGTTCGAGCAATTCCGGAACAGTTGTTTCCGGAGTGACCTCGACCCCCACCGACTCGGACAACGACGGATACATCTCGACCGTTGTCCACTCACCGCTCAGGTCGTATTCCGAACCATCGGCAAGGGTGACGACCTGAGTTCCGAGCGCCTCCTGCGCGACTTCCTGGATCAATTCCCGGGTCATGCGCGCGGAGTCGTCATAGGTTCCGTACGCCTGATAAGTCTCGAGCATCGCGAACTCGGGCGAATGAGTTGAATCGGCGCCTTCGTTACGGAAGTTCCGATTGATCTCGAACACCCGCTCCAGTCCGCCGACCACACAGCGTTTCAGAAACAGCTCGGGAGCAATGCGCAGGTAGAGATCCATATCGAGCGCATTGGAGTGCGTGCGGAATGGTCGTGCCGCCGCGCCCCCGTGCAGGGTCTGCAGCATCGGAGTCTCGACCTCGAGGAAATCACGACGCTCCAGCGCGTTGCGCAACGCACGCACGACCGCCACCCGGGTACGAGCCGTTTCCCGGGCCTCCGGACGCACGATCAGATCGACATAGCGCTGCCGGACCCGGGTCTCCTCGCTCATCTCCTTGTGCGCTACCGGTAGCGGGCGCAGCGCCTTGGCCGCCATGGACCAGGAATCGGCCATGACACTCAATTCACCTGTACGCGACGCGATGACCTCACCGTGGACGAAAACCATATCGCCGAGATCCACATCGGCCTTCCAGGCCGCCAGCGCATCCGCACCGACACCGTTCAGGCTCACCATGGCCTGCAAAGTGGTGCCGTCGCCCTCCTGTAGCTGAGCGAAGCACAATTTACCGGTATTGCGCATGAAGATGACCCGGCCGGCCACACCGACGAGCTCACCGGTCGCGGTATCGGCCGCGAGATCCGGATAGGCGGCACGGATTTCGCCCAGACTATGGGTACGCGGCACCGAAACGGGGTATGCCTCCCCGCCGGACCCGAGCAGCCGCTCCCGCTTCTCCCGGCGGATCCGCATCTGCTCGGGGACGTCGTCGACCTCCACGGAGCGGCTGGATCGCCCCGCGGGAACAACGCCCGCGGAGCCGCCGGATGACGAGATGTTCGGGTTGCTCACAGCGAACCACCCTAGCGTGCACGGCAAACCGATTCGTCATCCGCCCGCCCCAACGGTGCGATCAGAAATCGGCAGTGGAAGGCGCGACGGACCACCCCGGGAGAAATAGACCATTTGGTTGCTCAGAATTCTCCCGGTGAACCGGTACACGGCGGAAATGTATTGTCGTCCGGCCGCATTCGGCCGGGCATACAATTCAGAGAACAGCGAGCGAACGAACTTCCCTGGTGAAGTGCGCGGCGCCGGTCGCGACCGATCGCATACCGGCTGCTTCCAGTGCCTTATATCCGCCGACCAGATCGGTCGCCCGGTGCAGACCCAATTGGCGCAACGACGCCGCGGCCAGACTGGAGGTGTATCCCTCGGAGCACACCACCACCCATTCCACATCGTGATCGGTGGCCAGGGCGAGACGAGCCGAACTGCTGGGATCGAGCCGCCACTCGAGCACATTTCGTTCGATGACCAGGGCTCCGGGTAGCGCGCCCTCCCGGGCCCGCTGGGCCGCGGGCCGGATATCGACCAGGAACGCGCCCCGAGCGAGCGCAGCGGGGAGCTCCACGGGATGGATCCGCCGCAACTGGGAACGGGCCTGATCGAGCATCTGGTCGATGGTCAGTCGCGACATCAGAGATCACCTTCGGGCTGGTCGGTGAGAACGGTGTGGGTGCGGCGCAGGCTGCCGTGTCCGGTGACTTCGTAGTAGGACATGGCGGTGAGCGGCGGCGAGTAGGCGTGCACGCTGAGCGTGGGATCGAGCGGTCCGACAGCCGGGGCCCCCGATACCGCGATCCGATCGGGGGCCCGCACGACATCGTGCACCCAGCCGATGGGGAAGGCGGCCTGATCGCCGGCGGACAGCACGCGGTGGCGCAATTCGGTACCGTTCCAACGGTATTCGGCCAGAGCACCACTGAGCACCGTCAGGGCGCCGAGCGAACCGGCGTGATCGTGCAGTTTTGTGGACTTATCCGGAGTCCAGCTGATCAGCCAGACATCGACCTCGTCGTCGGAGACCAGCCGGGTGGCCCAGCGATCGACCACCGGCCACGATCCGTCGGCGGGAAGCAGATGGTCGTACCGGCCGGCGAGCACATCCTCACCGGTCTCGTCGGTCAGCCGGAGCAGATCCGCGGGCCGTAACCGAGTCGGCAGCGCCGGAGCGATCGGACGATCGGGAATCGGATTCGCGGCCGCGGCGGAAGTATCACGAGCCGACCGGCGCACTACGGACGAAAGAACAGGCGAATGCATCAGCGCATCTCCAGGAAGTAAAGAAACGGTCGAGGACTGCAGAATGCCTCGAACGGTCGAGGCGAATCAGCCTCGACAACACTCCTGGGTACGCATGCGAATCAGCACACGGTGAGCTTAGCAAGCCGCCGACGCCACGGCCACATTCGAGGCGGCGGAATATGTCACAGCCGGACGGGGTCGGGGAATCACCCGCGATTGCGGCGCTGATTGCGTTCGAAGACCAGGCGCAGCCCGGTCATCGTGAGATGCGGTTCGTGGTGCTCGATCGTCTCGGATTCGTCCACGATCAGCGGAGCGGCCGCGCCGGTCGCCACCACGGCGACCCCGTCGTCGGCGAAACCGTCGATATCGTCGCGGATACGGTCCACCAGACCGTCCACCAGCCCCGCGAAGCCGAAGATCGCCCCCGACTGGATACATTCCACACTGTTCTTACCCACCACCGACCGGGGCCTGGTCAACTCCACCCGGCGCAACGCAGCCCGCTCGATCAGGGCCTCGGTCGCGGTCTCCACTCCCGGCGCGATGACTCCGCCGAGGAACTCGCCCTTCGCCGATACGAGGTCCACACAGACCGAAACACCGAAATCCACCACGATCGCGGCGCCACCGAACTGATGGTGAGCGGCGAGACTGTTCACGATCCGGTCCGCGCCCACCTCTTTCGGATTGTCGACCAACAGCGGGATACCGGTCCGCACACCGGGCTCCACCAGCAGATGCGGCACATGCTGCCAGTACCTGTCCAGCATCGATCGCAATTCGCGCAGCACCGGCGGCATGGTCGACAATCCCACCACACCGGTCACCTCGTCGAGATCGGAGCCCACCAGTCCGCGCAGACTCATCGCGAACTCGTCGGCGGTGTGCAGCGGATTCGTATGGATGCGCCAATGCCGGACGAGTTCGGACTGCGGGCCCGAACCGGCGATCAACCCGACTACCGTGCTGGTCGTCCGGACGTCGATGGTCAGGAGCATGCGGTCACCGCCGCCGCTCAGGCGAAGGTGAGATTGCGGGGGCTGATCAGATCCGATCCCTCGGGCGCATGCGCCGGATCCGATCCCAGCTCGACCGGACGATTACGGGAATCGACGAACACCACCTTCGGGTCGTACTCGCGCAGCTCTGCCTCGTCCATCATCCCGTAGGCGATGAGAATGACCAGGTCACCAGGATTGACCAGATGTGCGGCGGCACCGTTGATACCGATCACACCGGAACCCCGCTCACCCGCGATCACATAGGTCTCCAGCCGGGCGCCGTTGTCGATATCGACGATGCAGACCTGCTCGCCCTCGAGCAGATCAGCGGCATCGAGAAGATCCTGATCGATGGTCACCGAACCGACATAGTGCAGGTCGGCATGGGTCACGGTGGCCCGGTGGATCTTCGATTTCATCATGGTGCGCAACATCATCGTCGCCTTTCTGTGTTCATGGCGGCGCCTTCGGCACCGCAGGGCCGGGGCCCTATTAACCCCGGTTCTTCACTCCTCCGCTCCTCCGCTTCGCTCCCCCGCTCCGTCGCTCCAGAACCGGGGCGGGCCCCGACCATGGAGGTCGACCTTCCGGAGAAGGCGGGGGGTTCGGCTGTGTGGGCAGTTCGGACGGGGCCGACGGATATGTGGTCGGTGGAGTGCCGATCTTTCGGATGCCGGAGGACGAACGGCGTGTGTGGCAGCGCACTCACGGTGATCCCCGCCCGGTGCTCGGTGCTTGCCGCGCGGTATCGACCGGTGCGGACGACGGGGAGGTATCCGCATCCGGGTGGCCGTCCAGCTGGACGCCCAGCTGAACGGGAGCGTTGTCGATCAGGCGGGTGGTGCCGATCCGGGCGGCTATCAGTAGGCGGGCGTTTCCGTTCTCGGGGGCGGGATCCAGATTCGCCGAACGCAGTTCGAGATAGTCCAATTCGATCTCGGGAGTGGCGGCCAGCACCGCGTTCGCGGCCCGCAAGACCGCATCGGCACCGGCCGCACCGGATCGAGCGCCGGCCAGCAGAGCGGCCGACAGTGTGGTCGCGAGTTCGCGCTGCACCGGGTCGAGATAGCGGTTGCGCGAGGAGAGCGCGAGGCCGTCGGATTCACGCACGGTCGGTACCGCCACTATCCGCACATCGAAATTCAGATCTCGGACCATCTGGCGGATCAGCGTGAGCTGCTGGTAGTCCTTCTCACCGAAGAATGCCTCGTGCGGGCCCACGATCTGGAGCAACTTGGCCACCACCGTCAGCATTCCGGCGAAATGGGTGGGCCGGGAGGCGCCCTCGAGGTCGGCACCGACCGGTCCGGGCTGCACCGTGGTGCGCGGACCTTCCGGATACATATCCGCCGCGCTCGGCGCGAACACCAGGTCGACGCCTTCACCGCGCAACAACTCCACATCGGCGTCGAGGGTGCGGGGATAGCTGTCCAGGTCCTCACCGGCCCCGAACTGCAGTGGATTCACGAAAACGGACACCACCACGACCTGGTTGGTGCGTTTGGCGCGACGCACCAGTTCGAGGTGCCCCTCGTGCAGGGCCCCCATCGTGGGCACAAGTCCGACAGTGCGCCCGGCGCCACGCAGCGCCCGGACCACCTTGCCGAGCACCGCCGGATCGTGCTGCACCGTCAGCTCCCCCGCGCGGTACGCCCCGCGCAGCACCGAACCCGTCACAGCGCCTCCTCGGAACCCGGCACACGGAGCCCGCTCCGAACCAGAAGAGATCGCCTCACAGAGCCTCCCGCGAATCCGGACCGTCCGAGCCGCGGTGGCCGCAGCGCAGACGGAGGTGTCGCAGTGTCGAACCGCATGTGAACCCGGACGATGCGGTCCGCGGAGGCCGCAGCGAAGGCGGAGGTATCGCAGTATCGCTTCATCGGTGCTCCTCCAGCAGCTCGCGTAGTTCGGCGGGGGCCTGCGCCCGTTCGGCAGTACGCCGGGACAGCGCCCGATAGGCGGCGGCGATTTCGGGGTCGGCCGCCGCGAGGGCGTCGAGATGGGCCGCCACGGCCGCGGTGTCCCCGCGTGCCACGGGGCCGGTCAGCGCCGACTGGCCGCGGCGAAGCGCGTTGTCCAGTGCAGCGGAGGCCAATGGTGCGAGCAGCCGTTCGGGCAGGCCGTTGGGTTGTCCGTCGATGATCTGCTGGCCCAGCAGGCCGGGGCCCGCCAGCGCCTGTCGCAGCGCATCCACCGCATCCAGCACGAGCGTCACGAGGTGGTTGCTGCCGTGCGCGAGCGCCGCGTGATAGAGGGTGCGGTGTTCTTCGGCGACCCGGACCGGTTCGCCGCCCATCTCGATCACCAGGGACTGGGCGATCGCGTAGCCGACCTCATCGGCGGCGGTGATACCGAAGCAGGCGTTGGCCAGACGTGGAACATCCTCGTCGTGACCGGTGAAGGTCATCGCGGGGTGCACGGCGAGCGGTAGCGCACCGGCATCCTGCAGCGGGGCCAGCACTCCGATGCCGTTCGCGCCGGAGGTATGGGCGACGATCGTGCCCGCACGCACCGTTCCCGAACTCGCCAGCCCGCGTACCAGGCCGGCCAGTTCCGCGTCGGGAACGGCCAGGATCAGCAGTTCGCTGCTGGCAGCGACCTCCTCGACCGGAAGGATCCGCGATTCGGGCAGCCGGGCCTGAGCCCGGCGCACCGAGGCGTCGGATATGGCGGCGACACCGAACACGATGTGTCCGGCGCGCTCGAGTGCGGCGCCGAGGGCCGATCCCACACGTCCCGCCGAGACGATGCCTACCGTCAGTCGTGCGGGCGCTGGATCACCACTCGCGGCCGGATTGCCAGGAGTCACGCGTGGCGAGGTCAACAGTGTCCTCTCGAAGTCGTTCCAGTCCCGCACTGCGGGTACCGGACGTTACGAGTCGAGGATAGGACCAGCTCCGGCCGATGCGCCATGGGCGCCCCGGGTGATATACACCGCACTTCAGGAGCTGCGCTGTTCCTCTTCCTGCCGCAGGTTCGCCATGATCTCGGCGACCGACAGGCGCCGGTTCCCGGCGGAGTCGGGCTGGGTGCGGCGGCGCCGCGAATTCGCCGGTCGGGGGAAGAGCGCGACCGTCGCGCGAGCCGCGGGTCCACGGGACTTCCCTTTGCCCGACTCGTCGGCGGCGGGCTGGTCTTCCGGCGCGGGAGTCCCGGACGGCGGCGAGTGGAGGTCCGGCGCGCCGCTGTCGGGCGCCGGCGATCCGGCATCGGGCGACGGCAGCGAGGTGTCCGGGGTCGGCGGGCCGTACACGGGTTCGTCCCGCAGGGGCGGGCCGTAGCGATCCTCGTCGTCGGCGTCGGATTCGTACACCTCGGTGAAGGCATCCGCCCAGCTCGGCCCCGAGATATCGGGGGCGGACGACCCGTACGGCGGGTCGTCGTCCAGCCGTACGATCGCAGTTTCCGCGGTGACCGGGGCATCGTCGGGGCTCGCGAACCGTGGACGATCCGGATGGTCGGTCTCGTACACCGGGGTCACCGAATTGCGCTCGCCGGTGGCAGTATCACCGTCGGTGGTGTGACCGGCTTCCGCTTCGGCACCGGCTTCCGCTTCGGCATCGGCCCACCCGTCCGCGGCATGCGACCAGCTCGCCGCGGCATTGGCCCAGGCATCCACCGCTCGCCGTTCGCCGTCGTCGTCCGGTCCCTGCCAGCCGGGCGGAAGCCCGGTCGCCTTGTCCTCGGCGCTGGGTAGCTCCTGAACCCGGAAAGCCGACGCCCGTAGTGCGGGCCGCTCTTCCGGCAGCTCACCGTCGAACAGTCGCTCGAGCTGCCGTCGCAGCACCGTGAGTTCGGCACGCAACGCGGCCATTTCCGTGGCGTCGGCGCCGAGCTCCGAACGCATTCGGGATTCGACGCCGATTTCGTGCTCGCGGCGGGCACTGATCTCACGTTCGAGTTCCAATGCGTAGATCTGCCGCAGATCGCGCATCTTCGTCTGATAGCGGCCGGCCGCCCATGCACCCAGTACCGCCGCCCACAACGCGACCACCAAACCCACCCGGACGAACTCCAGGCTGTCGCTGAATACGAGAAATACGCTGGCCACCAGACCCAGTAGGACGAGTGCACCGAGGAAGAGCTTGCCCACATCTTCCCGGCCGCGCGAGGAAGTACTACTGCGGGACGGTGAAACCATGACCGCAAGGGTAGCCGCGATATTCGCCACCGCCCAGGTCGGAAAGGGCGGTATCGATCACGGCCCCGAACCTACGAGGGAGCCGGGTCGTCGCTCGGGTCGTCGGGAGCGCGACAACAGTATTCGAGCCACAGCGCCGCCACCGCGAGCGCGATCCCGGCGCCACAGCCGATGAGGGCGCCCGGGTAGTCGGCGTCGGCCGCCCGCAACTCGCCGCGCTGCGGGAAGATCCAGAGCAGGAACCCCAGCCACACCCCGGCGACGAGGGATCCCACCTGGGCGGAGGCCTTCGCCAGCGCGAGCGCCCGGGCGACGGTGATCGGATGCAGCTGACGCAGATCGGCACCGATCTGGCGGCTGCTCACCCGAGTCCGGATATAGAAGCCCAGAGCGGCCTCCAGAATCGCCACCGGATACAGGGAGGCACCGGCGATGGTCGAGATCGGCGGAAAACTCGCATAGGCCAGCCGGGAGGTCACCCACGCGATCACCGCCGCGATCAGCACATTCGCCAGCAGTTCCCGGATCCGGGTGGGTTTGAGCTTCATACCCCCGCCGTCGTCGCCACCCTGACCGCCCCCGACACCGTTCCCACCCCCAGCCATCACGAAGACTCCTTCGAACCGATGACATACGGCCCGCAGAGGCCCCAGCGAACGCAAAGGTCTCGCATCACGCCCGCTCTCACTGAAGCGGTGACATACAACCCGCGGAGACCGCAGCGAAGGCGAAGGTATCGCAGCGTCACGAAACCTCCCTCGGCGCGGATACGAGTGTCAGGTCCGTACGCACAACACCCGCGCGCTCGGCGGGATCCAGTTCCGTCAACAGTTCGCGCACCCCGCGTTCGGCCCCCTCGACCGACAGGACCGCATCGGGTTCCACATCGAGCCAGGGAATCAGGACGAACGCGCGGTTGTGCGCCTGCGGATGCGGCAGGGTGAGCTCGGGATCGTTGCTGTGCAGTGCACTGAAGCCGCCACCGGCCGGCTGCGCACAGGACACGATATCGACATCGAGGGTGCGGGCACCCCAGCGCACGTTCCGCTCGCGCCCGGCCGCCTGTTCCAGTTGTTGCCCGTGCCGGAGCCAGTCACGGCAGTCGTAGGCGGGGTCCTCGGCGACCAGCACGGCATTGAGGAAGTCCT
Organism: Nocardia sp. NPDC001965; assembly: GCF_053594175.1. Classification (NCBI taxonomy): domain Bacteria; kingdom Bacillati; phylum Actinomycetota; class Actinomycetes; order Mycobacteriales; family Nocardiaceae; genus Nocardia; species Nocardia sp. NPDC001965. The sequence continues at coordinate 23,742 of NZ_JBSFDZ010000039.1, forward strand.
CCTGGTTCACGCCACCCCAGGGCGCGGTGCTGTACACCGGCGATACGGCACGCACCCGGGCGCCGAGCCCGGTCACGACACCGCGCAGCAGTTCGAGCCGATCCCCCATATTCGAACCGATCGAAAGCACCGCACGCGTCATGGCGACCCCTGTCCGCGGCTACCGGCGGTCACCACCCGTACATCGGCGAAGCTGTGCGGAATGGGTGCGGCCGGTTTGTGCAGGACCACCTCGACGTCGACGACACCGGGCACTTCGCGGACCCGGTCGGCGATCTCGGTGGCCACCGTTTCGATCAGATCCCGGGCCGGCCCGCCCACGATCTGCACGGCCAGTTCCGCGAGCGCCCCGTAATCCACAGTATGGGCCAGATCATCGGTCGCCGCCGCGCGGGCGAAATCCGACCAGACGGTCAGGTCCACCACGAATTCCTGGCCGTCGCGCCGTTCGTGCTCGAAAACCCCGTGCCGGCCGAAAACCCGCAGCCCGCGTAGTTCGATCCGGTCCTGGCCGGTCGCCGGGGCATTCACCGCGGCGTCCCCGGCCGCTGGGCGTTTCGCCAGGCGTCGGTTACGGCGACCGCGTCCTGCGAACCGCGTACGTCGTGGACGCGCACCCCCCACGCACCGTGCCATGCCGCCAGCGCGGAAATAGTGGCGGTGGCGGTCTCCCGGCCGGCGGGCGGGCGTGGCCCGTCGGCATCGCCCAGCAGTGATCCGAGGAAGCGTTTGCGCGACGCGCCGATCAGTATCGGGAACCCGTCGGCCACGAAGAGATCCAGAGCGCCCAGCAGAGCCCAGTTGTGTTCCGCGGTCTTCGCGAAACCCAGGCCCGGGTCGAGGATGATCCGCGCCGGATCGACACCCGCGTCGATCGCCTGCTGCACCTGCACCCCGAGCTCGGAACGTACCTCGGACACCACATCGTCGTAGTGGTCCGCCGGACCCGTATGCCGGTAATCGGACGCGGCCCGCCAGTGCATGAGGATCCACGGGATATCGGCGGCGGCCACGACCGCGGCCATCGCCGGGTCGGCGCGACCGCCGGAGACATCGTTGATCACTGTCACGCCGGCGGCGACGGCAGCTTCGGCGACGCGGGCCCGCATGGTGTCGACACTGGTCGGGATACCGGCGGCGACCAGACCGCGCAGCACCGGAACCACCCGTTCGACCTCGGTCTCGACCTCGACACGGACGGCGCCCGGGCGGGTCGACTCACCGCCGACATCGATGATGTCGGCGCCCATCTCGTAGAGCCGGATCCCATGTTCGACGGCCCGCTCCGGATCAAGGTAGCGGCCGCCGTCGGAGAACGAATCGCTGGTCACATTGACCACGCCCATCACCACGCAGGACCGCCCCGGGCGCGGATCCACGCCCGGGCGGGGCCGGATCCCGGTAAGGGTGGGTGCTGCGGGAGCCGTTCGCTGGTCGCTCACTTGCGCAGGATCAGGTCGAGGGCCTCGGAACGCGAGGCCGAGTTCGTCTGCAGGATTCCGCGGACCGCCGAAGTGGTGGTGCTGGCCCCGGGTTTGCGGATTCCGCGCATGGCCATGCACAGATGTTCGGCCTCGATCACCACGATCGCGCCGCGCGGATCGAGTTTCCGCATCACCGCGTCCGCGATCTGGCTGGTGAGCCGTTCCTGCACCTGCGGACGTTTCGCGTAGAGGTCGACCAGCCGCGCCAACTTCGACAGACCGGTCACCCGGCCGTGCGGGCCGGGGATGTAGCCGACATGGGCGACACCGTGGAAGGACACCAGATGATGTTCGCAGGTCGAATACATCGGGATATCGCGAACCAGGACGAGTTCCTGATGTTCTTCGTCGAAAGTGGTGTTCAGTACCGCGTCCGGTTCCACGTAGAGGCCCGCGAACATCTCGCGGTAGGCGCGGGCGACCCGGGCCGGAGTGTCGAGCAGGCCCGGCCGGTCCGGGTTCTCACCGACCGCGAGCAGCAGCTCGCGCACCGCCGCCTCGGCCCGAGCCTGATCGAACCGTCTGCCGGTCTGCAGCGCGATCAGCTCCGCCCCGGACGCTTCACCTTCCCCCAGTTCGGCGGGGATACCGGCCGTGTGGCCGTTGGTCTGCTGATCGGTCGACATTCGAGGACACCTCCACATCTCGGGCGCGGCAGTACACACCGGGCGCCGAACCCGTCCGAGCGTAATCGGCGACGGGTTACTGCCGACCGTTCGGGCTGTCCCAGGAGTGCGGTCCACCACGCCCGGATTCCTCACCGGAGCCGTAATCGGATTCGTCTCGGCCCCGGTCGTAGGGCGAACCCCCGCCCTCGTTGCGGTGTCCGCCGGGGTGCTGGTCGCGATGCGGTGGCCGAGCCTGTTCCTGCCCGCCGTAACCACGATCCGCCGGTGGGGCCTGCGGCTCCTCCCGCGGCGGCCAGCCGGGCGCCGACCAGCCGGCGGGAGCACCGTAGTCCGGGCGGGAGCCGTGGGTGGCGCCCCGGGGGTAGGCGGGAGCGGGTTGCGGGGCCGGGTAACCGGCGGGCGGCTGACCGTACCCGGGCTGCTGGACGGCACCGCCGGGGAAGCCGGCTGTCTGCGGAATGCTCCCGGCGGGCGCCGGATCGCGCGGAGCGATACCGGCTGGGGTCACGGGTTGCGGCGGCCACGGCTCGCCACGTTCGGCCGCGAGCTCACCGGGGGTCTTGACCGGCGGTTTGTCCGACGGCACCCGATCGCCGAAATCGTTGAACGCGGTGATGCGGGGCCGCTTCTGCACAGCGCTGAGAATGGTTTCCAGGTCCTTGCGGTGCAGCGTCTCGCGTTCGAGCAGGGCCATCGCCAGATCGTCCAGCACATCTCGGTACTCGCTGAGGATCGCCCAGGCCTCGGTATGGGCCGCCTCGATGAGATTGCGGACCTCTTCGTCGATGGCCCCGGCGACCTCGTGTGAATAGTCCGAGGCGGTACCCATGGACCGGCCGAGGAACGGATCGCCCTGCTCCTGGCCGTACCGCACCGCACCGAGCCGGGCACTCATCCCGTATTCGGTGACCATCGCGCGCGAGATCTTGGTGGCCTGATCGATATCGGAGGAGGCACCGGTGGTGGGCTCGTGGAAGACCAGTTCTTCGGCGGCGCGCCCGCCCATGGCCATGACCAGCCGCGCGATCATCTCCGACCGGGTCATCAGGCCCTTGTCGTCCTCGGGGACCGTCATCGCGTGACCGCCGGTGCGGCCGCGGGCCAGGATCGTCACCTTGTAGACGGGCTCGATATCGGGCATGGCCCAGGCGGCGAGGGCGTGGCCGCCCTCGTGGTAGGCGGTGATCTTCTTCTCGTGTTCGCTGATGATCCGGCTCTTGCGGCGCGGACCGCCGATCACCCGGTCCACCGATTCCTCGAGCGCGTCACCGGTGATGGTGGAACCGTTCTCGCGGGCGGTGAGCAGCGCGGCCTCGTTGATCACATTGGCCAGATCGGCACCCGACATGCCGACGGTCCGTTTGGCGAGTCCGTCGAGATCGGCTTCCGCGGCGATGGGCTTGCCCTGCGAATGCACCCGCAGGATGGCCCGCCGCCCGGCCAGATCGGGGTTGCTGACGGGGATCTGCCGGTCGAAGCGGCCGGGCCGCAGCAGGGCAGGATCCAGGATGTCGGGGCGGTTGGTCGCGGCGATCAGGATGATGCCGGTGCGATCCCCGAAGCCGTCCATCTCCACCAGCAACTGGTTGAGGGTCTGTTCGCGTTCGTCGTGACCGCCGCCGAGCCCGGCACCGCGCTGGCGGCCGACCGCGTCGATCTCGTCGACGAAGATGATGCAGGGACTGTTCTGCTTGGCCTGTTCGAACAGGTCACGAACGCGGGAGGCGCCGACACCGACGAACATCTCCACGAAATCGGAGCCGGAGATGGTGAAGAACGGTACGCCCGCCTCACCGGCGACCGCGCGCGCGAGCAGCGTCTTACCGGTACCGGGGGGACCGTAGAGCAGGACGCCCTTCGGGATCTTGGCGCCCAGCGCCTGGTAGCGCACCGGGTTCTGCAGGAAGTCCTTGATCTCGTAGAGCTCTTCGACTGCCTCGTCCGCACCGGCCACATCGGCGAACGTGGTCTTGGGCATATCCTTGGACAGCTGTTTCGCCTTGGATTTCCCGAAGCCCATCATGCCGCCGCGACCGCCGCCCTGCATCCGCGACATCACGAAGATGAACAGCCCGAGCAGGATCACCATGGGCAGCACGAAAAGCAGGATCTGGGTGACCCAGCTCTCCTGTTTGACCATCGTGTTGTACGGGGCACCCGAATCCTGGACGGCCTTGAATATCTGGGCCGAGGTATCGCTACCGCCGGGATACTTTGCGATGATCTTGTCGGCGCCCTGGGTGGCGTCGTTCCCGTTCTTCAGCTCGATCCGCAATTGTTGTTCGCGATCATCGATCTGAACGTGGGCGACGTTCTCCTTGTCGGCGAGCTGGCTGATGGCCACCGACGTGTCGACGCTCTGCCAGCCGCGGGTGTCGTTGCCGAAGTAGCTGAACAGATAGATCACGAGCAGAATGCCCGCGATTATCGCCAGGGTACGAAACACAGTCTTGCGGTTCATAGAGCGTCGGCCGGGCGGCCAGTCCTTTCAGGCGTCTCCGCGTTCTTGCCTAGCGATGCGTCGATCTCGCACGGCGCAACCCACATCCTTACCGCCCGGTGGGCGGATTCGGGTGCGGACATGCCACGTTACCGCGTACGGTCTAGTCGATACATCGCGCTTCCTGACTCGTCGCAAGCCAGTAGTTCGGCTGGTGATGCAGTTCAAGAGGTAAACGGCCGGAAAACCACGGTGGTTCCCGGGGTCGTGTTCTGTGATATCTCGTAGTGATCACAATCATGGCACGCAGGTAGGACCGATGATGATCGCGTACGACCCGAGCAGGGGGTATGGACATAGTCGAGTTACGGACACCCACAGCTATCGTGCGGCACGGCGAAGGGCGATTGGTCGTCCTGCGCCCCGGCGCCGACGGTGAAACCGAGACCGACGGCGAACGCGTCCTCGACGTCGCGGTGACCGATCTTCTGGAGGTGCGGCTCAGCCGGCGGGCCGACGACGCGGTGGTCATCGAGATATATCTGCGTTATCCGACCCCCGTGCTGGTCGGTGTTCCCGCCGATCGGACGCCGCTACCGGTGCTCATCGCCGAACACGATGTCCCGGCCGCCGCCGGGATCGTCGCGCGGATCAACGACCAGATCCTGGCCGCGCAGCGCATCGATATCGCCGCCCCCGAGTTGAAGGCACCGCCCACCGAGTGGACCGACCACGGCCCGGTACGCGCGGATGTGGAACGTGCCGTCCGCCGGATGTCGGCGGCGGGGCGTGGCGAATCGACCGTGGCCGATCTGGCGGGGTATCTCACCGAGGACGAATACGTTCTGGAGACCGCGAGTGTCGTCGCCCACCCGCCGGTGGGTGACGACGACCCCTGTCTGCTCACGGTGACCACGGCGCGCCTGCTCCTGGTATCGCTCGGCGCTACCGAGGCATACGCCCACGACCTGCCGATTCCGGTGATCATGCGCGCTCGTGCCACCGAGGAGACCGTTTCGGTGGTCGAGGACATCCGGGTGCGCAACCGCCGGCCCCTGGTGGAAGTGCACGACGGAAATACGACGATGTACTTCACCGCGCTGGATCGCGCCGATTCCGAGCGATTGGCGTGCGCGATCAATTTCGCGGTGCGGTTGGTCGCGGTGGACGGTTCCGCCGGCCCGGCCGACCCGAGCGTCGCGCACCTGTACTCGGAGTGGGAACTGCTGGTCGAGCGGCATTCGCTGGGAATGGTCGACGACACCCAGTTCCAGCGCTACGGCCGCGGCATCCTACGGTCGCTGCCCGGTATCTGACCGGCGCGCGCATCCGACCGGCGCCGGTGCCGAGGTAGGGCCGGTGTCACGATCGGACCGTGCCGCCGCGGGTGCCGCGCCGGGCCGTGGGCCGATGGCGCATCGGCCGGACCGAAGGCATTGCCGGAGATATCGGCGACGCGGCGTCATCGGTGTCGATACGAGGGCCGTCGCCGGCCATCGTAGATCCGCGGCCGAGTGCGGATCGAGCCGCCTCGTACCCGGATGCTCACGGCCCCACCAGGCGCCGCCTGGTGCGTTCCGGGGCCCAGTCCGGTAGCTCGGCGACCAGGTCGGCCAGTGAAGTGGCGGCCAGACTGGCGCGCCACGCCTCGTGCGCCTCGGACATCTTCACCGCGAGGATGCAGCGATCGCGGCACTCCGCGGCCGGCAGCCCACCGCGGCCCTGCTGACGTATCTCGCGACATTCGTAGGGTGAGGCGCCGCCGTCGACGGCCTCGACGATCTGCAGGAGCGTGATATCTGCCGCGGGCCGGGCCAGCCGGAACCCGCCCCGGGGGCCCGTCGTGGCACTCAACAGCCCGGCCCGCACCAGCGCCTGCAGCTGTTTCGCGAGGTAGGGCGCCGGCAGATCGAAGTACTGCGCCAGCTGCGCCGCCGACGCGGTGGTCCCCGCCTCGAGTTGCGCCAGCGAGGTGGCGCAGTGCAACAGCCATTCGGTACTCACCGGCAACTTCATGCCCGTGATTCTATCCAAGATATTGCGGATCTATTTAGTCCGAGATAATGTTCGGGCACCGAACAGATCGGATACCGAGGAGACAGGACTCATGACCATGCGAATCGCCGTCGCCGGTGCCACCGGGAACATCGGAGCTCGTACCGCCGCCGCCCTGACGGCGGCCGGCCATGAAGTTGTGCGGATCAGCCGCTCGCTCGGCGTAGACCTGCGCAGCGGCGCGGGACTGGACACCGCACTCACCGGGGTCGACGCCGTCGTGGACACCACCAGCACCGAAAGCACCGACCGCGCCGAGGTCGTCGACTATTTCGGCAGCATCACCGGCAATCTGCTGGCCGCCGAACAGCGGGCGGGTGTGGGCCACCATGTCCTGCTGTCCATCGCCGGAATCGCGCGAGTGGACGGCAACGCGCACTATGCCGGTAAACGCGAACAGGAACGTCTCGTGGCACAGGGCAAGGTGCCGTGGACGATCGTCCCGGCGACCCAGTTCCACGATTTCGCCGCCACGGTGACCGGCTGGACCGAACAGGACGGCGTCGCCACCCTCGCGCCCCTGCTCGTACAACCGATCGCCCCGGGCGATGTGGCCGATATCCTCGCCGAGATCGCGACCGGCGCGCCGCAGGGCCGCTATCGCGATATCGCCGGACCGGATCCGCAGGACCTGGTGGATATGGCCCGGCGCACCAACGACGCGCGGGGCCGCTCGATCACGCTGGTACCGACCTGGTCGTCGCTGTTCGGACCGGAGATGGCCGGTAACGCACTACTGCCCGGGGAGAACGCCCGGATCGCCCCGACCACCTTCGAGCAATGGCTGGCCGAACAGCGCTGAGTCCGCACCGGCCGGCGACGCGGACCTATCGCACTAGGACAGGCCGATGCGATTCCAGGGGCTGGTCGGGCGGAGCCATAGACGCAGCAGTTCCAGCCGGCGATCGACACCGCCGACCTTCAGTTCGGCCAGATCCTCGCAGGCCTGCCAGTAGGTCCAGCCGGTGAGGTAGGCGTCGCCGAACTGCCGCCAGTTCCGGTATTTACGCTGGGCCAGCGGTAGCGCGCGGCCCAGGTAGTCCCACGCCACATCGTCCTCGATATAGCCGGCCGTGTATGACATACGCGCCACCGCGACGACCCTGGCCAGATCCCAGGCGTGGATATCGGCGGGTAGCGGCCGGGACAGATGATCGGTGAAACCGATTTTGATCGCCTGGGACCAGATGTCGTAATCGCGGACGAGCGCCTCGGAATTGTCGATCCCCCGGAACGAGGCGACCTGCCGCAGGAAGGCGCGGTGCCGATCGGCGCGCTCACCGAACCGGTCCCGCTCGCTGGCATTCAGCGATGCGGTGACCAGCGGATGGACCAGGGCGTACAGCGGGGCGTGCATACCCTCGAGCAGCTGTTCCATGGATGCGCGGGCCTCGGTGCCGTCGGTGATCCCCCAAGCTCCGGTGAGCGTATCGATGGCCAGTTCACGCCGGTCGCCGAGCGGATGATCGCGTTCCGGGCCGAGTAGCAGCGCGTCGTGGAACGCGTCCCAGCGCGCCGAGTAGAAGGCGCCCAGCGACAACGCGCGCAGGCGGTCGTCCTCGATCTGCGCGCCGGACCAATGGTCTTCCTCGCGCTTGTCGAGCTCCGGATAGGGAAAGGGGGTCGGCGTGGGCAATCCGGCAGCAGCCATACGGTGAGTCTAGGTCCCGGGCCCCCGGTCGGTCCGAGCAATGTGTTTTCACATTTCTTCCTTGCCCTGCCACCAGCCCTGTTCCAGGGCTAATGTGCATTCATGTGTAGAAACATCACCGTCTTGCGAGGTCTGGAACCCGCCGCTACCGAGCAGGAGATCTATGCCGCCGCACTGCAGTATGTGCGCAAAGTCGGTGGGCTGACCGGGCTGAGTTCGGCCACCAAACCCGCGGTGGACAAAGCCGTCGCGGCCGTCGCGGCGGCCACCACCGAACTGCTCGCCGAATTACCCGACCGCCGGGTGCCCCCGGCAACCGAGCCGCCACTGCGCCGGTTGGCTCGCGAACCCCAGTAGATCCCGGCATCGGACACCGCGACCGGGCGCGGTGTCTCGCACAGTGTGTCACGATCGAGCCGGTGAGCTGATTCACACCGATCAGCCGCAGCGGTTCCGAGCACGACGCAGTGGGAGAACGCAGTGACCAAAACCGAATCGGGACAACCCGACGCCACGGCGAAAACCGTGGACAAGCCCGCGGACTCGGAGATCCGAGTCCTGAATCCCGCCACCGGCGAGGTGGTCGGCTCGGTACCGGATATGACGGCCGAGCAGGTCGTCGCGGCCATCGCCGAGCTGCGCGAGCATCAACGCGCATGGCAGGCCATCGGCGCCGACGAGCGCAAGGAATGGCTGCTCAAGCTCCAGGATTGGATCATCGACAACACCGAGGTGCTGGCCGATGTACTGCAGTCCGAGACAGGCAAACCGCGGGTCGATTCGCTCATCGACCCGATCTTCGGCAGTGATCTCATCGGCTACTACGCCCGCCGCGCCGCCAAATTCCTCGCCGACGAACATCCGGCCCCGCACAGCCCACTGGCCCGGGTGAAACGGCTGACCACGGTATTCGAGCCGTATCCGGTGGTCGGCGTGATCACCCCGTGGAACTTCCCGCTGGCCATGCCGCTGCTCGATGTGATCCCCGCCCTGGCCGCCGGCGCGGCGGTGATCTTGAAACCGTCCGAGGTGACTCCCCTGTCCGCGCTCGAACTGGCCCGCGGCTGGGCCGAGATCGGCGCTCCGCCGGTGCTGTCCGTCGCCACCGGTGCGGGTGCCACCGGCGCGGCCGTGGTCGAGCACGCCGATTACATCCAGTTCACCGGATCCACCGCGACCGGTCGCCGGATCGCCGCGGCCTGCGCCGCGCGACTGGTTCCCTACAGCTTGGAGCTGGGCGGTAAGGATCCGGCGATCGTCCTCGCCGACGCCGACCTCGATCGCGCCGCGCACGGTATCGCCTTCGGCGGCATGTTCAATTCCGGGCAAGTCTGTATCTCGGTGGAGCGGGTCTATGTGGAGGCCCCCGTCTACGACGAGTTCGTCGAAAAACTGACCGCGAACGTCAAGGCCCTGCGACAAGGTCGCGACGATCGCACACCGCGCAACGATGTGGGCGCCATGGCCAACGAGAGCCAGGTCGGCATCGTCGCGCGGCATATCGACGAGGCCGTCGCCGCCGGGGCCAAGGTGCTTACCGGCGGCAAACGCACCGGCGTCGGCACCTTCTTCGAGCCCACCGTGCTCGTGGATGTGGACCACACCATGTCGTGTATCACCGAGGAGACCTTCGGACCGACCCTGCCGGTGATGAAGGTGGCCGACGAGGCGGAGGCGATCCGGCTGGCCAACGACTCGGTGTACGGACTGTCTGCGACAGTCTGGACCGGAGACAAGGCGCGGGGTGAGCGAGTGGCCCGGGCACTGAACGCGGGCGCGGTCAATATCAACGACGTCTTCGCCAACCTGTTCAATTTCGCGCTCCCGATGGGCGGCTGGGGCGATTCCGGGGTCGGCGCTCGCTGGGGTGGCCCGAACGGGGTGCGCAAGTACTGCAAGGCCAAGGCGATAACCACGCCGATGCTGCCGACTCAGGAACGCGAACTCACCTGGATGCCCTACGACCTCAACAAGATCCTGATCGGGCTGGGTGCCATGCGTGCCGCCGGAGCGCGCGGTATGCGCCGGATCGATATCGGCGCACTGCTGCGACTCAAAGGGGAAAAGGAATGAGGCGATACGACGACACTGCGATACCTTCGTCTTCGCTTCGGCCTCCGCGCACCACGGGTGGCGAATCCACGGGAAGTAAGTCCGGTGTCTTCGCCGGCACTTCGGCCTCCACCGGTGACATGAATCCGCTTCGAGGGGGAAACCGTGAGTAGAACCGAATCCGTTCGGGGCAAGGTCGTCGTGATAACCGGCGGCGCCCGGGGTATCGGCCTGGCCACCGCTGTGGCCCTGGAGAAGCTGGGCGCGAAGATCGCGATCGGCGATATCGACGAGAAGACGGTCAAGGAATCGGGCACCGACCACGATTTCGACTACTACGCCCGCCTCGATGTCACCGATATCCAGTCCTTCAACACGTTCCTCGACGATGTGGAACGCGAGATCGGGCCGATCGACGTACTGATCAACAATGCCGGGATCATGCCGACCGGGCGATTGGTCGACGAGTCCGACCAGATCACCCGCCGGATCCTGGACATCAACGTCTACGGCGTCATCCTGGGTTCCAAGATCGCCCTCGCCCGGATGCTCGCCCGCGGCCGGGGACACATCATCAATATCGCCTCGCTCGCCGGTGAGACCCATATCCCGGGCCTGGCCACTTACAACGCCTCCAAACACGCGGTACTCGGGTTCACCGATACGCTCCGCGAGGAGTACCGGGGCACGGGCGTGGCTTTCTCCTCGGTACTGCCCACGCTGACCAATACCGAACTCGGTTCCGGGGTCGCCGCGCCGAAGGGCCTGCCCGCGGCCGAACCGGAGGACATCGCCGCGGCGGTGGTCCGGCTCATCGCCAAACCCCGGTCCAAGGCACGAGTCACCCGGGCAGCGGGCGCCATGTCGGTGTTCGTGAATCTGCTGCCGCAGTCGGTGGGCGATGCGCTGGGCCGGTCGATGGGGTCGGCCCAGACCTTCCTCGACGATGTGGACACCGAGAAGCGCAGGTCCTACGAGGAGCGCGTCCGGGGCGACTGAGCGCCCGGCCGCAGGTATTGCACCGCGGCCCGTCGGCGACGGGCCGCGGTGGGCGCGGATGCGCCGCCGAAACCTCCCCGAAACCCTATTGTGATCAACATCACTTGACGTGCATAGTCGGAAGACACGCGGCGCGGAACACGCCCGCGTGACAGCCCCGCAGCAAACCGCCAACCCTATCGGCCGAGGTGACAGCACGCGCTGGACAAACTGCTCTACCACGACAAACGTCGGACACTTTACGTTGTATCGCCCGGCGGCAGCCGGACGTCGGCCGTGCGGAGAACTCATGATGCACATCACCGCGCAACCCCATAAGCTGTCACTAACAAACCTGCTGACTGTTTCTTGCCCGGTATGCGGACTCATCGAACAAATTAGGGCTGGAAATTCAGCAACGATTCTGATAGCAAGGTGCTATGGACCCGCATTTGCGCGATCTGCGGTATTTCGTCGCCGTCGCCGAGGAACTGCACTTCACCAACGCCGCCCAGCGGCTGCACATCGCTCAACCGACCCTGTCGCGTCAGATCCGGCAGCTGGAACGTCAGCTCGATGTGGTCCTGTTCGATCGCAACCAGCGCAGTGTCGCGCTCACGGTTGCCGGTAAGGAACTGCTCAGCGGCGCCCGCAAGATCCTGGAACTCTGGGAGACCACCAACAGCTCGCTGCAGGAGGCGGGCGAAGTACTACGCGTCGGCCTGCAGTCGACACTGGGCCGCGGGCTGCTGCACGACTTGGAGAGCGCCAGCGGCCACCGGCTGGCCCTGCACCCCGCAGCCTGGACCGACCCGTCGAGCGGACTCGCCGGCCGCCAGGCCGACCTCGCGCTGGTCTGGCTCCCGCTACCCGATCCGAACCGCTACCGCTGGCAGGTGCTGCGCACCGAACGCCGCTGGGTACTCCTGCCGGAGAACCATCCCCGCGCCGGCCAGGAAATGATCGACTTCGCGGACCTGCTCGACGAAAAGTTCATCGCACTGCCCGCCGAAGCCGGCGCCGTCCGCGATTTCTGGCTCGGCAACGACGCCCGCAACGGCCGTGCCGCCACCATCGGCGCGGAAGCCGCGACCCCCGAAGACCGGCTCGAGGCCGTCGGACTGGGCCTGGGGCTGTGCCTGTTGGCCGAGAACAACGTGCCCATGTACCGCTGGCCCGGGCTCACCGCACGGCCGGTCACCGGACTGCCCCCGTGCGAACTCGCGGTCGCCTGGCGAGCCGACGACAGCCGGCCGACCATTCTCGAGTTCGGCCAGCGGGCCGTTTCCGGCGGTTTCGCGGCACCACCCGCCATTCCGGCCTGACACATCACGAACCCGGTGGGTAGGTGGGCACGGCCCGCCTACCCACTCGTGGTTCAGGCCTGTTCACCGCCGTAGACCCGCGGATGCAGGGTGCCGATATAGGGCAGATCCCGGTACCGCTCGGCGTAATCGAGTCCGTAACCGACCACGAACTCGTTCGGGATATCGAACCCGACATTCGCGACCTCGACCTGGGTACGCAGCGCATCGGGTTTACGCAGCAGCGTCACCACCTCGAGCGAGGCCGGATTGCGGGTGGTGAGATTGCGCATCAGCCACGACAGCGTCAGGCCCGAGTCGATGATGTCCTCGACGATGAGCACATTGCGGCCGGCGATGTCCTTGTCCAGGTCCTTCATGATGCGCACCACGCCCGAAGACGACGTGGACGATCCGTAGGACGATACGGCCATGAACTCCATCTGAGTCGGTATCGGCAGAGCCTTCGCCAGGTCCGTCATGAAGAAGATCGCACCCTTGAGCACGCCCACCAGCAGCAGATCGCCCTCCGGTGCGTCAGCGGGATACCGCTTGGCGATCAGCTCGGCCAGTTCACTGACCTTCGCCGCGATTTCTTCCTCGGTGATCAGGACCGAATCGATATCGTCCCCGTACACGTCAACTGGTTTCCCTTCGCTCTCGGCGCTCCCGGTCGGTGCGGGCAAGTGTCAGCCTGCCATGCTCGCGAATCACGACCAACCGGGTCCCCCGCCCACCGCCACTCACGGCGACTCCGCCCTGGCCGCGCCAGGCCACCACCAACTCGTCGATTCCGCGCAGATGCGTTGCGGTCACCGCCGATACGTCGTGAGCCAGCAGCCAGGCCCGCACCGCCCGCCGACGCACCGCGGGAGCCGCCTGGAGCAACACCGCGCATTCCGGCGCACCCGGCCCGGCCCGCAGCAACAGCTCGCCGGCGAATCCGTCGAGAGCGGCGTTGTCCTCGCGCAGTTGTTCGGCGGTGCGGGCCAGCGCGAGCGCCGCGGTACCCCCGAGCACGCTCTCCAGCAGTGGCAGTACCTCGGTGCGCAGCCGTACCCGGGTGAACTCCGGTGCGCTGTTGTGCGGGTCCTCGTAGGGCGTCAGGCCGAGGTCGGCGCAGAACTGCCGGGTCGTCTCCCGGCGGACCCCCAGCAACGGCCGTCCCCACGGAGCGTCGTACGGGGCCATCCCCTGGATGGAACGCGCACCCGATCCGCGCCCGAGGCCCAACAGCACGGTTTCGGCCTGATCGTCGAGGGTGTGGCCGAGCAGCACCGGCAGGCCCCTACGCGCGCTGTCCAGCGCCGCGTAGCGCGCGGTACGCGCCGCGGCCTCCATCCCGCCGGGCCCGGTCACCGCGACGGGCAGCACCTGCGCCGAGTGGCACCCGAGCGAACGCGCGGTCGCCGCCGCCGACGCCGCCACCTCGTCCGACCCGGCCTGCAGACGGTGATCCACCACCAGCGCATGCACTTCCGCGGATTCCGCGAGCGCGGCCCCGGTGAGTGCCAGCGAATCCGCACCGCCCGACAACGCCACGGCCACGCGAAGATCCTCGGGTCCGAACTCCGTCAGCCACGCGCGGACCGCATGCCGCACACCCAGTACCGCGGGTGTCTCCGGTAACCGGATCGGCCGCTGTTCGGCGGGACGCACCGTTTCAGTCCAGCACCCGGGCGATCCAGCGCCGCGGTTCGTCGATCTCGTCGGTCCGCGGCAGCGTATCCGCGTCGGTCCACACCGCGTTGAACTGGTCCATCCCGACGGTCCCCACCACCTCGTCGACGAAAGCCTTCCCGCGCACGTACTGCGCCACCTTCGCGTCGATACCCAGCAGCGCCCGCAACAGCCTCTGCACCGGATTCGCGGGACGGGTACGGCGCCTGTCGAACGCCATCCGGATCTGTTCGACCGACGGCACCACACTCGGACCCACCGCGTCCATCACATGATCGGCATGCCCCTCGAGCAGGGTGCCCAGCAGCAGCAGACGATCCAGCGCCGCACGTTGTTCCGGCGGCTGCGTGGCCCGCAGCAGACCCACCACACCGCGAGTGGCGGGATCATCGGACGCCTGGCCGCTGCGCCGCAGTTTCAACTCGGCGAGCAAGCGACCCAGCATCTCGGTGGTGGCCTCGTCACCGATCTCGCCGAGCACCTCGACATTGTCCCGCATGTACCCGGCCAGCCACGGTGAGGCCGAGAACTGGACCCGGTGGCACACCTCGTGCAGACAGACCCACAGCCGGAAATCGCTCGGCTCGACCCCCAGCACCCGCTCCACCCCGACGATATTCGGCGCCACCAGCAGCAACGTGCCGTCCGGACCGGTGAACGGGTCGTACTGGCCGAGAATCGCGGTGGACAGAAATGCCAGCATGGCGCCGACCTGGACCCCGGCCGGTTTACCGGTGAACAGGCCCGACTGCGCCCCGGTGCCGGTACCGGTCAGTTGCGACATCGAATCGGCCGCCGCGGCAATCCAGCCCGGTCGGTCGACGATCCGCGCCGCGGGTACAGGCTGATCGTCGAGCAGACCGGTCACCGACCGGACCGGGGCCTCGGCCCGCACCGAGGCCTCGAGGAGTTCGGCCACCGCCTGCTCCGCGAACGGGCGGGGTGTCCGCGGACCGGCCGGAACCAGCGCGGCACCGGTACGGGCCGCCCAGCGCCAATCGACCGACCCCGCGAAAGTACGTCGCTCGTCGCCGGATCCGTCGGCCTCGGCCACTGTTCGGGCGCCGGGCCCGTCGGGACCTTGTCGAATCGTCATGCGCCCTCCAGCCGTCAGGAACATCCACAGTTGCGCAACGTGACCGCGACGGCGTCCAACGCGGGCCGGCTGACCTCCGGCGGCCGATCACTCGACATCAACGTGAAGGTCAGGACCCGGCCGTCACGATCCAGCACGTAACCAGCCAACGTACTGGCCACCGACAGAGTTCCGGTCTTGGCCCGCACCCATCCGGCGCCGGCTTGGTTCTGCGTGACATACCGGCTGCTCAGCGAGCCGGTACCACCCGCGACCGGCAGATAGTCCAGCATCGGCACCAGACGAGCGGCCAAGGTGTCGGCAGCACCGTCGGGCTGGGTCTGCCGCCCCGCACCGGCGCCCAGCGGCGGTACGAGCGGCGCGGGCGTGGAGGTGGCCGGTTCGGCTTCCGGCTCGGGCCCGGCGGCGGTGTTCAGGATCTGGTTCAGCAGCCGCGCCGGAATACGGTCGTCCACCGAGAGGCCGCTGCAATCGAACATCGACACACCGGTCATATCGAAATTGTGCTCGGCGAGCACCGCGGCGACCGCAGTCGCCGCCCCCTCGAACGACATCGGCCGCCCGGTGGCCGCGGCGACCTCCCGGCCGATCGTCTCGGCCAGCACATTGTCCGAATGGACCATCATGTCGCGCAGGCGATCGCGCAGCGGTGCCGACGCCACCTCCCCCAGCCGCTTGGTGCCCTGCGGGGCGGTACCGAGCCGGACCGCCGCCGGATCGAGCCCGAGCTCGGTGGCCAGACGCCGGCCCACATCCAGCGCCGGAGTCCCCGACCGCGGCGAATACTCACCCGCCGGATCGAGCCTGCCGCCGTCGAGCATCACCGGCTCGAGCGGCGCGATCGAACCACCGGGGATATCGACCGGATCCCAGCCGCGGGCCATGGTCTGCCCCGAATAGGCGGAGGTGTCGACCACGATCGTGTCGGCCCGCACATCGGCGTTGCGCAGCTGATCGGCCAGATCCAGCAGACTCCCGGCACCGGGGTAATACCCCTCGCCGCCCGGCTGCGCGGTGAGGGTCGGATCGCCCGCGGCCACAAGCACGATCTCGTTCGGCGACGAACCCGCCACAACCTTGGTCTGCACCCGTTGATCAGCGGGCAACGTCAACAATGCCGCCGCGGTGGTCATGATCTTGGCTGTCGAGGACGGCACCCGCGGCTCGTCGGCACGTTCGCTCCACAACACGGTGCCACTCGCCGCATCGGTCACCGACCCGGCGAAACCACCCAGATCGGGGCTCGCCACCACCGGCCCGAGCGCCGCCGCGACACCCGCCGAGCTCGGCGCCGGCGCGGTATCCGGGACCGGTGCGACATCCGGCGAAACGGTCACCGGAGCAGGCGGCGCGGCAATGGTGAGACCACCGTGCCGGAACTCCGGCGTCCACGGCTGCAGGATCGCGGTGGCCACCGCCGCCGCACCGGCCAGCACCGCCGACACGATCAACAGCCATGTCCGTATGCCGCGGCGCCGGCGCCCTACCGAACCGTTCCTACCGTTGCCGCCCTGCACCACCACGTTGTCCGTCTTCTCCCTTGTCCCCAGCTATCACACCCGAGCCCCCACTGAACCCATGTGCCCGCCGACAACAATATCGGTGTTCGGCTACCGTTCTCGGCGAACAACCGGGTGCGGCGGCGAGGCCGGGCACCACGGTGCATCGTGAAAGCAGCGGAAGGAGCTGGCGTGGAGTTCGACGTCACCATCGAGATCCCCAAGGGTTCGCGCAACAAATACGAGGTCGATCACGAAACCGGGCGGGTGCGCCTCGACCGGTTCCTTTACACCTCCATGGCCTACCCGGCCGACTACGGCTATATCGAGAACACGCTGGGAGAGGACGGCGACCCGCTGGACGCGCTCGTCCTGCTGCCGGATTCGGTGTTCCCGGGCGTGATCGTCGAAGCGCGCCCGGTCGCCATGTACCGGATGACCGACGAAGCGGGCGGCGACGACAAGATCCTCTGTGTCCCGGCCGGCGACCCGCGCTGGGACCACATCCAGGACCTGGCCGACGTCCCGGAGTTCGAGCTGGCCGCGATCAAACACTTCTTCGAGCGGTACAAGGACCTCGAACCCGGCAAATTCGTCAAAGGCTCCGAATGGGTGGGCCGGGCGGAAGCCGAGGTCGAGATCCAGGCTTCGTTCAAGCGTCTCGAAGAACACTGACGGCGGCGGGCCCGGGGAGACACTCCAACCCCAGAGGGCGGGGTGTCCGCCGGGCTCGGGGGTCGATCTCCGGAGACCAGGAGCAGGAATGCTCGCGTAGGTGAGAACTGGCCTGCTCACGAAGGTGACAGGGCAGGCTCGCTCACAAAAGTGAGAAGGCAGGCTCACCCACGAAGGCGAGGGGTGGGGTTACTCGCCAAGGTGCTGTGTTTTTGGCGCGCTGGCGCGCGCGGGGTTGAGGCCCCCACGGTAAACGCTCATGATGGATACCAATGCGCCCGAGTCCAAGCTTGCGAGCCAACGGGGCGCCGATAGAAAAACGCTCATCGCTATCTGGGTAGGTCGAATCATCCGCGCCTTCAACGTCGC
>NZ_JBSFDZ010000040.1:0-41068 GCF_053594175.1 Nocardia sp. NPDC001965
GGCGGGGCCCGCCCCGGTTCTGGAGCGACGGAGCGGGGGAGCGAAGCGGAGGAGCGCAGGAGTGAAGAACCGGGGTCACGAGGGCCCCGCCCCGCCCCGCCGAAGGCGGGGCAAATAAACACAGCCCCGCCCGCCGCAGGCGGCGCCGAAATTACAGCGACTTCTTCTGGACCTTGCCCATGGCGTTTCGCGGGAGGGAGTCCACGAAGCGGATCTCCCGGGGGCGCTTGTGGACCGAGAGCTCACCTGCCACGTGGTCGATGAGTTCCTGTGCGGTCGGCGCCTGATCACGCGGGACCACGAAGGCGACTATCCGCTGCCCGAGGTCGGCGTCGGCGTGTCCCACGACGGCCACTTCGGCGACCGCCGGGTGACCCAGCAGCGAGGTTTCCACTTCCCCCGCCCCGATCCGGTAGCCGCCGGATTTGATGAGGTCGACCGATTCGCGTCCGACGATCCGATGGAAGCCGTCCGAGTCGATGGCGGCGACATCTCCGGTGCGGAACCAGCCGTCTTCGGTCCAGCATTCGGCGGTGGCCTCGGGACGGCCGTAGTAGCCGTCGAAGAGCATCGGCCCGCGCACCTGGAGGCCACCGATAGCGGAGCCGTCGTGGGGCACCGGCCGGCCCGCTTCATCGCGGAGCCGGGTCTCGACACCGTGGACCGGCACGCCGACCCATCCCGGCCGCCGTTCACCGTCCGCCCGGGCCGACAGGGTGATCATGGTTTCGCTCATGCCGTACCGTTCGACCGGCCGATGCCCGGTGAGTTCGGCGAGACGTTCGAAGACCGGTACCGGCAGCGGGGCGCTGCCGGAGATCAGCAGACGGGCGGCGGCCAGTTCTTTCGCGGCGGCGGGGTCCTCGGCGATCCGCGTCCAGACGGTCGGCACGCCGAAGTACATGGTGCCCGGGGCCGCCGCGTAGTTCGCGGGGGTCGGCTTTCCGGTGTGCACGAGCGGGCTGCCGACCCGCAACGGTCCGAGCAGACCCAGGATCAGCCCGTGTACATGGAACAGCGGCAGGCCGTGGACCAGCACATCGTCCGCGGTCCAGGCCCACGCGCCGGCCAGCGCGTCGAGTCCGGCGGCGATGGCGCGGCGACTCAGTACCACCCCTTTGGGGGCACCGGTGGTTCCGGAGGTATAGAGCACGAAGGCCGGGGCACCCGGATCGGGTTCGGGGTAGGTATGCCAGGAGCGGGCGTGCAGCCGGACCGGGACCACCGGTAGCAAGGTGCCTTCCGGCGCTTCGCCCAACCAGGCCTGAGCCCCGGAATCGGCGAGCAGATGGTCGAGTTCGGCCGTTCCGGAGTCGGGTGGCACCGGCACCACGGTCACACCCGCGATGAGGCATCCGACCACGGCGAGCACCGTCGCCGCGGTCGGCCGGGCCAGGACGGCCACCCGTTCGGCCCGCGCGACCCGTTCGGCCACCGAGGTGGCGGCACCGAGTAGGTCACTGCGGGACAGCGTCACACCGTCGATGGTCACGGCGTCCGGGATATCGGCGCCCGCGGCGACGGCGAGGGGGTCGAGCGAGCTGAGCAGACGGTGGCCATAGGACATGCGCCCAAACTACTGCCCCGGGCAGGTACCGGGATCCGGCACCTGCCCGGACCGGTTCGGAAATACACCGGGCCGGACCGGCGCCTTTTCATTTCACACCGATTCCACACCCGTCAGTGAAATTCGATCGATTCAAATTATCCGCATCACGAAGATCCGGAAATCAGCACGAAACCGAAGTATTTTCGGCGCTACTTGACACATATACGCTACGGCGAGAAAGTGAAGCGTCAGCTTTCTCGAGCACTCGAAACGGTTGTTTCCATGACCAGCTCTCCCTCCGCGGAGCCACCCGCACCCGGTTCCGCCGACGAACCGGCCGACTCCGCAGGAGTGGCGCGGGACGAGGAATTCGATTTCCGCCCCTATATCGACGGAGCCGCGATACTCGGCGCCGCCGCCAATGTCATCATGCAACTCGCCGCACCCGGCGTGGGCTACGGAGTGCTGGAAAGCCCGGTCGACAGCGGCAAACTGACAATGCACCCCGTCAAGCGCACGCGCACCACCCTCACCTATCTGGCGGTCGCCCTCCTCGGCAGCCCCGCGGAACGAACCGCCTACCGGAAAGCCGTCGACACCTCGCATCGCCGAGTGCGCTCGAACGACCGGAGTCCGGTGCGGTACAACGCCTTCGACCAGGATCTACAGCTGTGGGTGGCCGCCTGCCTGTACTGGGGCGCCCGCGATATCCGGGAACGGATGCGCGGCCGGCCCGATGCCGAACTCGAGGAGACGATCTACCGCCATTCCGCGCGGTTGGGGACAACCCTGCAGGTACCACCGGAATCGTGGCCCGCGAACCAGGCAGCCTTCGATCGATACTGGACCGAGAACCTCGCCACGACAAGGATCGACCCGCCGGTCCGGGACATGCTGAACGAGATCGTGGACTTGAAGATGTTCCCCCGCCCGGTCCAGCTTCTCGGCGGCCGTTTCAACCGGTGGGTCACCGCGGGCCTGCTGCCGCCGCATCTACGCGCGGAAATGGGGATGGCCTGGTCGGCGGACGACGAACGCCGGTTCGATCGGCTCCTGCGCGGTCTGGGCCGCGTATCGGCGGCGCTACCGGTACCGCTGCGGAGTTTTCCGATCAACGCGTATCTGTTCGATTTCCGGATCCGCCGCCGGTTCGGAAAGAAACTCGTCTGAGCCGAATTCGCAAATATGAAAACGGCTCTGTTCGAATTTCAGGAATCGGCCACCTGTCCCGGCACCCGGAACGAGACGGCCACATGATCGCGCGCGTATCTCCGCACGGCGATATCGTCGCTCAGCGGGATGACCGTCTGCGGAGTCAACGCCAGCGAGAGCGCGGTCCGCGCGATCATCTCGGCCAACGGCAGCGGATCGTAGGCCGGCAATTTGCCTTCACCCTGCAGGCGAGTGATGAATTCGGCGACGTAATCGCGCCCCAATTCGATGACCGGGGCACCCTTGGTGGTCAGGTAGGGCAGCACGATCTCCGGTTCGGTGTCGAGCAGCCGGTCCAGCAGTTCGTTACCCCGCAGACCGGCCAGGAATGCGACGAACAGTTCCACGATCTGATCTTCGGCACCGGCGTCGCGCTCGATCTGCTGCTGGACCGCGGCATCGACACCCTCGATGAAATCGCGGGTCTGCGCCAGACCGACCGCCTGGATCAGATCCGATTTGCTGGAGAACCGCCGGTACAGTGTGGCCAGCGAGAGGCCGCCGCGCCGGGCGACCTCGACCATACTCGTGCGTTTGATCCCGAAATCGAGGAACGCCTGCAAGGCCGCGGCCAGCACGGATTGATCCTGATCTCGGCGCGGCGATCGCACCAGGGGCAACAGTTGAGCCAGCGCACCCATCTCGGCACCTTCCCGCGCTCGGCGATGCAATGACGTAATAAGCATCGCACAACTTCACGTGCGGTTGACGCAAGATCGAGAGAATGAGATGGTTATCATATAATCTTCTCAAAGGAAAGAGGTCACCGATGACCGCTCCCCAACCCGCTCCGATGAACGATCCCGAACCTCAGCGGCTGTACGCGCCGAACTTCGATGTGAACGACCACATCGTCGGAATCACCGCCTTCCTCGGCGGGACCGCGAACGTCATCATGCAACTGGGGCTGCGGCCGGTCGCCTACGGCGTGATGGAGAGCGACGTCAAGAGCGGCAATGTGATGGAGCACCCCTTCAAACGGCTCCGCACCACGCTCACCTACCTCGCCGTCGCCATGCTCGGCACCGAAGAAGAACGCAACGCCTACCGGCTCGCGGTCAACACCTCCCACCGCCATATCCGCACCAAACCCACCAGCCCGGTCAAATACAACGCCTTCGACCCGAAACTCCAACTATGGGTCGCGGCCTGCCTGTACTTCGGCTTCGTCGACCTCCTGGAAAAAGTCCAGGGCCCGATGGACGAAGCCACCGCCGACACCTTCTACGCCCACAGCATCCGACTCGGCACCACCCTCCAGGTCCGGCCGGAGATGTGGCCGCGCGACCGGGCCGCATTCTGGCAGTTCTGGGAAGAAAACCTCGACGCGCTGGAAATCGACGACACGACCCGCGCCTACTTCAACGACCTCATCGACCTGAAGATGGTGGCGCCGCCGATCCAATGGGTCTCGGCGAAATTCCACCGCTTCGTCGTCACCGGGTGCCTCCCCCCGCAGATCCGCGAAAAAATGCTGCTCACCTGGACCGAAGGAAACCAACGCTGGTTCGACCGGACCATGCGGATCATCGGCTTCGGACTCGCGCTCCAGCCCCGTATCCTCCGCCAGTTCCCGATGAACTACTACCTGTGGGATATGCGCCGCCGCATGCGCAAGGGCAAACCCCTGGTCTGAGTTGTCTGCGCCGCCTCCGGCGTCGCGTGTCGGGGCCCTTGTGACCCCGATTCTTCACTCCGGCGGGCGTGGTCGAGGGCCTATCGACCCCGGCTGTGTCGACGGCTCCACCTCCGGCGAGATGGTCAGGGCTCTCGCGATCACGGATGCTGAGCACCCTGTGCGAGATATGCGAAGGCAATTCGAGGGGTGGGCTCGGGCATGCTCGGCGCGCCGGGGCCTCGATCGATCGGGCGGGCAGCTTCGTTCGGTTCGTCGGGGGAGAACCGGAGTTGGGCGGTCGGCGCAGAATTCGCTCGTCCGGGGTTCGCTCAGCGCCCGGCCAGGGCACGTAGGAAGAACGCCAGATTGGCGGGTCTCTCTGCCAACCTGCGCATCAGGTACCCGTACCACTGACGGCCGTATGGCAGGTACACCCGGACGAAATCGCCGCGGTCGGCGAGGCGGAGTTGTTCGTCGGTGCGAATTCCGTAGAGCATCTGGTACTCCACATCGCCGGGACGGCGGCCGGTGATCGTCGCGAGATCGGCCGCGGCCGCGAGCATCACCGGATCATGGGAGGCCACCAGGGGGCTGCCCGAGCCGTGCATCAGGATCCGCAGACAGCGCAGGTAGGCGCGGTCGACGTCGACTCGGCGTTGGCAGGCGACCGTTTCCGGTTCCCGGTAGGCGCCCTTGCACAGGCGCACCCGGGCGCCCGCGTCGGCGAGATCGCGGCAATCGTCCGCGCTGCGGTGGAGGTACGCCTGGATCACGGTGCCCAGCCAGGGGAAATCGGCGCGGACCTCCCGGGTCGCGGCAAGAGTGGCGGCGGTGGTGGTGTGGTCCTCGGCATCCACGGTGACCCACACCCGGGCCTCGGCGGCCTTGGTGCACAGGGTGCGCAGATTCTCGGTCGCGATCGCCGGGCCGTCGGACCCGAGCGCCTGCCCCAGGGCAGACAGTTTGACCGAGACCTCGAGCGGTGCCGCACCCGCGGGCACCTCGGCGGTGGGCAATGCCGCGAGGTCGTTGATCAAGGCCAGATATTCGGCGACCGCGGACTCGGCCTGCGCCCGATCCGTGGTGTTCTCACCGAGGAAATCGACACTGACCGCACGTCCGCTCATGAGCAGCCGGCCCGCTGCCGCGACCAGATCCGATCGGGCTTCCCCGGGTACGAAGCGATGCACCATCGCGGCGGTGGCCGGACTCGTGGTCAGGGTGCGTTTCACTCGGTCCGACCCGGCCGCGGCGAGGATGGCCGGCCGTAGCGGATTCACCGTAGCTCCCAGCGACAGCCGCGCACGGGCACCGCGCGCTCGCCGGGCCGCTGCGGGCCGGTCATCCCTGCTCCATATGTGGATAGCGGTGATCGGTGTGCGGAACGAAGGTTTCCTTGAGGGTGCGCGGTGCCACCCAGCGCAACAGGTTCAACGGCGAACCCGCTTTGTCGTCGGTACCCGAGGCACGGGCCCCGCCGAACGGCTGCTGCCCAACCACCGCTCCGGTGGGCTTGTCGTTCACATAGAAATTGCCGGCCGCGAAGCGCAGCACCGCGGCCGCCTCCTCCACCGCCTTCCGGTCCTGCGCGAAAACCGCGCCGGTCAGCGCGTAGGGGGCGGCCGACTCCACCTCGGTCAGGATGGTCCGATAGGCGTCGGGCTGAGAATCGTCGTACACGTGCACCGACAGGATCGGGCCGAAGTACTCGGTGGCGAACGATTCGTCGCGCGGATCGTCGGCGAGCAGTACGGTCGGCCGCACGAACCAGCCCTCG
The DNA here is from genome assembly GCF_053594175.1 of Nocardia sp. NPDC001965. Lineage (NCBI taxonomy): Bacteria > Bacillati > Actinomycetota > Actinomycetes > Mycobacteriales > Nocardiaceae > Nocardia > Nocardia sp. NPDC001965. The sequence continues at coordinate 6,157 of NZ_JBSFDZ010000040.1, forward strand.
CTGTCGTCGTAGGTGCCGCCGACCGGTATCTCCACGCCCGCATCCCGCGCCCGTTCGATCGCGCGCACACACTTGTCGTAAGCCCGGCGATCGATCACCGCGCCGCCGAAGTTCGACAGATCCGCGATATCGCCGTAGCTCAAGCTCTCGGTGACCCCGAGGAAATCCTCGCCCATCTCCCGCCACAGCGATCTCGGCAGATAGGCGCGCGACGCGGCCGAACATTTCTGGCCCTGATACTCATAGGCACCGCGGATCAGGGCCGTACACAACGCGGCCGGGTCGGCGGAGGGGTGCGCGACAATGAAATCCTTACCGCCGGTCTCCCCGACGATCCGCGGATAACCGTGATAGCGACCGATACCGGCCCCCACCTGACTCCACAGATATCGGAAGGTCGCGCCGGAGCCGGTGAAATGGATACCGGCCAGACGCGGATCGGCGAGTGCGACCTCGGAGAGTTCCCGCCCGTCGCCGGTGACCATATTGATCACGCCGGGTGGCAGACCGGCCGCCTCCAGCAGTTTCATCGTGTAATAGGCGGCCAGCGTCTGCGTGGGCGAAGGTTTCCACACCACGGTATTGCCCATGAGCGCGGGCGCGGTCGGCAGATTCCCGGCGATCGCCGTGAAATTGAACGGCGTGATGGCGTAGACGAAACCCTCGAGGGGCCGGTAGTCGAGCCGGTTCCACACCCCGGTGCTCGATTGCGGCTGCTGCGCCATGATGCCGCGGGCGAAGGAGACATTGAACCGCCAGAAGTCGACGAGCTCGCACGGTGCGTCGATCTCGGCCTGCGCCACCGATTTCGACTGACCCAGCATGGTCGCCGCGGCGAGAGTCTCCCGCCACGGTCCGGCCAGCAGATCCGCGGCCCGCAACAGCACCGCGGCGCGTTCGTCGAACGGTAGCGCCCGCCAATCCGGGGCCGCCGCGATCGCGGCATCGATGGCGGCGGCGGCTTCGGTGTGCGTGGTGTCGGTATAGGTCCCGAGTACCTGCCGGTGCCGATGCGGTGCGACGATCTCGCGACGCTCACCGATTCCCGGACGATGCTTACCGCCGATGACCAGTGGGATCTCGGCCGTGCTGTCGGAGATATCGGCGAGCTCACCGAGCAACCGTTCCCGCTCAGGGCTGCCCGGCGCGTACGTGTGCACCGGCTCGTTACCGGGGGTGGGGACAACTGTGACAGCGTCCATACCCCAGGCTAGCTCCGCGCGAGCGGCCCCGCTCGAACTCGACGCGCCCACTGCGCGGAGTCGTTATCGCACTGCCGCGCGGAGTCGTTATTGCACTGCCGCGCGGCTGCGGCAGCGACCCGCCTATCCGCGCAGCCGCTGCGCCGCCGTAGCGATCCGTTCGTCGGTGGCGGTCAATGCGATACGCACGTGCCGGGCACCCGCGGGTCCGTAGAACTCACCCGGAGCCGCCAGAATGCCCCGGTCGGCCAGCCAGTCGAGGGTGACCCGGCACGGCTCGTCACGCGTCGACCAGAGATACAACCCGGCCTCGGAATGATCTATCCGGAAACCGGCGTCCAGCAGCGCGGATCGCAGGATCTCGCGACGGGCCCGGTAACGTTCCCGCTGCGCCGATTCGTGCGTGTCGTCACCGAGCGCCGCCGCCATGGCCGCCTGGATCGGGAAGGGCACCATCATGCCGGAATGCTTTCGCACCTCCAGCAATTCGGCCACCAGCACCGGATCACCGGTCACGAACCCCGCCCGGTAGCTCGCCAGATTCGATGTCTTGGACAGCGAATGCACCGCCAACAGACCGGTATGGTCGCCGTCGCAGACCCGCGGATCCAGAATCGACACCGCCGACTCGTCCCAGGCCAACCCCAGGTAACACTCGTCGGAAGCGACGACCGCGCCGCGTTCACGCGCGAAGGCCACCACTTTCCGCAGGTGTTCGACCCCCAGCACCTTGCCGGTCGGATTCGACGGCGAGTTGAGGAAGATGAGCGCCGGACTCTCCGGACCCGACCGGGTGAGTCCGTCGGCACGCAGAATCCGCGTCCCGGCGAGCAGCCCGCCCACCTCGTAGGTCGGATACGCGACCTCGGGGATCACCAGCAGGTCCGCGGCACCCAGGCCGAGCAGCCGCGGCAACCCGGCGATCAGCTCCTTGGTGCCGATCACCGGCAGAACCGCCGCCTCGTCCACCCCGGTGATACCGAAACGCCGGGCCAGCGCGGCCACCGCCGCGCCCCGCAACTCCGGCGTGCCGTGCGTGGTCGGATACCCGGGCACCCCGGAAACCGAGTTCAGTGCCGCACGGATCAGCGGATCCACCGGATCGACCGGGGTCCCCACCGACAGATCGACGAGTCCACCCGGATGGGCCGCGGCTCGCGCCTTCGTCTCGGCGATGGTGTCCCACGGGAAATCGGGTAGCGCCGCACTCACCCGCCGGCGAGTGGAAACCTCGGCGCTCATCGGAAGAACGCTCTACTCATCGGCCATCGGCGGCAGCTCTTTGATGAACGCCGGATCGGAATCGACCTTGCCCAGCTTGGTGGCACCGCCGGGCGAACCCAACTCGTCGAAGAAGTCGACATTGGCGTTGACGTAACCGCTCCACTGATCGGGGGTGTCGTCCTCGTAGAAGATCGCCTCGACCGGGCAGACCGGCTCACACGCGCCACAGTCGACGCATTCGTCGGGATGGATGTAGAGCATGCGGCCACCCTCGTAGATGCAATCCACCGGGCATTCCTCGATGCACGCCTTGTCCTTCACGTCAACGCACGGTTCGGCGATGATGTACGTCACTCCCGCACTCCTAGTCTTCCTTCTACTCCGGGTAACTGCGCCCGCGCACAAGTATTCCTGGCGCCCCACAGGCTACCCCCGGTGAGCCTGCCCTAATATCGGCGCCGCCTGCGGCGCCGCGGGCGGGGCCCTCGTGACCCCGGTTCTTCACTCCTGCGCTCCTCCGCTTCGCTCCCCCGCTCCGTCGCTCCAGAACCGGGGCGGGCCCCGCCTATGTGGTGGGCTCTGCTTTTGGCGGGGTGGTCGGGTCCTCGTGACCCCGGTTCTTCACTCCTGCGCTCCTCCGCTCCGCTCCCCCGCTCCGTCGCTCCAGAACCGGGGCGGGCCCCGCCTATGTGGTGGGCTCTGCTTTTGATGGGGTGGGCGGGGTCCTCGTGACCCTGGGCTCTGCTCCGGCGTTCGGTCGCTGCGCTACTTAGGTTCTGTCGCTCCAACTGGGTCGCCCCCGACTCGTTCATGGCCCCGCCTTCGGCGGGGGGCCTGTCGGGGCCCTCTAGGCCCTGGTTCTTCGCTCCGGCGTTCGGTCGGTGTGCTCCGTCGCTCCAGAACCGGGGCGGGCCCCGACCATGGAGGTGACCCTCTGGGTGCGGGGTGCGGGGTGCGGGGTGCGGGGTGCGGGGTGCGGGGTGCGGGGTGCGGGGTGCCGGGTGCCAGGTGCCAGGTTTACTGGGTGACCAGGTGTCGAGCGGTGTTGTGTTCCCGGTGGGTGAGTCCGCCCACCTTCGCGTGAAGGGCGGCGGTGCTTCCGCGTTCTGCGGGGTGGTGTGGGCGGGCGGATGACCGGCGCGGATGTGGCCGGGCGAGGGTGGGGGCGGGGGATTGCATGCCCGGAGCGGCCGCAGAGGTACGCACGTATTCTGTGGGGCATGTCCTCGGCAATACCGTTGAATGTCGGAATCACTCGCTCGGCCGGCGCCGCGACCGCCGACCCGCAAGAAAAACGAGTGCTGCTCGCCGAACCGCGCGGATACTGCGCGGGTGTGGACCGTGCGGTGGAAACCGTGGAGAAGGCGCTGGAGAAACACGGCGCGCCGATCTATGTCCGCAAGGAGATCGTGCACAACCGCCATGTGGTGGAGACGCTGCGCGAGCGCGGGGTGATTTTCGTCGACACCACCGACGAGGTGCCCGAAGGGGAACTCGTGGTGTTCTCGGCACACGGTGTCTCGCCCGCGGTGCACGCGACCGCCGCCGAACGCAAACTGCGCACCATCGACGCCACATGTCCGCTGGTGACCAAGGTCCACCAGGAAGCCAAACGCTTCGCCCGCGACGACTACGACATCCTGCTGATCGGCCACGAGGGCCACGAGGAGGTCGAGGGGACCGCCGGTGAGGCCCCCGAGCACGTACAACTGGTCGACGGGCCCGACGCGGTCGAGAAGGTGACCGTGCGCGACGAGTCCAAGGTGATCTGGTTGTCGCAGACCACGCTCAGCGTGGACGAGACCATGGAGACGGTGTCGCGGCTGCGGGAGAAGTTCCCGGCGCTGCAGGATCCGCCCAGCGACGATATCTGCTATGCCACCCAGAACCGCCAGGTCGCGGTGAAGGCGATGGCGCCGGAATGCGATCTGGTGATCGTCGTGGGCTCACGCAACTCGTCGAACTCGGTACGCCTGGTGGAGGTCGCGCTGGGGGCGGGCGCCCGGGCGTCGTATCTGGTGGACTACGCGCGCGAAGTGGATCCGGCGTGGCTCGACGGCGTGCGCACGGTCGGGATCACCTCTGGGGCGTCGGTCCCCGAGATCCTGGTGCGTGGGGTGCTGGACATGCTCGCCGAACACGGGTTCGGCGAGGTCCAGTCGGTGACGACCGCGAACGAGACCCTCGTCTTCGCGCTGCCTCGGGAACTGCGGGCCGCGCGGCGCTGACCCGCCGCGTTCACCTGCGTTCGGGCCGCCGCCGCTCCGGAATCGGTTCCCGGACGCGGGCGGCCTGCGGTGCCCGGGCCGGCTCTCCCCGGCGCGGGTTGGCGCGCACCGGTTCCTCCGGCGCCGGCGGGCGGGCGGGCCGGTGCTGGCGCATCTCACGAGTGCGCGGTGCGGCGCCCCGCGCGGCCGGTTCGGCGGGCGGACGGCCGCGGCCACCTCGGCGTGGGGGTTCGTCGATCGATTCGTGGGTGTAATCGGGCTCGGGGTGCTCCGGCCGCTGCGGGCGCGCTTTCGTCTTCGTCTTGCCGTTCGACTTCGACCGGGCCGCCAGGGTCTCGGCGCGCGACAGCTTGTTCGCCCGCGCTGGTTTGCCCTCGCCGCCCGCGGCACGTTTCGTCTGTCCGCGGTTCGGCCGCTTCGCGGTATCGCGCCGGGACCTGCTCTCCGCCCGCTCCTTCGATTCGCCGCGGGTCGTCCGCCGCTCGCTGCGGCCCCAGCTGGTGCCGCGCCGGGCGGCGGCCGTCTCCTGGGCCGCGTTCTCCGAGCGGAACTGGGCGATCCGGATACCGGCCACGACGAGCACCAGCACCGTGGCCAGCATCATCGGCGGGAAGCGGTGTACCAGCGGGATCGCCAGGTTCAGCAGGATGTCCTTGAGCGAGGCGGTGCTGGTCCCCGTCAGCTGGCGATAGGCGATCGGTACGGCCACGAACAGCAGTAGCGGCGGTAACACCATGGTGGTGAACAGGCCGCGGAACCGCACCGCCGCCACCGCGGCCAGACATCCGAGGATGTAGAACGCGCTGAAGGTGCCGGTGAGGTCCGTGACGTCGCCGAGGGCATCGATGAGGAAACCCAGGAAGGTGCAGGCCGCAGCGATGAGAACCGCGGCATACGCCGGGACACCCGGCACCGTCGGCAATAACGAACGTTGCGGCGCGGGCACCCGGGAATTCACTCGTTGGGAAGCAGCCACGTAGGAAACACTATCGTCCGGAAGGGTCGACCGTGTTACGGCACGGCCGGTCCGGTCCCGCGATTGTCCGGAATGCGTGGTCGGCGGCGGAATCCATACCGTCAAGGGATATGGGTGGCGCGCAACACTGTGGCGCATTAGAGACATGCGCGGCGCCGGGTACCGGTCCGGTACCGCCAGGGAGCAGGGCACTCTCGGCGTGTTGCCGGTGTGGCGTCCCCGGTATCGGCACCGGCGTTGAAGCTGTCGGTGAGTTGCCCTAAATTCGCGGTCATGCGAATCCTGCATACGTCGGACTGGCATATCGGTCGCACCTTTCACGGCGTGGACCTGCTGGCCGACCAGTCGCGGGTACTCGAAGCGATCGCCGAGCTCGTTGCCGCCGAAGCCGTGGACACCGTCGTACTTCCCGGCGACGTCTACGACCGATCGATCCCCAGCGCGGATGCGATCGCGGTGTGCAACAGGGGGTTCGAGGCGATCCGGGCGGCGGGAGCGCGGATCGTGGCCACCTCCGGTAACCACGATTCGCCGACGCGGCTCGGGGCGGGCGCGAGTTTCGCGGCGGCCGGCGGGCTGTATCTACGGACCACGGTGGCCGATTCGGGCCGCCCGGTGCTGTTGTCCGACGAGCACGGTGAGGTCGCCTTCTACGGCATTCCATATCTGGAGCCGGAGATATGCCGGGGTGAGCTCGGGGTGCCGCAGGCCCGTTCGCATACCGAGGTGCTCGAGGCGGTGCTGGACCGGATCCGGGCCGACAGCCGGCAGCGGCCGGGCACGCGGACGGTACTGCTCGCGCACGCGTTCGTGGTGGGCGGCGCGGCGGCCGGGTCGGAGCGGTCCATCTCGGTGGGCGGGGTGGAGACGGTGCCACTGGCCATGTTCACCGAGCCGGGATTCGACTATGTGGCGCTCGGGCATCTGCATTCGCCGCAGACCCTCGCCGATTCGGTGCGGTATTCGGGTTCACCACTGCCGTATTCGTTCGGGGAGAGCAGCCATCGCAAACAAGCCTGGCTGGTGGATCTGGACGCCACCGGCCCCGCCCGGGTGGCCGGCCGTGAACTGCCGCTGATCCGCGGTCTGAGCCGGCTCACCGGGACACTCGAAGAACTCCTGGCCGATCCCGCGTGGGAGAGCGCCGCAGAGCACTATGTGTCGGTATCGCTCACCGATTACGCCCGGCCGGTGGACGCCATGCGCAAACTCCGCGAGCGCTTTCCCTACGCGGTGCACGTGGAATGGGAGCGCCCGCAGGGGGACCCGGCGCTGCGATACCGGGAGCGGGTGCGTGGCCGCGACGATACCGATATCGCCCGCACCTTCCTCACCGATGTGCGTGGTGAACCGAACTCGTCCGAGATGGACTGGCTGACGCGGGCGATGGCGGCGGCTGTGCGGGAAACCGAGGTGGTCGGTGCCGATATCGGCGCGTCGGCGACCGCCGATTCGGAACTCACCGCATGAGGTTGCACCGGCTGGAGATGACGGCCTTCGGCCCGTTCGCCGAGACGGCCTCGGTCGATTTCGACGAACTCGGCGCGGACGGACTCTTCCTCCTGCACGGGCAGACCGGAGCCGGGAAGACCACGGTGCTCGACGCCATCGCCTATGCGCTCTACGGGCGGGTGCCGGGGGCACGAGGCGACAAACGGCTGCATTCCGATCACGCGGCCGCGCAAACCCGCCCCGAGGTGGTACTCGAAGCGACATTGGGCGGACGGCGGCTCCGGCTCACCCGGCAGCCGGAATTCGAGCGGCCGAAAATGCGCGGTAGCGGAACACGGGTGGAGAACGCCAAAGCGACGCTGGCCTGGCTGGACGGGCAGGGCACCAACCTGTCGCGGATCAACGAGATCGGCGACGAGATCGTCCGGCTGCTGGGAATGAGCGCCGATCAGTTCTTCCAGGTGGTGCTGCTGCCGCAGGGCGATTTCGCGAAGTTCCTGCGCGCGGAGAACGAGGACCGCGAACGTCTGCTCGAGAAACTGTTCGATACGGGTCGCTTCGGTTCGGCCGAACAGTGGCTGACCGCCCAGCGCAAGGTATCGGCGGAGCGGATCGGTTCCCAACAGCGCAATGTGGAGGATCTGATCACCCGGGTCGCGGTGACGGCCGGGATCGACCGCACCGAGCGGATCGATATCCTCGACGCGGTCGAATGGTCGCAGGATCTGCTGACCGGTGCCCGCGGCGAGCTGGAGACCACGCAGTGCGAACTGGATCGGCGCCGCGAAGAGTCGGCACGCGCCGACGAGGGGGCGGAACGGGAACGACGGGTTGCCGAGCAACGGCGCCGCCTGGAGTCGGCGCGGCAGCAGCTCGCGCAGTACACCGCGGCAGCCGAGGCGCGGGCCGCGGACCGGGTTGAACTGGATCGCGCTCGGCGGGCCGAACCGGTGGCCGCCGCGCTACGTGAGGCCGAGACGGCGGTTCGCGCCGCTCAGGGCTGTGAATCGGAATCGGTGGCCGCGTCCGGACGGCTGGCCCGGCTGGCCGCCGAACCCGACAGCGCCGATATCCCCGGGATCCATCTGCTGCGCGGCCCCGCCGAGGGGGAGCCGGGCGATCGGGTCGACCTTCCGGCGGCGGGGGCCGGAGACGAGGGAGCCCGGGATACGCGGTCCGGCAACACCGTCGGGGACGAGTTCGCGCTGTTCGACGTAGCCGTCGAAGGCCCGCCGCGGGAGCATCCCGATACGGCGCCCGGCGAACCGGGCCGGGCCGACGACCACGCCGGCTACGACGAGGATCTCGGCCTGGACACCGCGATCCGTGGGTGGAGTGCCGTCCTGGGAAAACTCGACGAGATCCGTACCGACGCGGCGACAGCCGACACGTTGCGTGCCGAACTGGCGGCCCTGCACACCACCACGAAAGAACTCGACGGACGCACGTCCGAGCTCACCGACCGCCGGACCCGGCTGCCCGAGGCCATCGCGGATGCGCAGGCCCGGGCGCGGGAGGCCGATGACGCGAAAGCGGCGCTACCCGGGCTGCGTGCCGAACGTAAGAGGTTGCAGGAGGCCGCGACGGCGGCTGTGGACCTGGCCCGAGCGCGGACCACGCTCGACCGGGCACGGGTGGATCTGGATACCGCGCGCGCCCGGCACCTGACGGCCCGCGAACACGTTCTGGACCTGCGGGAGCGACGGCTGGCCGGAATGGCGGCGGAGCTGGCCGGGAATCTGGTGCCGGGCCGGGCGTGTGCGGTCTGCGGATCGGCCGAACATCCCCGTCCGGCAGAGCAGGCGGCGGGTGCCGTATCGAAAGCGGACGAAGCGGCGGCGGTCGCCGCGGAACGGAAGGCCGAGGCGGCGTGGGATCGTGCCCGGACGGCGCTGGCCGAAGTGGAGCGGGAGATCGAGGTGCTGCTCGCGCGCGGCGGCGATACCGACCGGGTCGAACTCGCCGCGGCCTTACGGGAAGCCGCCGAAAAATGCGGGGATGCCGAGGAGTTGGCCGAATCGGCCGGGGCCTGTACCGAGGCGCTCGCGCGGCTGCGCACCGAGGAGACCCGCCTGCACGACATGCTGCGGGACACCGAGACCCGCGCCGTATCCGCGGCGGCCGCGAGCCGGGCCGCCGGTGCCCGGCTCGCCGAGATCGAGGACAAACTGCGTACCGCCGCCGGACGGGACGGGACCATCGGGCGGCGCCGGGAACGCCTGCACGCGCTCATCGCCGCCGCCGGCGACCGCCGGGAGACCTGTGCCGCGGTGCGGACGGCATGGGAGCGAGCGGCCGCCTGTGCCGTGCGGGTCGAACGGCTGGCGATATCGGCGGGATTGGTTCCGCCGACGAGTTCGGCCGCCACGACCGGACCCGACGATCCGAGCGGGCAAGGGCGCGAACCCGATTCCACCTCGGCGGAAACACTCGCCACCCTGCGTGTGTACTCCCCACTCGTCGGTGCCGCGACCCGCACCGCTCAGCGCCAGGAGACGCTGAGCGCGGCGCTCGCCGCGGCCGACGAGATCCGGGCCGCCGCCCGCGCCGTACTGGACGAGCCGGAGATCCGGGCGGCCGCGGCCGCCGCGCCCGGTGATCCGGAAGCGCTGGCCGCGGCCGTACGGGCAGCGCGTACCGCGCTGCACGAGGCGGTCGCCGCCCACTCGGCTGCCGTGCACCGGGTCACCCAGCTGGAAACCCTGTGCGGGCAGTTGTGGGCGGCGGTCGATCTGATCGCCCCGGCCCAGCGGGCCCACCGCGAACTGGCGGACCTGGCCGAAGTCGTGGCCGGTCGGGGCGAGAACAACCGGCGGATGTCACTGCGCTCCTATGTGCTCGCCGCCCGGCTCGAAGAGGTCGCGGTGGCGGGTTCGGCCCGGTTGCGCCGGATGTCGGGCGGCCGGTACGAATTCGTCCACACCGACCGGGCCGGTACCCACGGCCGGCGCGGAGGCCTCGGCCTGGATATCCGCGACGATTACACCGGTGCCATCCGGCCCGCCCGGACCCTCTCCGGCGGTGAGACCTTCATGGCCTCGCTCGCGCTCGCGCTGGGGCTGGCCGATACGGTCGCGGCCGAGGCCGGTGGCATCATCCTCGACACCCTGTTCATCGACGAAGGATTCGGGAGCCTGGACGCCGACACCCTCGACGCGGTGATGGGTGTACTCGACGAACTCCGCGCCGGGGGCCGGGTGGTCGGCCTGGTCAGCCATGTCGACGAGATGCGCCAGCGGATTCCCAGTCGCCTGCACGTCGTGCGCGGTCGCAACGGTTCCCGGCTGCACGCCACCATCGCCTGACCGCGGCTCAGGCTTCGAGGTCGAGCAACTGTCGTTTGATGTCCAGGCCCCAGCGGAAACCACCCAGGGTGCCGTCGGTGCGTACGATCCGGTGGCACGGCACGAACAGCGCCGCCGCGTTGCGGGCGCAGGCGCTCGCCGCGGCGCGGGTGGCCGCCGGGCGACCGGACCGTGCGGCGAACGCGGTGTAGGTGATCGGTTCGCCCGCCGCAACGGTGCGCAGCACATCCCACGCGTGCTGGAGGAATTCGCCCGACCGCTGACGCACCGGTATCGGATCGATCGCCGTCGGTTCGCCGCGATGGTAGGCGGTCACCGCCTCGGTGACGGCACCCAGTTCTCGCCGGCCGCGTAGATCGTCCGGCCGCAGTCCGGGATGGATCAGCGTGCGGAGCATCTCGGGATCGGCGGTCCAGCCGGATGCCAGGACCGCCCCGTCGGACGTCACGACCGCGGTGAACGGGCCGAGCGGGGTGTCGACGGTCGCGAAATCGGCGGTGCCGACGGCGGCCGGTGCGGGCAGAGTGGCGGTGGTTGCGGACATCAGTCGGTACTCGCTTTCGTATCGGAATCGGTGGCGGGCGCGGTGGTGTCCCGGGATTCGGCCCGGCTGCGCAGTTCGGTCCGCCACAGGTGCATACAGAGGTAGGAACGCCAGGGTGACCAGCGGGCCGTATCGGTGAGATCGACACCCTGCCGGGCCGCGCCGCGGCGGATGACCAGGTCGGTGTGCAACATGATGTCGGGGTCGGCGAGCAGTCGCATCGTGACGTAGTCCGCGGTCCACGGTCCGATCCCGTCCAGGGCGAGCAGATCACGCCGCAGTTCGGCTGCGGTCCGGCCCTGGTGCAGGACCAGATCACCGGCGGCCAGTGCCGCGGCGGCGGCGGTGATGGACCTGATCCGCTGGGTGGGGCCGGTCAGTACTTCGGCGCCGCGTTCGGCGATCACAGCGGGGGTGGGGAAGAGCCGGCTCACCGGCCCGTCCACCGGTTCGCCGAGCGCGGCGACCAGCCGGGCGGTATGGGTATTGGCCGCCGCTACCGAGATCTGCTGACCGATCATGGTGCGCAGCAGCAACTCCGGCCCGTCCACACACCCCGGTACCCGGATCCCGGGGTCGAAACGGGGACCGCGTGATGGACCGGCGGTCTCGCCGCCCCGGGCGAGCGCCTCGTCGATCGCCACCGGGTCGGCGTCGAGATCGAGCAGATGCCGGACCCGGGCGACCGCGGGCGCGAGATCGCGCATATCGCGCAGGGTCAGTTCCGCGTGAACGTATCCGGGCCGCACCGCCAGCCGTACGCCGGCGTGACCGTGCGGGGTGCGGATATTGCGCAGATAGTGGTTCTGCCCGGACGCGGTCTGCCAGAGTTCGAGGCCGGGCGCCACATGGGCGGACAGGAACCAGTCCAGCCAGTCACGGTCCAGCGGCGCCCGGTAGGGCAGGCGCAGGGTCAGGGTGCCGTTGGTCGCGGCGGCGCGGTCGCCGGTGCGCTGCGCTTCGGTGCGCATGGTGCTGGGGCTGACCGCGAACACCTCACGGACGGTGTCGTTGAACTGCCGGATACTCGCGAAACCCGCGGCGAAGGCGATATCCGACATCGGCATGGCCGTGGTCTGGATCAGCAGTCGCGCGGTGTGTGCCCGGTGGGCGCGGGCCAGGGCCAATGGTCCGGCGCCCAGTTCGGTGGTCAGCACCCGGGTGAGCTGGCGCTGTGAATAGCCCAGCGCGGACGCCAGCGCGGGTACACCGCCGCGTTCCACCACACCGTCACCGATCAGCCGCATGGCGCGGGCGGCGAGGTCCGCGCGGGTGTTCCACAGGGGGGACCCCGGTGCGGCATCGGGTAGGCAGCGGCGGCAGGCGCGGTAACCGGCCTGCTGGGCCGCCGCCGCGGTCGGCAGGAAGGTCACATTGGTGCGCTTCGGAGTGATCGCCGGGCAGGACGGCCGGCAATAGATTCCGGTGGTGCGCACGGCGGTGTAGAACTGTCCGTCGAAACGGGGGTCGCGGGCCGAGACCGCGCGATAGCAGCGTTCGAAATCCAGGGCCGTGATGCTCACCCCACACACGATGTCAGCTCACGAAGCCTTGAGCTAGCGGAAAACAGACATCACCGCCGAACGTCGCCTACGCGCCGCGGCATCGAGCGGCGTGTACGTCCGATCGTCGCGACACAGCCCGGGGTTTACGGGCCGGACGGCCGCGAAAACGCGACGGCGGGGCCGGTTCGACCGGCCCCGCCGTCTTCACGCACCGGGTTTCAGCAGCAGCGTGCGCCCGGGTTGCGTTCGGCGTCGGCGTACCGCTCGCGCCAGTACTCACTCTTGCCGGCGACCGGGCGGCCGGGATGCGCCCGGCGCATATGGGCGACGTAGCGCTGGTAGTCCTGTCCGCCCACGACGGAATCCAGGTACCACAACACCGCCCGTACCCCGCGCGTCAGCGCGGTGCGAGCTCTGCGCAGACCCGGTCGGCCGGTGGCCACCGCACTTGCGGCCGCCACCGGATCGACCGCGATCCGCCCGGTCAACTCCGCACCTCCGCGTGGGCGGCCCCGGGCACCGTAACCTCACCCGTCGCGATCCGCTCGTCCCACTGCCGCTGCACGTCCTTCTCCGCCGTGGTGGTCACGAAACCGCTGGGCGCGAAGATCTTCGACGGTTCCTCCGGCGATTCGGTGGTCGAGGTGTCACCGGACTTCCAGGTCCGGTAGCAGACCCATGCCGCCGCCAGCACCACGATGAGCACCAGCACCGCGAAGACGATCGACAGCACACCCTGGATGAACGTATTGCGGATCACCGCGTCCACGTCATCGGGCGTTTTCGCCGTCAGGCACAGTTGGCCCGCGTCCCGGGCGGCCCGGCAGATGCTGTTCTGCTTCCAGTACCCCACCTTCGGATCGGCGGAGAAGATCTTCTGCCAGGAGGCGGTCATGGTGACGATGAGGTCCCAGGCCAGCGCGATTCCGGGGATCCAGGCCCATTTCGTCAGGCCCTTCTTCACCAGGATGGTCAGCACGACCACCAGTGCGATCGCGGCCAGCAGCTGGTTGGCGATACCGAACAGCGGGAACAGCGCGTTGATACCACCCAGCGGATCCGTCACGCCCATCAGCAGGATCGATCCCCAGGCCGCCACCACGACCGCCGAGCACAGCCAGGCGCCCACCCGCCACGACGGATCGGCGAACTTCCGCGCCGGACCCCGCAGGTTGCCCAGGGAATCGGAGAGCATGAACCGCGCCACGCGGGTGCCCGCGTCGATGGTGGTGAGGATGAACAGCGCCTCGAACATGATCGCGAAGTGATACCAGAACGACTTCATCCCGGCGCCGCCCAGGAACCCGGAGAACACTTCGGATATCCCGATGGCCAGCGTCGGAGCGCCACCGGTGCGTGAGATCACCGATTCCTCACCGACATCGGCCGCGGCCTGGCTCAGTTGCGCACCGGTCGCCGGGGGACCGGAGAGCCCCAGGCTGTTCGTATAGGCGGCGGCGGTTTCCGCGGTGCCGCCGGTCGCGCCCGCTGGGGCGTTCATGGCGAAGTACAGGTGCTGATCGATGATGGAGGCCGTGATGATCGCCATCACCGCGACGAACGACTCCATCAGCATGCCGCCGTAGCCGATCATCTTGGCATGCGATTCCTTCTCCAGCAGTTTCGGTGTCGTACCCGACGACACCAGCGCGTGGAAACCGGACAGCGCACCGCAGGCGATGGTGATGAACAGGAACGGGAACAGACTGCCGGCGAAGGCCGGGCCGGTACCGGAGGTCGCGAACTCCGAGACCGCGGGCGCCTTCAGCACCGGCAGGGTCACCAGGATGCCGACCGCGAGCAGGCCGATGGTGCCGATCTTCATGAATGTCGACAGATAGTCGCGCGGCGCCAGAAGCAGCCAGACCGGTAGCACCGAGGCCACGAAGCCGTAGCCGATCAGCATCCAGGAGATGGTGACCGGATGGAAGGTGAACCATCCGGCCCAGGTGTCGTTGTGCGACACCCAGCCGCCCGCGATGATCGCCAGGATCAGCAGTACGAAACCGATGGCCGAGATCTCGCCGACCGCGCCCGGACGCAGATACCGCAGGTACACGCCCATGAAGAGGGCGATCGGGATGGTCATCGCGATGGAGAAGACACCCCAGGGGCTGTGCGCCAGCGCATTCACCACGACCAGCGCGAGGACCGCGAGCAGGATCATCATGATCACCAGCACGCCGACGATCGCGGCCACGCCGCCGATCACACCGAGTTCGTCGCGGGCCATCTGCCCGAGGCTGCGCCCGCGCCGTTTCATCGACACCCACAGCACCAGGTAGTCCTGGACCGCGCCGGCGAACACGACACCGACGATGATCCAGATCGTGCCCGGCAGGTACCCCATCTGGGCGGCCAGCACCGGCCCGACCAGCGGGCCCGCACCCGCGATGGCCGCGAAATGGTGCCCGAACAGCACCCGCCGGTCCATCGGCATGAAGTCTTTGCCGTTGTCCAGGATCTCGGCCGGAGTCGCCAGGTCGTCGCGGGGTTTCACGACCTTGTATTCGATGAGTCGCGCGTAGAACCGGTACGCGATGATGTAGGTACACACCGCCGCGATCACGATCCAGACGGCGTTCACCGATTCACCACGCGCGATCGCGAGAATCGTCCAGGCCACGGCGCCGAGCACGCCGATGGCCGCGAAGATCGCTTTCTTCACGGGCGTGATCGGGGACCGGTCGACCACACCCACTGGTGGTAGGCCTGGGTCGGTCTTGAGGTATTCGATAGTCCCCATCGGGCA
Organism: Nocardia sp. NPDC001965; assembly: GCF_053594175.1. NCBI lineage: Bacteria > Bacillati > Actinomycetota > Actinomycetes > Mycobacteriales > Nocardiaceae > Nocardia > Nocardia sp. NPDC001965. The sequence continues at coordinate 21,345 of NZ_JBSFDZ010000040.1, forward strand.
ACTCCTGTACAGCGAGCGGACATGCCGGTCACATGAACGTAACCGATGGCCACTCGGCGCCGCGATGATTGCGATGAACGGTCGATCCGGCGCGCCGAACGGGATTTCGGTCCGGCTGCGACCACCTGGTTCCGGCTGTTGCCCGACGACCTCGAGTAGTCCTACCGCGCTCGACGGCGGCTGCTCGCAGCACCGGATACAGAGCAATTCCGGTCAACCGGATCCCGGTCCGGCGCACTTACGGTGAAGTAATGCGCGAAACCCCTGAAGAAATGGCCGCACTGCAGACCCTGCTCGACACCTCGCTCGCGGGTGCCACGGGTCATCTGCGCTCGATCATCGCCACCGACCGCACCTTGACCGCCGAGCAGCTCACCTCGGTGCTCACCGGTATGTGCCTGCTCACTCTGTCCACCGTGACCGCCAAGGGCGAGCCGCGGGTGAGCGGTGTCGACGGGCATTTCCTCCACGGCAGGTGGTACTTCGGTACCGCGCGCAGCGCCGCCAAGGCCCGCCATCTGGCCGCCCGCCCGGCCGCGAGTGTCGCGCATATGCGCGGTGAGGGATTGGGTGTGTTCACGCACGGCACCGCCGAGACCTTGAACCCGGTGATCGGTGACCCGGATGCCGAGTGGCCGGAACTGCTCGCGTACTTCCGGGATTTCTACGGCGACGACGCGTTCGACTGGGACAACGATGTGGTGTTCTTCCGCCTGCGCCCGCACTGGACGACCGTCTACGCTCCCGATTTCGCCGAGCTCACCGCACAGTGATCGCGGGCCCCGGCCGATCGGTGCCGGCCGGGTGATGCGGTAGCCGCCCGGGTGCCGGTGTCAGGTCTGCGGGCCCGGTGCGCTCGGCCGCCGTGCGGTGGACCGCGCAGCGACCGCCTCGGCCACTTCGTCGAGCGCGGTGCGGATCATCGCGCCGTAGGTGTCGTCGGGGAGAGCGTCCAGCCGTTCCCGTGCGGCGGCGAGCCGTTCCGTGGCGGCGTCCCACGACCCCAGGCGCCGATAGTTGTCTGCCAGGTTCAGGTGCAGCGACGGGTAGAACCCCGCCACCTGAAGGTTCGCGTGATGCCGCTGCGCGCGATCGTCGGTGAGGGCATCGGCCGCGTCGAGCGCGCGGATATCCCAGGCCAGCGCCTGGGCGGGATCGTCGTAGAGATCGGCCAGGTAGTGCGCGAGAGTGCAGCGGTGCAGCGGGTCGCCGATGACGCCGATCCCGCGCCAGATCTCGAGGAGGCGTTCGCGGGCGGCGACGATATCCCCGGACCGGCCGAGTGTGACGGCCGCGGTGATCGCGTTCATGGTGGTGTCGGAGGAGCGCTGTTCGGCAGCGGTCATCTGCGGGATCCGTTCTCGTCGTCGACTACTGCGGGGTCGGCCGGCATGGCCAGGGTGGTGAGGTCGCCGTTGTCCGCGGACCGGACGACCACGGGGTCGGCCCGCCCGCCGATATCCAGGCGGACGTCGGGTCCGATGGCGGTGGCGACGGCCGGGTGCAGGATGGTGAACCCGAAGACGAGCGCGCTGTCGGGGCCGGTCACCTGCGCGGACAGTGTGGTCGGCGGTTCACCTCCGGTGCCCGCGACCGTAAGGGCGCCCGCCTCGACCGTGACGCGCAGATACCGGTCCCGCTGCTGCTCCAGTGCGCGTATCAGGTCGTGTTTGGCGACCACGGCGTGCGTGGGCGCCGCGGGTAGCGCGGCCAGCAGCCCGCGGTGGTCGGGGAACGGTTCGGCCAGCGTCCGGCAGGTGCGTACGACACCGTCGGCGGTCCGGAACCGGATGCTGTGTTCGCCGGCTTCGATATCGATCGAATGGGCGCTCCGGATCTCCGGCAGCGCCGCGCTCAGGTCGGCCCCGTCGACCGTGGCCGCCCACCCGGAAGGTCCGAGCTGTTCGGGAACCAGCGTGCGGGTGGACAGCCGGTAGCGGTCGGTGGCAGTGAGCGTGAGCGATTCGGGTGTCGCCTCGACCCGCACTCCGGCCAGCACCGGCAGTTCGGGGTCGGTGCCGGTGGCGGCGAGTATCTGCTCGACCGCCGCCGCCAGCACCGGGCCGCGGACGGTCGCCACCCGCCAGCCGGCAGGTTCGCCGAGAGCGGCCTTGACCACTTCGGCGGTCCGCCGTGCTTCCCGGGTCCGCTGGAGCAGGCCCGCCACATGGGCGTCGATGATCCCGGCCGCGGTATGCGGATCGGTCGCGAGGACACGGGCGATATCGTCGAGCGGCATATCGACGGCGCGCAGGCGGCGGATCGTCACCGCGCGTTCGAGCTGGGCGGGAGCGTAGTAGCGGTAGCCGGTGGCCGCGTCCACTCCGGCCGGTGACAGCAGACCGGAGTCGTCGTAGAAGCGCAGCGCGCTGGCCGTGATACCGCATGAACGGGCGAACGCGCCGATGGTGATCAGGTCGGATTCGGGCACGGGCCCATCATCGGGCTTCGAGCGACCTGAAGGTCAAGGCCACGCATTGTTTCGCGGCCATCGGCCCAGCGCGTCGAGCTGACCCACAGGCCGAGGTCGGCACTGTGCGCCCGATATTCGGCGAGCCGGTCGTTCGCGACGCGGAACAGATCCGTCCCGGCCGGCGGAGTGGTTCGGTGAGGCGCCGCGGCAGGGCTCGACACCGCCGCGGCGACCGGGACCAGCGAACCATGGGCAGACCCTGATTCTCCGTAGCGACGCGGTTCACTGCCCCTGATAGGTGCCGAAGCTCCAGTAGTTGCCCTCCGGGTCGGCCACGGTGAACCCGCGCGACCCGTAGTCCTCGTCTTTCAGCCCGGCGATTGTTTCCGCACCGGCCGCGGTGGCTCGCGCGTACAGCGCGTCCGGGTCGGCGCATACGACATAGATCGATTCGGTGCCCGGTGTGCGCCGCTCCGGCAGCCCACCCCCCTTGTTCGCGGTGCCGAACATGATCCCGCCGCCTTCCGGCCAGCGCATTTCGGCGTGTTCGACGATCGACGGGTCGCTTTCGCGGGCGTACAGCGCCGTCAGTTCGAAGCCGAATGCCCGGACCAGGAATTCCGCGGTGCCGCGAGCGTCGGTGAAGGCCAGGCACGGCCAGACGGCCGGCGCGGGGGTGGTGGTCGTGGTGGTGTTCTCTGTTGCGGTCATGGTTTCAGCCTGGCCCGCCGGCCATCTCCGGGTCTTGGACGGATGGAATCTCCTCGGCCAGCCACTGGGTGGGGCTGCATCCCGCCAGCCGGACGAACTCTCGGTTGAGATGCGGTTGGTCGTAGTAGCCGCAGGCGGCGGCTACCTGGGCGATCGAGACGAACGAGGGGGTGTGCAGCAGCATCTGCTTGGCCCGCTCGAACCGTGCCACCCGCCCCGCGACCTTCGGGCTCAGCCCGAATTCCGCGGTGAAACGTTTGGTGAGGTACTGGCGGCTCCATCCGATACGTTCGGCGAGCGGTTCGACGCCCAGCGTCCCGTGTGATCCCGCCACCGCCCGCCACGCCCAGCTCAGTTCCGGTCCCACCGACCGTTCGGGTACCAGCAACCGGGTGAGCACCCGGTCGCACGCCGCGAATCGTTGCGGCCAGTCCGGCTGCTCCTGGAGTTCCTCCCACAGTTGCCGTCCCGGCGCGCCGATGAGGTCGGCGAACTCGATCGAGGTACTCCACAACTCCGCCGCGGGCAGCCCGAACAGGGCCCGGCTGCCGAGCGGGGTGAGCTTTATGGCCACCCCTTCCTGGGTGCCGTTGTGCGCGATCATCGCCGGGCTGTCCTGGAGACCGCTGAGTACGCAGCGGTAGTCGTCCGGCGATTGGCGGGCGTCGGTCTGGCTGATCACATCGATGACGGGCCCGATGGCGACGATGAACGTCATATGCCGTGAGGGCAGCCCGCGATGCAGACCTGCCTCGTACCCGGTCATGCGATAGCCGATGTACCGGTCGATGAAGGCGGCCAGTGCGGGCGCCGGGTGGGCCGTCACCACCTGTGAGGTCGGCTCCATTCGTGCCACGCTACGCCGGACTGTCCGTCCGGGGCTCCGAGCGGGGCGGCAATGCATCGGGGAATCCGTGCGCCGACCTCGGAATGTGAGGCCGGTGGCGGCACCGGAAGTCGGCGACCGTCCCGGCCTTTCCACAGAACCTCCATAGACCGGGCCGACATCAGAGCAGGCCGACATTGACATGATGAGAGAAAAATGCTCTATTACTCTCACGAGTTCCGGTGCCGGGACTTCGTCGAGGGGACCACGGAATGAACAATCCGACGCAGGCCGCACACCGGCCGACGCATGTATCGCTCCTGCGCAGATACCTCCCCGACCGCCGCTTCCTGCTCACCCTGCCCCGGGCGGTCACCCTCCAGATCCTGCATCCCGCCATCGCCGCCTCGTTCACCGACCATGTGCACACCGGCCTGTGGGCGCACAAACAGCGCACCGTCGACCGCATGATCGGGCTGGCCTGTCGTGACCACCCCGACCCCGCCCGCGTCATCCGCTACGCCCACGAACACGTCAAGGGCCGCGACCATGCGGGCCACCGCTACCACGCCCTGACCCCGGAGCTTTTCCACTTCCAGCACGCCACCTATGTCGACACCCTCGTCACCGCCGTCGACACCTACGTCCGCCCCCTCACCCCCGGCACCCGCGAATGTCTCTACCAGGAATGCTGCGACTGGTACCGCAGCTACGGCATCTCCACCCGGCAGCTGCCCGGCAGCTGGCCCGAGTTCAGCGAATACTTCACCCGCACCCTCGCCACCGAACTCCACCGCACCGAAGCCGCCGACCGTCTCGCCGGCCAATCGCTGAACCCGCCGTGGTGGGCCCTCGGTTTCGTGCCCGGTTTCGCTGTGCGCGCCGTCCAGCACGAACGCGCCACCGAACTGTTCGAGATCGCCGAGCGGCCGGGCGACCGCCTGAAGTTCACTGTCTTCGCCGCGAGCCTGCGCGCAACCGCCCGCACGCACAGTACGGCCGACCGCCGGCCCACCCGGCCACCCGCGTAGACTGCTGTCCTCGTGAGTCTCACCCTCGGAATCGTCGGCCTGCCCAACGTCGGAAAATCGACGCTGTTCAACGCGCTGACCCGCAACGACGTGCTCGCCGCGAACTACCCGTTCGCGACCATCGAGCCCAACGTCGGCGTGGTTCCGCTGCCCGACCCGCGGCTGGACAAGCTCGCCGAGATCTTCGAATCCGCCCGCACCGTCCCCGCCACGGTCTCCTTCGTGGATATCGCCGGCATCGTGAAGGGCGCCTCCGAGGGTGCCGGTCTGGGCAACAAGTTCCTCGCCAACATCCGCGAAGCCGACGCCATCTGCCAGGTGGTCCGCGTCTTCGCCGACGACGACGTGGTGCACGTGGACGGCCAGGTGAACCCGGCCTCCGATATCGAGGTCATCGAAACCGAACTGATCCTCGCCGACCTGCAGACCCTCGAGAAGGCGGTCGTCCGCCTGGAGAAGGAAGCCAAGGTCAAGAAGGAGCGCAAGCCCTACGCCGATGCCGCCAAACAGGCCCAGGAGATCCTCAACGGCGGCCGGACTCTGTTCCATGCCGCGAAAGAGATCGACGGGGAACTCCTGAAGGAACTCTCGCTGCTCACCACGAAGCCGTTCCTCTACGTTTTCAACGCCGACGAATCGGTGCTCAGCGACGAAGCCAAGGTTGCCGAACTGAAAGCTTCCGTGGCCCCGGCCGATTCGGTGTTCCTGGACGCCAAGGTCGAATCCGAACTCCTCGAACTCGATGAGGAATCGGCGACGGAACTGCTGGAATCCATCGGCCAGACCGAACCCGGCCTGCACGCGCTTGCCCGGGCGGGCTTCCACACGCTCGGCCTACAGACCTACCTCACCGCCGGCCCGAAAGAGTCCCGGGCGTGGACGATCCACCAGGGCGACACCGCACCCAAGGCTGCCGGTGTCATCCACACCGACTTCGAACGCGGGTTCATCAAGGCCGAAGTGGTGGCATTCGACGACCTGGTCGAAGCGGGATCGATGGCCGCGGCGAAAGCGGCGGGCAAGGTCCGGATGGAGGGCAAGGACTACGTCATGGCAGACGGCGACGTGGTCGAGTTCCGCAGCGGATTAGCGTCTGCGAAGAAGTAGAGCAGCGCAGCTATCGCTGCTGGTACCGAGCCCTTATTGGGGCATCAGGTGGGGCTCAGTGTTGTATCGACATCGCGGTCGAGGATGCCGTCGACGTAAGGCGCGTGCATGTGTACACCCGGCGCGGCCGTGTACAGCATGGCGGGGGCTTTGGCTGCCCGAAGACCGTGTGGTGAACTAGTTTCCGCCATTCGTCGGCGGTGTATGGGTGATGTCAAAGGTGTAATCTGCACCGATGCAGGGTGATGCCCATGTCTATCAGGTCTGGCCTGTCACGCGCCCAGTCGCTCCATTGAATCGGAATTAATGGTATGGATGTAATCGACCAGTTTATCAACCAGTACGCGAGGGAATTTGACTACTATGCTGAGGTGGCGAAGATAGTCGAAGGGCGCCTTAAGAACGCACTGCATTCCGCTGGTATCAGATGCATTGTGACAAGCCGAGCAAAAAGCATCGACCGCCTGAGAGATAAATGCCTGCAGAGAAGCAAGAAGCGTGACTATTCCTCCGTCGATGTTCTGCGGGCCGATATAGCTGACCTGGCAGGTGTTCGAGTTGCCTTGTACTTTCCAGGCGAAAGAGACGAGGTAGACAGGATCATTGCCAGACTTTTCAATCAAATTGGCGACCGTAAGGAGTTTCCGGAAGAGTCAAAGATTCAGCGGGGTAACCGTTTCTCAGGTTATTCGGCGCTGCATTATCGCGTAAATATAAGACCTGATGATCTGGATGGAGATGATATTAGGCTGGCGCTGGCTCGCGTCGAAATTCAGGTCGCATCGGTTCTGATGCACGGATGGTCGGAGGTGGAACACGATCTTGTGTACAAACCCCTCAATGGCGATCTATCGGACGAGGAAATTGCTCTCTTGGACCAGCTTAATGGGCTAGTGCATGCGGGAGAGATTGCCTTGGAGCAGTTGCAGAAGGCCGAGCGTAAGCGGATTGAGGAGGGGGCGAGAGAGTTCGCAATACATTATGAACTCGCTAGCTTCCTACTCGATCATGCGCGAGACCTCGGGAAGGGAGAGGTTAGCGAGACAGAACTCGGTCCCGTTGATATCTTGTTCCGATTCGTCAAGATCTTGGGGATTGCTACACCTAACGATCTCAAGCCTTATCTGGCGAAAGTTCACGAGCGTTTCGATGAGGGTCCCCTGGCTGCGCAGGTTATCAGTAAAATTTTGAATGAGGATCCGGAAAATCGGATAGAACCGCTCAGGAAGGCAGATGCGCTACTTCGGAGTCAGAATGGCAGCGAACGGCTCCACCTCTTGGGCAAGTTCGTCAGGGAATGGACCAAGCTAGAGCAATTGCTCCTCGATATTGCGCCAGGATCAAGAAACCCAACTTATGCGATTAAAGCACTTGACTCTAGCGGAAAGATAAGTCCAGAGCTGGCTGCTGAGATACGACATCTCAGGAATATGAGAAACAGCATAGTGCACGCTTCATCTGATCCTGATCCCCAGGTATTGGCGACCCAACTAGATCGGTTGGGGAAAGTGTCATTGACTATCTCGCAGCTGGCATAGGGGAGCGCCCCGCGAAGGATCCAGAGAGATGGCGTCTGTTCGAAAGCTGGCAAACGATGCTTGGTGTCGAATAGCCGATAGTTGCTCAGGCTGTGGGCATCACCGGCGAGGGGTTTGCCGTTGCTGGTGTTCATAGGGCTGTCTACTGCATGTATCTGCGTCGACTGGAGCGCCTCGAACACGCGTGTCCGCCTGTGGTGCAGTGGGATGCCGGTGGCCGCAGGCAGGATTCGGATGTGGATGCGGGCTCCGGCCTCGGCTCAGGTGGGCAAAGTGGGACGAAATATTAAGCTGGTGTGGTAGTTTAACCGGGGCAACAAAAGTTTGCGGGGTGGAGGGGCTATGTTCAGCAACGGCGAGCCGTCGGGATGGGCAGTTGAGCAGTTCGGCTCGGCCGCGCCGGAAGTCGCTAGGTGTGTCGTCCGGGGTTTGAAGAACGGCCAGCGGAGTGCCCGGGCTGTGCAGGCTGCAGCTCGTGCAGAGGGGGCTACCGACAACTACGCCTACGGAAGCATGTGGAACGCCCGTTATCAACAGGTCGTGGATGAGTTCGGGCTAGCAGAATTGCCTGGCTATGAGGTTATCAAGCCCAAAGGTGCTTCCTATCGGCTTGCTGTGGTGAATGGTCGTGTGCTGATTCCTTTTCGCCACGCCACGTCTATGACCAAGCCGATCCGCCAAGCTAAGCTCGGTAGTTTGATCCCGCGCCGGATGGCCCGCGAGAGTGGCGTGCTCCCTGAACGTACGCTTTTCGACCTGCTCGATGATCAGCCGATCGTTGCCGAAGAAGGAGACCGTTCGCCGACAGTGCGTGAGGTGGCTGCGGAGGCAAGAGCCCTGGACCTGCATGTGGTCTACATTGGTTACGTCGCTAACGCCGACAGTGAGGATGTCCAGGCTGCCTGGTGGGGCACTCCGGTCTCGCTCGAAGACGATGGCACCATGGTGTGGTTTCCTGAGTCGCTGGACCTGAGTATTGACAACGAGGACATCAGCGATGGGGCCACGACCGCGGGCCTGCGCATTGCGGGTACAACACACGATGTGCCGGGCTTTGCCCACGGGCCGGAGCCCGACCTCGACATCACCCCGAAGCCTCGCGTGGACGAAACCCCCTCGTCCGAGGTAGAGCCCAATACTCCCGAGGTAGTTGCTAAAGACGATGAATAACGAGGAGAACGAGTATCTGCCTTCTCCCACTTCAGCAGGTCGTGACGGAAAGGACAGCCGCCCCGGTGGTGCGGCTATCCGACCGACTCCGGCTACTGTGAATCAGGCGTTTGACCCGTTGCGTCTAACCCAGGCACGTCACCTGGCCGGCCGAACGAAGAAGCGGCTGGCCGAGGAGTTAGGGGTGACTCCCGCCGCCGTCAGCCAGTACGAGATAGGTGCCAGCAAACCTCGCCCCGAGGCGCTTCGACGCCTGGCTGAGGCGCTTGATGTTCCGCTCGACTTCTTCCTGGCCGGTCGCCCCCACAGTCGCTTGGATCCGTCTGCAGCGCATTTTCGCAGCTTGCGCAGTACCCGCTCGTACCAACGGGCCAAAGCGGTGGCATTGACTGAGCAGGTGTGGGAACTGGTATATGCGCTAGAGAAACGCGTCCAGCTTCCCGCGGTCGAGTTGCCCGGCTTCGCAGGCGGGGAAGTAGAATCGGGAAATGCGCTGCCGCGCGAGCCCGTGGCGGCAGCTAGAGCCCTCCGCATTGCATGGGGTTTGGGAACGGGGCCCGTAACCCATCTGGTGCGGCAACTGGAAGTCCGTGGGATCGTCGTAGTTACCCCGTCTCGCGACGAGGATCTCCGGGCGGTTGACGCCTTCTCGACCTCGCGGCTGCCGCGCCCGGTGATCGTGCTGACGCCAAACCGGACTGACGACGTCTACCGTCATCGTTTTACTGCCGCCCACGAACTGGGACACTTGGTTTTGCATGGTGACTCCACGCCCGGCAACACAGCCGAGGAGCGCGAGGCAGATGTTTTTGCCGCAGAATTCCTCACTCCTCGGGACTCGATCGCAGCTGAGCTACCCAGCCGGGCCGACCTCCAGAAGTTGTCGGCATTGAGAGAGGTATGGGGCGTATCGGTGCATTCCTTGGTGTATCGGTGCCGGGAGCTTGGACTGCTCTCGGACTCCTCGGCCAGTCGGGCCTATATCCGCTTGCGCGAACTCGCAGATACTCCTGGATTTGGCCTGCCCGAATCATTGTCGGGCTTCCCGGGCGAACAACCAGCCCTGCTCGCCAAAGCGTTTTCAATGGCCAGCGAGCACGGATTGAGCGTCGCCGAGCTGGCACGGGAGCTCGCGTGGGACATGGCTACGGTGAGACAGATGCTCGGGATGCAACAGCAGCGCCCTGTCCTCCGTCTGGTGACCCCGCCTTCACCTGAACTGGGTGCGACGAAGCGCAAGCCAGCGGAATCAAATGCGTAGTCCTCGGCTCATGGCAAAGACTCGACCAGGCCGGAGATGAACTCTTGGGTGGCAGGGTCGACAGCGTAGAGAACGACCCCCCTCATACCGCGGGTCAGGAGGACCTTGTACGTATTGCGGATGAGGATGTCGAAGTCCTCGTCGAAGAGCTGTTTGCTCCGGAGCTTCTTGTCCTTGTTGGCGCCCCGGCGGACTACGAGGTTTTGGTCTTCTACTCCGATTTCGGGCCCGAGTATTACACCTGCCCAATCGAACTCGAAGCCCTGAGCCGTGTAGATGCACCCGACCTGCTCGAATCCGCGGGGGTCGTGCGCCCATAACCAACTTGGAGGCGGATCGTTCGGCCCACCGACATTCTCACTTGCGTAGTTCCATGGCTTGGACCAGCCGTCGATCTTGATGTCATGTGCGAGCGATCCGTCGTTCTCCGGCTCGGGGGTCCAATCCCAGCAGTAGCCGGCGGTGATCCTCGCCGTGACCGACGAGGTGATCTTCGAACGTAGGAAGTCCTCCATTTGCTGCGGCGAGTCTGCCACGCGGACTGTGAAGTCTTCTTCATCCTTCCACGGCATCGGACCGAATGCCCGCAGACCCAGCAGGTTCAGCACCCACTCGTCGTATGCCGCACTACCGCCACAGCGGAATTGACCGTCGAGATTGATTTGAAAGACTGGCAGTCCAGCTCGGGCAGCGTGATCTCGGATGTGGTCGATAGTCCCGACCTCGTCCGGGCGGACAACTTGGTTCTCGTCCAACAGGAAAACCGGCACCCGTGCGGCTTCAATGAGTTCATCTACCTGGGGCCGCTTGGTCCTCAGTGCACTACGGGTGTAGCGGTCAGTGGATACTCGCCGGATCCGGTGCGCTTCATCGCAGATGACCACGTCCAACCACTCGTCCTGCTCTGTTGTCAGGTTCCTGTAGTAGGTGATCAGTTTCTTTAGTTCAGGCTCTTGTTTGCCGTAGATTCGTCGCATCGTCCTCGTGATGGCTTCCGATCCTGTGGCATACCGAACCCGCCGGCCGTCTGCCCGGAGTCGCTGCAACAGCGCCATGCCTATCAGACTTTTGCCACTGCCGGGCCCGCCGGTGACGAGCACGATGCTCTTCTGCTTTCCCTTGCGTGAGTGCGCTATCCGGTTCATTACGGCCTCGAAGGCCAGGCGCTGGTTGTTGACCAGCTGCTCATCGGCAATGCGCAGGTCTGCGGTCTTCGAGTTGAGGAGTGTTGTTCTGGTGCGGATCTCGCTGTCGAGCAGCCGGTCGCCGGGAGAGCTGTCCGGGGTTGTCGCGAGCCGCGCACGGAGGTAGTCCACAAACTCGTCGTGTTGGTCGCCTGTGTACAAGCTTCCGAGCTGATCGGGATCGAGCTGGAACAGCGGTTCGACGAATCGCTTCTCGGCGTTGTGCAGATACGCCACCCCGTGCAGGGCTGCAGGGCGATCGTGCAGAACAACGACGTCACGGCGAAGATATTTGCAGTAGCCGCGTACCTGCTCGATGGGATGGAGCTGGTCCCCGCGTGTGTGTAGCGTCCATACGACCCGGTCACTGCTCCACCCTAGTTCGGCGTGGGTCCACTGTTTCAGCTCCACCACGACATAGCTGTCGGCTCCGGTCGTGGGATGAACGCCGGCGAGCAGTACATCGATACGCTGGCTCGAGCCCGGGAGCGAGCACTCGATGAGCATGTCGATCTCGTTCAGTCCCGCTCGGACAAGGAGTTTGGCGAGGGCCGGAAGGCTGGCCTCCCAAGACCGGCGTTCCGGCGGGCTGCCCTTCTTCCCTGCTTTCTCGGTGATTGTTGCGGCGAGCTCCCCCTTCCGAGACAGAGCCAGCACTTCGCGCGCGGTCGACCGGAACGATCTGAGCTTCACAATGCCCCCACTTCCCAAACCTTCTGCAAGCCGGCGACACCCATGACCCGAGCTCCGCCGTGCGCTGAGATCATCAAGATGCTAGCGCGCCGCGATCGGGGCTCGGCAAGAGCTGAGCAGCGCTCTGTCCAGATCGGTGTCCCACCGTCGCTCCTCGCGGAATTCGTCCGTATGTGGCCTCCGCGGTGGACGACGATCGCCACCTGCTACAACCAGCGAATGGCGATCGAGAGACTGCAGCGGATGGTTGCCGACTTCGTGTCGGAAAGAGGATGGGGTGTTTTTCATACCCCCAAGAACCTCATCATGGCGCTGACCGGTGAGATCGGAGAGCTGGCCGAACTCTTCCAGTGGTTGACCGACGACCAGAGCCGAGCGCTCATGGGCGATGCGTCTCGTCGCGTTCGAGTCGAGGAGGAGGTCGCCGATGTCCTCATCTACCTGTTACGACTTGCGGATGTGCTACAAATCGACCTCGCTGCCGCGGTCGAGGCGAAGCTGTTGACGAACGCCGAGCGCTATCCGATCCAGCAGGCCTACGGCCGTGCGGTCAAGTACTCGGAACTTGACCACGACGGCTAGGTTGGTCCGCTACGGTATGCGAAAGTGTCTCGATGCTAGGTAACCTCTCCATCGGGCCAGGTCGACGTTGTCTGAAGACGTTGCTCCTGGCCTGACGACAGGGTCGAGTTCCGCTTCAACGTGTAAGTCGAGTTCCCGCGGTTCAGCGTCTGGAAAGAAGTAGGTTACGAGCCGGATCCCACCCTGGTGAGGATCGGTCGCACGGGCGTTCCTCACGGAGCAGCAGCACGCCGGTGGCGGAAACCGGAGCGGCGGTCAGGCCGTGGACACCGATTGCGGTGACGGTGGATCCGCGGCGGAGCAGGATGGTGAGCATGGCACCGGCCGGAACGAGAGCGATTGTCACTGGGCGACGACGAAGGCGCGGCGTCGGCGGCCGATGACAGGGCCGGGATGATCAGGCCGGTGACGATGTCACGCACCGCCTTTGACGTTGCCGAAACCAGCCGCTCGGCCACGCGATCGGTCCGGCAGCCCGAATTGCCGGCCCAGCGTCTCCGGGGCGACCGGGTAGCCGCCGACTGGTGGCAACCGCCCTGCGCCGGTGAGGAACTCCCGCACTCGCCCCTTGAACGCGGCGGAAGGGATGTACTGGGGCGCAGTGCACAGTCGGTCGCTGTCGGCTGTGCCCATCCCTGCCGGTTCGGTCAGGGGCAGGTCGTGCGCTGAGGCTATTCGGCTTCGGGATGGGAGCCGAGCCGTGATCAGGTCGTTCGAAGTGCAGATAGTGGATGTCACGGGGGCGAGTACCGCTTCGACGTGCAGCGCGTGCGAAGAAGTGGGTTGCGTGGCCCACTCGACTCGATCGGTCGGCGGGGCGCCGTGGATTCATTGTTACGACCACCGATCAGAGGATGCTCAGTGCGAGGCCGAGGGTGCCGAATATCGCCAGGATCGAGGTCACACCGACGTGCATTCCGATGGACAGCCGGATGTCCTTGTGCCGCCACGCGGACCAGTACCCCGGGAAGGTGAAGACCACCCTCGACAGGAACGCCCAGGGCGACCAGAAGTGATACAGCGAGAACAGGACCGTGTTGACCACCGGCGCCCATCGGCCGAGGTGGGTGATGCGGGGCAGCAGGAAGCCGCGGAAGTACAGCTCCTCGATGAGCGGGAGGGCGATTCCGGTGAGCGGCAGGCAGATCAGCATCGTGGTGAGCATGATCGAGTGTGGATATCCGTCGAGGTACGAGTTGTTGCCGTTATCGCTGGTACCCGCGTACGGGAGCCAGGTGAAGAAGGTCTTGAAAAAGGTGTTCACCGGTGCCAGCGCGAAGCTCAGCAGTGTCATCCACACGATCAGTGGGATGATCATGGCCACGAGTTTCCCGCGCGGGAGTGGTTTATCGGTGTAATGCAGTACGCCGCGCAGCGAGACCCGGCCGTTACGGGCGTGCCCGAGCCACAGCAGTCCCGCCAGGGTCGGTATCAGGATCAGGCAGAGGGCGATTGCCCAGCCCAGGAAAGCCGGATATCCGACGGCATTCGCGAGTGGTTCGCCGATGAGCAGATAGGCGGCGACGATCAGCGCGCCGGGGACGAGGTGCAACAGGACCGAAAGCGGCAGGGGGTGGCTGTCGTTCAGCAGCCGTTCGGCTGTTCGGTTCGATCGCGTGCCTACCGAGGTGGGCACGGCCGGACTCCCTGTACTGGTTGGTGAGTGGCCGGGTGAGACGGTGTTCATGTGGTGACCTCCATATCGGCGCTGCGGCTCGCGACCGAGTCGGCGGTGCGGCCACGGATGAGCAGTAGGGCCAGCGCGGCTCCTACCAGTGAGACGCCGAGTCCAGCGAAGGAGGTGAGGGACATGGCGTGCGTGAACGCGGTGCGTGCGGACTCCGCCAGCCCTTCGTCGGCGGTGCGGGCGGCCTCCGCGAGGGCGTCCGCGACGGAACTGCGGGCTTGTTCGGACACCGTCGCGGGCATAGCACCGGTGAATGCTCCGGCCAGCACACTGCCCAGGATGGCGATTCCGAGTGCGGCGCCGGTCTGTTGGACGGTGTCGTTGAGTGCCGAGCCGACCCCTGCGTGTTCGTGGGGGACCGTGCCCATCAGGGCGGCGACGGCGGCGGGCTGCGCCAGTCCCGCCCCGAGGCCCAGGGCGACCAGCGCGGTCGCCAGGGTGGGGTAGCCGTCGCCGGGTGAGATTGTGGCCAGGAGTCCGAATCCCGCCGCGACGACGGCAATTCCGACGGACACCAGGGTGCGGTTGCCCATCTCGGCGCCGAGTGCGCCGCCGATGCTGTTGCCGACGATGGCGGCGACGGCCATCGGGGCGATGGCCATGCCGGCCGCGGTCGGCGAGTAGTCCAGCACGAACTGCAGGAACTGCGGGATCGCCAGCAGCAGCCCCGCCGAGCCGATCCGCACCAGCAGCAGGGCCAGGCTGCCTCCGGTGAAGTTGCGATCGCGGAACAGGCCCATCGGTACCATCGGGAACGGCGTGCGCAGTTCCCAGACGACGAAACCGGCCAGAGCACTCAGGCCCACAGCGAGGGCGGCCAGGACCACGGGATCGGTCGCGCCGTAGCGCGGCAGTTCGATGATCGCCCAGACCAGGGCGGCCATGCCGATCGTGGACAGGACCACACCGAGCGGGTCGGACCGCCGCCAGGGGGCGCGGGACTCGGGCATCCAGCGGGCGGCGGCGTAGATCGCGATAACGGTGATCGGGATGTTGATCAAAAATACCGAACCCCACCAGAACCGGGTGATCAGCGCGCCGCCCAGGATCGGGCCGCCGATCAGGCCGATCATGAGCGCCGAGCTCCAGGTTGCGGTGGCCCGGCGTCGCTCCTCGTCGTCGTCGAAGACGGTGATCAGGATCGACAGTGTGCTGGGCATCACCAGCGCACCGCCGATGCCCATCAGGATTCGGCCCACGATGAGCAGCCACGGAGTCGCCGCGAAAGCGGTCAGGCCCGAGGCCGTTCCGAAGACCACCAAGCCGATGATCATGATGCGGCGGCGACCGTATCGGTCCGACAGGCTGCCGGCCGTCAGCAGCAGTCCCGCGAAGACCAGGATGTAGGACGCGGTGATCCACTGGATGTCCTGGGCGGTCGCGCCGAGATCGGTGGTGAGCGACGGGATCGCTACCGCCAGCACCCCGTTGTCGATCACCAGCACCATCGTGCACAGGCACAGCACTGCCAGGATCAGTCGGCGCCGGGGATGCCGTTGCGTGCCGGCGGGATTCGTCACAGCTCAGCTCTCCTGCTGCTCGAGGAGGGCGACGATCTCACGGACCGCGTCGGCGACAGCGGGGGAATCCTTACGCAGGATCTTGCCGTGGTCACTGGCGACTCTCGCGCTGACCTTCAGGTTCGGGTTCCGCTCCAGATACGGGTCGAGGGTGCGGCGCATCTGCTCCAGCTCACCGCCCTTGTCGTAGACCGTGTCGGCCGAGGCGGCCACATAGCGGACCGGGCGGCTCATGGTGTCGAGGATGGGACCGAGGGCGGCGTGCAGCGCATGGGACTCGATCTGGATCTCGGCATGCTGGTCGGCGCTCATCCGCGCGGCAAGGCCCATCGGGGCGACCAGCGGCAGCAGCAACCGCATGCGGCGAAACGTCTTGCGGAGCCGTTCCCGGCCGGCCTCGTCGGTCCAGCCGGACGGGTACGGGCCGTCCACCCCGACCACACCGAGGGCCCGGTCCGGGTGGCGGTCGGCCCAGTGCACCCCTAGCAGCGCGCCGTAGGACCAGCCCACCAGCAGCGGCTGATCCACTCCCCGCGCCGTGAGGACCGCGTCGATATCGCGCAGGCACGCCTCGAAGGAATAGTCCTCGGATCGCTTCGACTTTCCGCGGGCGCGTTCGTCGAAGGTGATGTGCCGGTAGCCGGGACCGAGGTCGTCGATCACCCGCTGCCAGTGCCGCTGGCCGGCATAGGAGCCGTTGAGGTAGACGATCGGGCGGCCGGAGCCGCCGGTGTCGCTCACGGCCAGCGCGGTGTCCTCGATGGGCACCATGCCGGTCCAGGTCGAGTCGGCCGAGTGCGGAGTGAAGTTGCCCGACATTGTGTTCCTTTCGGTGATGCGCCGGGGGAGGTTGGTGTCTTCCCGGCCTGTGCTGTTGTGCGGTTTACTTTCGCCGGGTCGGCTGTCACGGCCCTGACACCGCCCTGACATGGCCGCTGATACGGCTGGGGCGTGGTTCGATCGGGACTCACCGGTGCTGTGGCTGGGCCGGATGAGGATCCGGTGTAGTCCGTATCGGATGCCCTCCGCCCGACGGTGCCGCCGTGTCGCCGGTGGCCGCGGGTGCTCCGGGCTGGGGCTGTGGAGACTCGACCGGCACTGTCCGGAATTCGGACGGGGCCGATCGTTCGTATTGCCGACGCCGCGCATACCGGCCGGTTCGGTCAGTGTGCTCCGCGGCGCGGGCGTGTGTTTCGGCGCGGACACCGGGCCTGGACGGGCCTACTTTCGTGATGGCGAGGTAACGCCGCCACGGCGGCAGTTCGCCGGGATCGCATCGTGGATGTATTGCGATGGTCCCGGAGTCGGGCCGACGCAGTCGAGTCCGAGTCTGCGATCGGTGCGGTGTTCCTCGGCCGGTGCTCGGTACGGTCGGCGATCAGTGGTGTCGGTCAGAGGCGGGTCGCGGTGTGGACGAGGTCGGCGACGGCTTTGGATCTGCTGTGTGGTGGCCAGGCGATGACGGTCGTGACGGCCGGGGCGTCCGGCACGGGCACGACGGCATGATCGTCGCGTAGCTGGGTTCGCAGCGATTCGGGGACGACCGCGCAGGCCAGTCCGAGGGCGATCAGTTGGAACAGTTGGGTGTGGTCGCGCACCCGCGGGCCGGGGCCGTCCGGATAGCTGCCGTCCCGTCCGGGCCAGCGCGGCCGGGGCAGCTTCGTCAGGGTGTCGATCTCGGCCGACGTCAGATGCGTCCGGCCGGCGAGCGGATGACCTGCGGGCAGGACCACGACCTGCTGTTCGGTGTGCAGGTCCTCGGTGTCGAATCCGGCCGTCGTGTCGTAGGGCCGGTGGAGCAGAGCGACGTCGGCATGCCCGTTGCGCAGCAGATTTTCCGCCCGGCCCGGCCCGCACAGCATCACCTCGACTGCCACGGCGCCCGGTTCGGCGGCGTAGGCGTGCAGCAGCTTCGACAACAGTTCACTGGACGCCCCGGCCTTGGTGGCCAGCACCACCCGGGGCTGGTCGGCTGCGGCACGGCGGGTTCGCCGCTCCGCGGCTTCCACCGCGTCGAGCGCGGTCCGGGCCTCGCGCAGCAGTACCGAACCGGCTTCGGTCAACGTGATAGCGCGAGCGGTGCGGTGCAACAACACGACTCCGAGTCGCCGTTCGAGCTGCTGGATGGCTCGCGACAGTGGTGGTTGGGCGATCGCGAGCCGTTGTGCCGCCCGCCCGAAGTGCAACTCCTCGGCGACGGCGACGAAGTATCGCATCTCCCGCGTCTCCACCAGGTGATGGTATCCAGCGATGACCACGGCCGATACCCGTGCGGTATCGCCGACCACTCGATCGGTCTTGGACGCCGCGCCCGGCACCGCAGCAGGATCGGCAATATGAGTGAACAGACGATTGCGCTGGTGACCGGCGCGAACAAGGGAATCGGATTCGAGATCGCCGCCGGCCTGGGCGCGCTCGGCTGGCGAATCGGTGTGGGCGCGCGTGATCGGCAACGCCGCGACACCGCGGTGGAGAAACTGCGCGCGGCCGGGATCGATGCGTTCGGTGTGCCGCTCGACGTAGCCGACGACGCAAGTGTGGCCGCGGCCGCCGAATTGATCGCCGACCGCGTCGGCGGGCTCGATGTTCTGGTCAACAATGCCGCGATCACCGGCGGTCTGCCGCAGAGACCCACCACGGTGGATCCCGCGACCGTGCGAATCGTCGTGGAAACCAATGTGATCGGGGTCGTCCGGGTCACGAACGCGATGCTGCCGATGCTGCGCGCCTCGGCCGCACCGCGAATCGTCAACATGTCCAGCAGCGTCGGCTCGCTCGCCCTGCAAACCACGCCCGGCATCGATATGGGCCCGGTTCCCGCCGTCTACGCGGCCTCGAAGACCTTCCTCAACGCCCTCACCGTCCAGTATGTGAAGGAACTGGGTGATACCGACATCTTGATCAACTCCGGCTGTCCCGGTTTCACCGCCACCGATCTCAACGGTTTTCGCGGCGTGCGTACACCACACCAGGGGGCGGCCATCGCGATTCGCCTCGCGACCCTGCGCGACGACGGTCCGACCGGCGGATTCTTCGACGATGCCGGAGCGGTGCCCTGGTGACGGCCGCACCGGTGGCCGGAGTGCTGACCGGATTGATCGCCGAAGTGATTGCAGATAAAGATCACCTTCGCTAGGGTGTGAGTGATTTCATTTTGCAATCACATGCATTGGAGCCGTTATGTCCCGCACGCGAGTCCACAACCTCTTCGTCTCCTCGGACGGGTACGCCGCCGGTGATCACGTGACGCTGGAAGCGCCGATAGGCGGAGCCGGGGCGCTCTTCGGCAAGTTCGACGGACGCGTCATCCACGGCATTCACGGAATCGACGAACCGGTGACCGTGGACCGCGCCATGTTCAGCATGTGGGGCCAGGGCATCGGGGCGGAGATCATGGGCCGCCGCAAGTTCGGCCCGCAGGCGGGCGAATGGCCCGACGACGGTTGGCAGGGCTGGTGGGGAGATGCGCCGCCGTTCCTCACACCGGTCTTCGTGCTCACCCATTACCCGCGCGAAACGCTCGAGTTCGGCAACGGCACCAGTTTTCACTTCGTGGATGCCTCGCCGCAGGAGGCGCTTCGCTTGGCGCAAGACGCGGCCGGCGGGTTGGACGTCCGGATCGGCGGCGGCCCGTCCACCGTAAGCGAGTTCCTCCAGGCCGATCTCATCGATTTCCTGCACGTGTCGATCATCCCGATCGTGCTCGGAGCCGGTGTTCGGATCTGGGATCACCTCACCGGCCTGGAAGAGCGATTCAGTGTCGAGTCCATCAGCACATCCAGCGGTCTGACGCATCAGCTGTGGAACAGGAACCGCGGCGAGTGAGAGTGCGTGGGGTGGCCGGCCCCGCCCACACCTCACCCCGGTCTCGGCCGTGGAATTCCTCGACATTGTCGGCCGGGCGGTCCTAGAGAGTGTCCTCAAAGCCAGATGAGCAGGGTGGCCAGGTCGAGCATCCCGCGGTAGGACGTGGCGGTCTTGTCGTAACGGGTGGCGATCGC
>NZ_JBSFDZ010000041.1:0-40609 GCF_053594175.1 Nocardia sp. NPDC001965
GGGTCATACGGGCCCTCCTGGAAACCGGCCGGACGGCCGCTGTCGGTGAACCCGGTGGTGCGATCCAGTGGATCCTCGAGACTCGAGCCTTCGGCTCATGCGCTCTCGAGGCCTGAACGGCGAGACGGGCCTCAACCCTTTGAGGTGTCTCGTAAAACTCGACACATGCGGGTTGCGGGGCATTCGACGTGCGGTCGCATGCGACTTTTTGGGGGCCCGGGGTCGGTGGGGAGGGGTGGGGTGGGGTCAGCGGCCTTTGTAGTCGGGGGTTCGCTTTTCGAAGACTGCTTGGATGGCTTCCGTCAGATCCTCCGACGGCAGGAATGCCGCGTTCCAGGCGGAGACGTAGCGCAGGCCCTCGGTGACCGCGGCGGAGTTTCGTCGGCCCAGTACGTCCTTCACGCCTTGAACCACCAGGGGCGGGTTCGCGGCGATTTCGCGGGCGGTGGCGTGGGCCGCTTCCAGTACCGCTTCCTGATCGGCGAAGACGTCGTTGACCAGGCCGATCTTCTCCGCTCGCGCGGCGTCTATGTCCTTCGCCGTGAAGGCCAGCTCGCGCAGATGTCCTTCCGAGATAATCCCGGGTAGCCGCTGTAGCGAACCCACATCCGCCACGATGGCGACCTTCGCCTCACGCAGACTGAACTTGGCTTCGGCGCTGGCGTAGCGGATATCCGCGGCGGCGATCAGATCCAGTCCGCCACCGATGCACCAGCCGGAAACGGCGGCGATCACCGGTTTGCGGCATTCCGCGACCGCGGTGATCGAGGCCTGGAGGCGGCGGATATCGGCGAGGAAATCGGTGCGCGGCGCGGCGAGCGCGCGGTCGGCCATCAGCGGGCCGAAGGTACCGCTCATCGCGGGGAGGTCCAGGCCGTAGGAGAAGTGTTTCCCGGACCCGGTGAGCACGATCGCCCGGACCTCGGGATCGGCGTCGAGGCCGTGGAAGATCTCCGGCAGCTCCCGCCAGAAATCCGGGCCCATCGCATTACCCTTACCCGGCCCGGTGAGCGTCACACGGGCGACGTGATCATCGGTTTCGACGGTGAAAGCCTGCCAATCAGTCATCTGCCCAGCTTAATGGGGACGGATTCGGCGGCGACGGCCGTGCACCGGGCGGTCGGACTCCACCGGCACGACATCGCAGACAGATCGGTCCGGTCCGGTCAGTGGGTAATCGGGCGCGCGATATCGCGGATCGCTCTACCCTGTGCCCATGCGCAGGTCGCTTCCACAGATAACCTGCCGGGTCTCGGATACTCTGATCGCCCGTGGTCACCACGGGCTGATCGTCACCGCGCCGGAATCGGCGACCGGTCCTGCCGAGACCGCCGAGGCGCTGGAGGTGGAGCTCGAGGCGCTGGTGCACGCACAGGTCTTCCTCCTCGGCGACGATCCGATCCTGCTGCTGGTCTCGGCGGCGCACCGGGTGGATCCGGAACATACGGGCGCGCGCCTGGAGGGACCGCTGATTCCGGCGCCACCCCATCTGGTGGTGCGCTACACCGGGCAGCTCCCGGGCAGTGTCGCGCCGGTCGGCCATCCGGCGAACCTGCCCACCTGGGTGGATTCGGGTCTCGCGGCGCATCGGGAACTGTGGGCCGCGGGCGGCAGTCCGGGCACCGTCTTCCGCACCTCCTACCGGGAGCTGCTGCGGATCACGGCGGGGCTCTCCCTGGACCTGGATTGACCCCGGCCGGCACCTTCCCGGACAGTGGACCGGCCCGCCCCGGAGGGCCGATCCGGGCGTAGCGTCGGCGAGGTGACCGAAGCACCACGGCCCGATACCGGAATCCGGATCCCCGACGACCTCAGCGGTATCACCGCCGAGCAGTACCGCGCCTCCATGCGCCACTACCCGTCCGGGGTCACCATCGTGACGCTCGAGTCGGCCACCGGCCCGGTCGGATTCACGGCGACCTCGTTCGCCTCGCTCTCGCTGGACCCGCCACTCGTCTCGTTCAACATCAGCGATACGTCGTCGAGCCTGGCGGCCCTGACCGCCGCCGACTCCGTGGTCATCCATTTCCTGGGTGAGCACCAGCGCCATCTGGCCCAGCGATTCGCGCGGACGGCCGCGCACCGGTTCAGCGATCCCGCACTGTGGAGTGCCCTGGACACCGGTGAGCCGGTACTGCACGGCACTCCGCTCTGGTTGCGTACCACGGTGGAGCAACTCATCCCCATCGGCGACCACACTTTCGTGGTGGGCCGGGTGGTGCGGGTGCACGACGACACCGACGAGGACGAGACATCGGCCGCTCCCCTGCTCTACTACAACGGCCGGTACTACCGGCCCACCCCGCTCGCCGACGACACCGACTGATCCTGCCGCGACCCGTCCGCCGACATCGAGTGTTACCGATCGCCGAGTAATCTGGTCACCCGGTCGACCGCTGTTTGCCATGCGGTAACCCTCGTATGAGACAACCAGTCCGTCGGCTGGGCGATGGAAGGTGGGCCGGACACATGCGGTCGCAGGTGGATGCGGAGAGCGCGCTGAGGCGGGCCGCGGCTGCGCCACCGGCGCGGACGCTGGTCGATATCGTCACCCAGACGGCCGCCGCGTACCCCGACGCACCCGCGATCGCGACCGCCGACCGCAGCCTGAGCTACACCGAGCTCCTGATCGAGATCGACAACTCGGTACGGGACCTGCTCGCCGCCGGGGTCCGGCGCGGCGACCGGGTCGGGGTCCGGATGCCCTCCGGCACCTGGGAGCTCTATCTCACGATCCTGGCCGTCCTGCACGCCGGCGCGGCCTATGTTCCGGTGGACGCCGACGACCCGGCCGAACGCGCCGAACTGGTTTTCACCGAGGCGCGGGTGACAGCGGTGGTGACGGCCGACGGTATCCGTCCGGTCGCCGACCGCCCGGACGCCCCCGGCGCGGACCGGGCAATCGACGAGCAATCCGGCGCGCATCCGACGGTCGACGACGATGCCTGGATCATCTTCACCTCGGGCTCCACCGGTACACCCAAAGGGGTCGCGGTGACCCACCGCAACGCGGCCGCCTTCGTCGATGCCGAGGCCCGCCTGTTCCTCCGCGATACTCCGCTCGGCCCCGGCGACCGCGTCCTGGCCGGCCTGTCGGTCGCCTTCGACGCCTCCTGCGAGGAGATGTGGCTGGCCTGGCGGCACGGCGCCTGTCTGGTGCCGGCCCCGCGCGCCCTGGTCCGCACCGGCGCCGACCTCGGGCCCTGGCTGGTCCGGCAGGGCATCTCCGTGGTGTCGACCGTCCCGACTCTGGCCGCGACCTGGCCCGCCGAGGCCCTGGAATCGGTGCGGCTGTTCATCTTCGGTGGCGAGGCCGTTCCCCCGGAACTGGCCGAACGCCTCGCCGACCCCGATCGCGAAGTATGGAATACCTACGGCCCCACCGAGGCCACCGTGGTCGCCTGCGCGGCCCTGCTGGATGGCATCGGACCGGTGCGGATCGGGCTGCCGCTGGACGGCTGGGACCTGGTGGTGGTCGACGCGGACGGGGTACCGGTCGGTGAGGGCGAGGCCGGCGAGCTGGTGATCGGCGGGGTCGGCCTGGCCCGCTATCTCGATCCCGCCAAGGACGCCGAGAAATACGCACCGCTGGACACTCTCGGCTGGGACCGCGCCTATCGCAGCGGCGACCTGGTCCGCAACGAAGAGGCCGGTCTGATCTTCCTCGGCCGGGCCGACGACCAGGTGAAGATCGGTGGCCGCCGGATCGAACTCGGCGAGATCGACAACGCGCTGCAGCACCTGCCCGGTGTCGGTGGCGCGGCCGCTGCGGTGCGCACCACCGCGACCGGAGCCCCGGTGCTGATCGGCTATCTCACCGGCGTCACGGAGGACTACGACCTGGCCGCCGCCCGCACCAGGCTGGCCGAACACCTGCCGGCCCCGCTGATACCGCGCCTGGTGGTGATTCCCGAACTACCGACTCGCATCTCGGGCAAGGTCGACCGCAATGCGCTGCCCTGGCCGCTCGCCGACGCCGACCGCACCACCGAGCACGGGCTCACCGGGACCGCCGCCTGGGTTGCCCAGCTGTGGACCGATGTCCTCGGCGCCGAGATCACCGGCGCCGACGCCGATTTCTTCGCACTCGGCGGCGGTTCGCTGTCGGCCGCCCAACTGGTCACCGCGCTGCGCGCGCGGTATCCACAGGTCACGGTCGCCGAAGTGTACGACCACCCGCGGCTCGGAGCGCTCGCCGAACTGCTCGAGCAGAGCGCACCGGCCGTCGCCACCGAAACCCGCCCGGTCCGGCCGACCCCACCGTCCGCCCAGTGGATCCAGGTGCTGGCCACGGTGGCCCTGACCACGCTGACCGGGTTGCAGTGGGTGACCTGGCTCGCTGTCGCCTCCGGCGTCGCCGCGTGGTTCGAACTGCTGCCCTGGCTGCCGCGGCTGTCCTGGTGGTGGACGGCGCTGCTGTTCCTGGTGTTCATCACCCCGCTCGGCCGCATGGCGATCTGTGTGGTGGGCGCCCGGACGCTGCTCGCGGGTGTGCGGCCGGGCAGTTATCCCCGCGGCGGGTCGGTGCATGTGCGACTGTGGGCGGCGGTCCGGCTGTCGGAGGCCAGCGGGGCGGAGAATCTCTCCGGTGCCCCGTGGATGGTGCCGTTCGCGCGCGCGCTCGGCGCGAAGGTCGGTGAAGGTGTCGATCTGCACACTCTGCCCCCGGTCACCGGCATGCTCGAACTGCGCGACGGCTGCAGTGTGGAACCCGAGGTCGACCTGTCCGGTTACTGGATCGACGGGGACACCGTGCACATCGGGTCGATCGTGGTGGGTAAGGGCGCGGTGGTCGGCGCACGTTCGGTGCTGCTGCCCGGGACGAGAATCGGGCGCGACGCCGAGATCGCGGCCGGTTCGGCGGTGTCGGGGAAGGTGAAGGCCGGTCAGGAATGGGCCGGTTCGCCCGCGGTCAAAGTCGGCAAGGCCCGGCACCGATGGCCCGCCGAGACACCGCAGCGGGCGGTGCACTGGGTGCTGGCGTTCGGGATCGGCTCGCTGGCGCTGGGCGCGCTGCCGCTGTTCGGTCTGGCGGCGGGCCTGGTGGTGATCGCGTGGGGTATCCGGGATACCGCGGATTTCGGTGCCGCGCTGCTGCCCGCGTTCCTGTGGCTGCCGGTCGCCACTGCTTTCAGCCTGATGGTGTACGCCGTCACCACCGTGATCGCGGTGCGGCTGCTCAGTATCGGCCTCACCGAGGGCTACCACCCGGTGCGCAGCCGGGTGGGCTGGCAGGTCTGGGCCACCGAACGGCTGCTGGACTCGGCCCGCACCTTCCTGTTCCCGCTCTACGCGTCCCTGCTCACACCGGTCTGGCTACGCCTGCTCGGCGCGAAGGTCGGCAAACACGTGGAAGCGTCGACAGTGCTGCTGCTGCCGAAATTCACCACTGTCGCCGACGGCGCCTTCCTGGCCGACGACACCATGGTCGCCAGTTACGAACTCGGCGGCGGCTGGCTGCACATCGGCGAGGCCAAGGTCGGAAAGCGCGCCTTCCTGGGCAATTCCGGGATGGCCGCGCCCGGCCGGCGGGTCCCGAAGAACGGTCTGGTCGCGGTACTGTCCGCGGCGCCCACCAAGGCGAAGGCGGGCTCCTCCTGGCTGGGGAGCCCGCCGGTTCGGTTGCGCCGGGCCGCGGGCACCGCCGATACCGACCGCACCTTCGATCCCCCACTGCGGCTGCGTGTTTTCCGCGGTGCCTTCGAGACGTGCCGCCTGGCCGCGGTCGTGGTGACCTTCGCCATCGGCCTCGGCGTCCTGCTCGGGCTGGCCCGGGTGGCCGATCGGTTCGGTTATCCGGCGGCGGCACTGCTCTCCGGTGTGGTGCTGATGGTCGCCGGCGCGGTGGCCTGCGCGAGCGCGGTTACGGCGAAATGGGTACTGATCGGCCGGATCCGAGCCGGTGAGCATCCGCTGTGGAGTTCGTTCGTATGGCGTAACGAGGTATCGGACGCCTTCGTGGAAACCGTCGCGGCGCCGTGGTTCGCCCGGGCGGCGACCGGTACGCCCGTACTGAACCTGTGGTTGCGTGCGCTCGGCGCGAAAATCGGCCGCGGGGTATGGTGCGAGTCCTATTGGCTTCCGGAGGCAGACCTGGTGACACTCGGTGACGGTGCGACCGTGGAACGCGGTTGTGTGGTGCAGACCCACCTGTTCCACGACCGCATCATGGCCATGGACACGGTGACTCTGGAACCGGGTGCGACCCTCGGCCCGCATTGCGTCGCGCTGCCCGCCGCCACGATCGGCGCCGCCGCCACCGTGGGCCCGGGCTCCCTGGTGATGCGCGGCGATACGGTGCCCGCCTCCACCAGATGGTGGGGAAACCCGATCGCCCCGTGGTCCGGCCCGGTGGCCGAAATCGATACCGATCCGACCGAAGAGGAGACGGACAGCTGATGGGGAGCAGGTTCTACGACGCCCCCATCGACGACTATCTACCGCAGAACGGCAACCGGGGCTATCGGGTATCGCGATACGAACTCGACTTGAACTACAAGGTCGCCAGCAACCGGCTCGCCGGGCGAGCAGTGATCACCGCCGTCGCGACCGCCGAACGCCCCCGCTTCTCCCTCGATCTGTCCCAGGCTCTCGCGGTTTCGAAAGTACTGATCAACGGCGGAAAAGCCGGTAAGTACACCCATCAGCACGGCAAGCTCACCGTCACCCCCCGCGAGCGCATACCCGCCGGCGGGATCCTGCAGCTGGTCGTGCAATACGCCGGTGCGCCCAAACCGGTGCGCGGCCCCTGGGGTGAGGTCGGCTGGGAGGAACTCACCGAGGGATCGCTGGTGGCCAGTCAGCCCAACGGCGCCGCGTCCTGGTTCCCCTGCGACGACCATCCCAGTTCCAAGGCGAGCTACCGGATCTCCATCACCACCGACACCCCCTATTTCACGCTCGCCAACGGCGAACTGGTCGGCAAACAGACCAAGGCCGGTCAGACCACCTGGATCTACGAGCAGACCGAGCCGATGGCGAGCTATCTGGCAACCGTGCAGATAGGTCGCTACCGTCGACATCAGCTCACCGACCGGCATTCCCCGGTCCCGATCCACGCGGTGATCCCCACGGCGCTACGCGCCGCCTTCGACCACGATTTCGCCCGGCAACCCGAGATGATGTCGGTGTTCAGCGATCTGTTCGGCCCGTACCCGTTCCAGAGCTATTCCGTGGTGGTCACCGAGGACGAACTCGAGATCCCGATCGAGGCCCAGGGCATCTCCATATTCGGCGCCAACCACTGCGACGGCCGCCGCGGCGCCGAACGGCTGGTCGCACACGAACTCGCGCATCAGTGGTTCGGCAACAGCCTCACGATCCAGCACTGGTGCGATATCTGGCTGCACGAGGGTTTCGCCTGCTACGCGGAGTGGATCTGGTCGGAAGCAGCGCACGGGCCGAGCGCCGACCAGCTGGCCCGCGCGACCTGGCACACCCTGCATCGGGAGCCACAGAACATCCTGGTCGGCGACCCGGGTCCGACCCTGATGTTCGACGATCGGGTCTACAAACGCGGAGCCCTCACCCTGCACGCACTGCGACTCGAGCTCGGCGATACCTCCTTCTTCCGGCTCATCCGCGATTGGACGGCCCGTCACCGCCACGCCTCGGTATCCACCGAGGAATTCACCGATCTGGTCGGCCATTACAGCGTGACACCGATGCAGCCGCTGTGGCAGGAGTGGCTGTATTCCGAAGCCCTGCCGCAGTTGCCGCCGGTCGGCGGCAGCGCGGGGCATCCGGGTCAGAACACCAGGTAGCGGCCCGCGAGCTGTTCGACCAGTGGATCGTCCTCGGCGACGCTGTCCAGCGCGTCGAGATCGGTGACCACGGCGATGAGTCGGGGGTCCTCGGGCTCGCCACCCGGCGGGCCGTCCTCGGCGAGCTGGCGCCGCAATTTGTCGCGTACCCGGTCCTTGAGTGAATCGCGCATCGGAAAGCCTCGTCTGTCAGACCGGCGTCAGCCAGGTGCCCCAGGGGGTGTTGCGCAGTATGGTGTAGACCGCCATCGAGCCGAGCAGCGTCCACATCGTGACACTGCTGATCCCCGGCAGGCGTGGACCCTCGCCACGCCATCCACGGATCGCCCAATCGCCCACCCACAGCGCGTAGAGCGCGAGCACCGGCAGCGCCAGCAGATTGCTGTGCAGGGAATCGACGATATGTCCCTCGGTCAGGTTGTGCACTGCGCGCATACCCCCGCAGCCGGGGCAGTACACACCGAACAACGCATAGACGGGGCACAGACCATAAGCGCCCTCGACATGCGGGTCACGTACGTGCAGCAGCAACACCGCCGCCGCACCCGCGGCCGCGGCCGCACCGGGTAGCAATATGCCGCGCCACCCGGCCGGCGACATCCTGCCCGCCGACCCGTCCGCTTCCGGAACCACGGGGTCCACGAGCTCGCGCGGTTCGGCTGCGTCGGAGTCGTTCACGTCCTCAACGGTAGTCGCGGCGCGCGGGTTGATGCCACAACCAACGGAGGTGCTTGCTCCGTTTCCACCGTTCCAGGTATAGAACTTCCGCCGAATGGGCATTCTGGGCTAACAGTGCCCCTAACCGCACCGATATTCGGGACAACGCAGACATCTCGGAAGACGCGTACCGGAACGGCGCTTGCTCTTGTAAGCATCCAGCTTGCAGAGCTACCGTGTCAGCAGGCACAAAGGAGTGTTCTGATGCTGGTGAAGTCGATTACCGCGCTGTCGCAGGCGCACGAAGGCGCGCTGACCGCCCCATACCGAGCTGCGTTGCGCGCACGCCGATTCCGAACGGCGCACTACAACGCGCCGGCCGCCGTTCCCGAGGTCGTTGCGGTGACCACTGTCGACGGTGCCCGCCTGCGAGTGCACTCCTACGGTCCCGCCGACGGCGAGCCGATCGTGCTCGTCCACGGCTGGAGTTGTTGTATCGAATACTGGCACCCCCAGATCAATGCCTTCGCCGACCGCTACCGTGTGATCGCCTACGATCAGCGCGGCCACGGCGACAGCACGCTCGGTCGCGCCCCGCTGGGCGACAGCACCCTCGCCGATGATCTCGCCGCGGTCCTCGACGCGACACTGCGGCCGGACCAGATGGCCATGCTGGTCGGGCACAGCATGGGCGGTATCACGCTGCAGGCCTGGGCGGCCCGCCATCCACAGCAGGTGGCCCGGCGCGCCCGCGCGGTCGTCCTCGCAAACACCACCTCGGGCAATATCCGCTACGACACCGATCTGCTGCCGCTGCTGAACAAACCGCTCAGTGTGGGAAATCAGCCGTTGACTCTGCTCGGTTCGCCGATCCGGCTACCGATGATCGTCGCGGAGTCCATCCTCACGTCCCCCCTGCCGCTCCCCGGCGGCTGGGCGGCCCGGGAAATCCTCAAGGAACGGATCATGGCCCGCGGCGCCACCAACGAGCAGGCCGATTTCGCTCTGAACATCGTCCGCTCGTGCCGCCCGCTCGCCCGCGGCCGCCATGCCGCGATCCTGGCGGATATGCAACTGGGTGCGGCTGCGGCGAATCTGACCGTGCCCACCACGATCATCGCCGGCCGCTACGACCGGCTGCTGCCCGAACGTATGTCGCGACTCATCGCCGACACGATGGAAGCGGCCGGGCACCGGCCGGATTACCAGGTCTGGCCCACCGGCCACCTGGGCAATATCGAGCGGATCGACCATTTCAACACCGAGCTCACCGCCATCCTGAACCGCACCAGCCCGCAGTCCGTAGCCGCGGGCTGAGCGGAAGTCCCCGAGTCCGGTCAGTGTCGCCCGGCTCGGCGGACCCTCCGCATCCGCCCGGGCCACCGGGAATCCGGAGCCGGAATATCAGTTGCGGCGCGTCGTTGCGCGCAGGTGACGGCGGCAACCGATAGGACTGGATGATGCGCGCAGCCACCTACGACGAATACACCACCGAAAACAGCGATGTGCGAGTGCGTGACCTGCCGAAACCCAAGGTGTTCCCGGGTTCGGTGCTGATCGAGGTGCGCGCGGCCGGAGTGAACCCGGTCGACTGGAAGCTGATGTCGGGCGCCCTGGACGGCCTGATCGATGCCGTGTTCCCGGTGATTCCCGGCTGGGATGTCGCCGGTATCGTGGTCGAAACGGGTATCGATACACCTGAATTCGAGATCGGCGACGAGGTGCTGGCCTATGCCCGCAAAGATGTTCTGCAGGCCGGAACCTTCGCGGAACTGGTCGCCGTGGAGGCCGCGCATGTGGCGCGCAAACCAGCGGACCTGCCTTGGGAACAGGCCGGTGCGCTGCCGCTGGCCGGCGGAACTGCCTTGCGCACCCTCGATATTCTGGGGGTGACCAGCGAGGACACCGTGCTGATCCATGCCGCGGCCGGCGGCGTGGGCAGTCTGGGAGTCCAGATCGCCCGGGCGCGCGGGGCGCGGGTCCTGGGCACCGCTTCCGAACGCAATCACGATTTCCTGCGCGATCTGGGCGCCGAACCGGTGGCCTACGGGGAGGGCATCGTCGAACGCATCCGTGAGCTCGCTCCCGACGGCGTACAGGCCGTGGCCGATTTCGTAGGCGGCCAGCTCGACACCACGCTGGCGGTGCTGGCCCGGGGCGGGCGCCACGCCTCGATCGCGGACGGCACGGTCACCGAGCACGGCGGCCACTCCGTCTGGGTCCGTCCGGACGGCGCCCATACTCAGCGGCTCGCCGACCTCGCCGCCAAAGGCGATCTCACGGTCCCGGTCGCCGCGACCTTCGCTCTCGAGGAGATCGCCGATGCTTTCGCCGCAGGCCAGTCGGGCCATACCCGTGGCAAGAACGTGATCGTGCTCTGACCTGCGAGGTCCTCGACATACAACTGTGGCCCGCGCCGGAGGATTCTTCGGCGCGGGCCACTGTTCCGATCCGGGTCAGATCGCCGCAAGAGCGACCACCAGCCCGATCAACGCGATCAGCTGCAGACCGACCCGGGGGTAGAGGATGCTCTCCCAGCGGTCCTGCAGAGCGCGGGCATCCGGCGGAATGATCCCGGACTGCGCGGCCGCCTTCTGCGCGGTATTGACCGGCTTGGCGATACGCACATAGAGCGCCAGCCAGGCGACGAGGGCGAGCACAGCCAGACCCGCCGCGACAGCGGGCACGGTGTACCCGCCCACCGCGGCCAGCACTGCGGCCAACAGTGCGCTCACCACTCCGGTGATACCGATCGGCGGCATACGGGAGTCGGCATAGTAGTGACCCCAACCCGCGCTGATGGTCAGGCTCGTGTCGTCGAGCCGGCGGTTGACCGATCGCGTGACCAGCGCGGCGACAGTATCGGCGCCGTAGACGACGGCATTGGTGAGCACCGCGATCGCGGCGAGGATCTGGATGGATACGGACATGGTGGATCTCCTGAATTTCGCGGGTTTCGTACGGTCGAGGTCGGTATTCGGCGGTTACGCCCGAGTGGGCGCCGGGTCGCGCGGTTCGCGGATGAGCAGCACACCGGCGAGCGCGACCAGCGCGGCAGTGAGGCCGTGGATTCCGAAAGCGGCCGCGGTGGAACCGTCATAGGACAGCACCGTGGTCATATCGCCGATCGGGACCAGGGCGAGCGCGAGCATGGAAACGCCGAGCGCGAACCGCTGTCCGAGCGCCAGCAGACCGAGGATGAGGAGTCCACACACGGTGTCGCGAACGCCTTTGAGATTCATGAACGCCACGGCATCGCCGGTCGGCCACGCCGGGAGCCCGAATCCGGGGGCGATCGACTCGGGAGCGACCAGGTAGCTGATCCCGATGTAGAGGATGAACGCGGCCCCGAGCAGCGACAGGGCGGTAGCGAAACGACGAGTGGTGATCATTGTTGCTCCGAAATCTAGCAGTGCTATTGCTTAGAGCGACAGTAACCTAACCTGGCTATCTTGTCTAGCAGTGCTAGAGTTTTTGTATGAGTGTGCAGAACAGGCGCGAACGAGAACGGGCCGAACGCCATCGGCTGATCATCGATACCGCACGGGAGCTGGCGGAAACCGAAGGCTGGGACGCGGTCACCGTCCGCAAGCTGGCCGACCGGATCGAATACAGCCAGCCCGTGCTCTACAGCCACTTCACCGGGAAACGCGCCATCGTCACCGCGGTAGCGGAAGACGGGATCGCCGAACTCGCCGTCAGGTTGCGCGCCGCCCGGACATCCGCGGACACCGACTCCGAAGCGCTGGCCGCGCTCGCTCGCGCCTACAGCGAATTCGCGGCCGAACGACCGGCGGTATACGACGCCATGTTCGCCATGTCCACCGATCTGCGATTCGGGCCCGGCGCACCACAGCAGCTACGCGATGCGTTCGCCGAACTGGTCGCCGTAC
Organism: Nocardia sp. NPDC001965; assembly: GCF_053594175.1. Classification (NCBI taxonomy): domain Bacteria; kingdom Bacillati; phylum Actinomycetota; class Actinomycetes; order Mycobacteriales; family Nocardiaceae; genus Nocardia; species Nocardia sp. NPDC001965. The sequence continues at coordinate 12,314 of NZ_JBSFDZ010000041.1, forward strand.
TGGCCCCTTTCGCCGGTGACGACGACGTCGAAACCTTCACCGAAACAGGCTGGAGCGCGCTACACGGCCTGGCCACTCTCGAACGCCGCGAACGACTGCGCCCGGGGCTGCGGGAAGACCGGTTGGCGATTCTGTGCCGGCTGCTGGAGCGGGGCCGGGCCGCGAACTCCGGGCAGAGCACCTGACCCACATCACCCGGTGAGCGCCCAGATCACCCCGAGAACCACCGTCACCAGCGGCGCCGCCCCCTGTTTCAGCGCCGCCGCACGCTTGTCCGGCGACGACACCAGCAGCACCAGCGCGGCAGCCGCCATCGACCCCGTCCCGGCCAGGATCAACGCCAGGCCAACCCCCCGATCCCCGACTGCCGCGACAATGATCCCCACACCGGCGACGATCGCCAGAAACAGGTTGTAGAAGCCCTGGTTGTAGGCGAGTTCACGGGTCGCCACCGCCTCCTCGGCGGTGGTGCCGAACACGCCCCGCGCCGCGCCCGTCCAAGCGAACGACTCCAGGTACCAGATGTAGACATGCAGCAGCACCGAGACCGCCGCGACTATTGCGATGGCGATGAGCACAGTCACTGACATTAGCCCACGAACCACTCCGATCAGCGGTTGTCACCGCCCGCGCAATTCGCCCGGCCGACCGGCGGTTCGTTGATTCGCCGACCCCGGTGCGTTTCAATGCAGCGGCGTCCGAAAAGACATGCTCGCTGCTCAGGCTTCTGCACATACATCGGACCGTGCGGCTCCCGGTTCCCGGAAGCGCCGCGCGGTAGCGCCCGGTGCTCGCCGGGGAAACGGAGTCGACCATGAGGACGATCGCATCCGGTTCCGGAGCCGGGCCGATGGTGGGCCGGGCACTGGTCACCGCGGCCCTGCTGTTCACCGGCGGCATATCGGCCACCCCGGCCACCGCACAACCCCCGGCACCACCTCCGTCCGAGGACCCCTTCTACACCTACGACCAACCCCTGACGACCACCGCACCGGGCACGGTCCTGCGTTCCCGGCCGGCCACGTTCGCCTTCGCCGATCTGTCCACACCCATCAACAGCACCCAGGTGGTGTACCGGACCACGGACCAGCACAACGCGCCCACCACCTCGGCCACCACCGTGCTCCGCCCTCTCGTCCCCGGACCCACCAGGCTGCTGTCGTACCACACCGCCTACGACGCGCTCGGATCACAATGCGCCCCCTCCTACACACTCACGGGTCACGCCGACAACCGCGGCGCGACCGCCGAACAGGCCATGATCGCCGGCTACCTCGCCGCCGGATACACCGTCGCGGTGCCGGACTACGAGGGCCCGGACCTGGAATGGACCGTCGGACGACAGTCCGGCTACGCCGCCCTCGACGGAATCCGGGCCGCCGAACAGATACTCGGCCTGCCCACATCGACACCGGTGGCGATGACCGGATACTCGGGTGGCTCCGTACCCACCGAATGGGGTGCCGAACTCGCCCCCCACTACGCCCCGGAACTCGCCCTGATCGGCGCCGCCGCCGGTGGACCGCCGGTACACCTCGGCCACAACCTCCCCTACGTCAGCGGCAGCACCGACTGGGCCGGCGTCATCCCGGCCGTGGTCGTCGCCCACCGCCGCACCTACGGAATCGACACCGACTTCTTCCTGTCCGAACGCGGCACCGAACTCGCCGACGCCGTAGCGAACCTGTGCATCGGCCAGTTCGCGGCAAAGTACCCCGGACTCACCGACGCCGAAATGGTCCGCGCCCCCTACGACTCCCTCCTCGACGTCCCCGCAGCCGTGAACGCCGTGAACGACAACATCATGGGCACCGCCGGACTCCCCACCGTCCCGCTGCTCCTCGCCGTCGGCCAGAGCGATCCGATCGGCGATTCCGTCATGGTCGCCGGTGATGTGGAAGGTCTGGCCCACCACTACTGCGAGCGGGGAGTCCCGGTGACCTATGCCAGGTACGACCGTCACGACCACGCTGCCGCATTCGCCCGCTTCCAGGTCCAGGCCGCACAATTCCTCGCCGACCGGTTCAGCGGCGCACCACCCACGACCAACTGCGCAGAGGTCGGCCCGGGAAACTCCCTGGCACCGGTGCCCGTCCCGGCCGAGTGACCGGCCGAAACACCCACGTCCTCGGCCCGATGGCGTCGACCCGTTTCGTCACGGTGACCACGGCCCCATCCGATCCGGATCGGAGGCGGCAGCGCCGGCGAATGCTCGCTCACCCAGCACGACTGAACACCGGACGACCGGATCCGCTCGAGTTCGACCGCAACCTCCCGGCCGGCCCGAGCCCGCTGTTCGGCCGAGGCCTCGGCTTTCTTCTTCGCCATGGCATCAAGTGTCGTCATCACAGCACCTTCCCGCTGACCATCGGTCAGCGAATCAGGCCGGAAACACCCTTGAATCCACAGTCCCCCACCGGGGCAGTCGGGGGACAAACCGGCGGCGGGGCTGTATCAACCCTGTCCGGTGGGATTCCTGCGGAGTGCCACACGCTGTGGCACCGTTGATATATGGACGAGATGGGTGTCGGGGCACGAGCTGCCAGGGCCCGCAAATTTGCGCGCCTCACTCAACCCAACTCGCGTACAAGGCGAACATCTCGCTATCGCTGCTGCGTAAAGTCGATCAGGGCGCTCGGCCCGCTTCACCCGCTTTCATCGCGGCGCCGGCCCGTGCCGTCGGGGTCGGCGTCGCGGATCTCACCGGCCAGCCGTACCCAGCAGAGCCGAAAGACGCCGGTGCTCACGCAACCATCCCTGAGTTGCGCCGGGCGATCGTGGCCTTCGGCGACGAGCCGGCCACTGCGCCAATGACGTTCGGCGAACTCATCAGCGCCCTGGATCGCGTGCGGGAAGGGATGCGCCGAGCGCGATACAGCGACTTGACGGCGGACCTACCCGACGTTATCCGAGGTCTGCACCTACTCGCTGACGCCGAAAGCCACGGACGACGACTGGAGGAGACTCACTCCGCTCTCGCCTACGCCTACAGCAAGGCCATGTTGTTCGCATACCAGTGGTTACCTCGATCTCGCCGGGCTGGCGGCAGAGCGTTGTTCGTGGGCGGCAGAACGCAGCGGGAACCAGGTGTGGCCGATTGCCGCCGAATACAACCGGGCGTTGATCCTGTTGTCCTCCGGCGCCTACATGGGCGGTCAGAGAATTATCGAGCATGCCCACGCTGCCAGCGAAGAACTGGCGACAACGGCTGATCTTCTGGCTGTTCGCGGGGCATTGCACCTGCGAGGGTCCATCCTGGCCGCACGAGCACTGGATACCGATGCCGCCGAATCGCATCTGCGGGAAGCACACGGTATCGCGGAAGCGGTCGCGCCAACTCGCTACCGCAATTACGGGACCGGGTTCCGCCCCTCGAACGTCGATATCCACTCTGTGGCCGTTCCGGTCGAGCTATCGGATTGGACTACTGCCGTAACCCGTGCCGAGCAGGTTCGTCTGCCCCCTTCGGTAGCCCCCTCGAGGGTCGGCCACCACTACATCGACCTCTCGCGGGCCTGGCTCCTGCACGGCGATAAGCAACGAGCATTGAGCAGCCTCGAACGCGCACGTGCGGTGGCGCCCGAGTTGACCCGCAATCACCCTCAAGTGCACGAGACCGTCAGAGCGCTCGCTCACACCCGCCGTGGCACCGACACTCTGGCACGGTTCGCGAAGTGGGCAGATGTGAAGGTTTGACCCACCTACCGAACGATACTTCCGCCACATTCACCGGACGATCAACACCACAACTTGGTGACGACCACCATGAGCATCTACATAGAGGCAATCGAACGACACAGCGTGGGGCGGCGTCGTGGATGGATGGGATGTTCCGGGACCAACAGCGACTGTCGTCAACACTGTCGTCATCAGCCCCGGAATACCGGGGAAAGGTGGAGCCGCCTAGGAGAATCGAACTCCTGACCTTTTCATTACGAGTGAAGCGCTCTACCGACTGAGCTAAGGCGGCGTGCCTTTCGGCGTGGCGAGTCTATCGTCTCCGACCTGGGAACGCGAAAACGGCTGGTCAGGAGGTTTCTGCAATGAGGGTAGCGGCCATGGCGGCGACCGCGAATCGGGGTTTGACATTCTGGTCGAGGGCTTCGCGGCAGGCGAGGATCGCGTCGATGGAGCGGAGCAGGCCCTCCGGGCGGACCCGCTTTGCCAATTCGCGGGCGCGGTCGGCCATATCCGGGTGGGTCATGGTGATACCGGCGGTGTCGCCGAAGCTCACGGCCAGAGCGTCACGGTAGAGGCCTGCGATATCGAGCAGGGCCCGGTCGAGCGAGTCTCGGCCGGTGCGGGTGGCACGGGATTTCTGGCGGCGTTCCAGATCCTTGAGGGCACCCGCCGAACCGCGGGTGGCGCCTGCCGCGCCTTTACCGGTGCCGCCGGCACCCAGCGCGGTGGCGAGTTCGTCGCGCTCGTGCTCGTCGCGTTCGGCGCTGAGCTGTTTCGCCTCGTCGTCGGCGGCTTTCACCAGCTCGTCCGCTGCCGGATAGCCGGTGCCGCGGGTTACCGCGGTGACCAGGTCCAGGGCCCGGCGGCGGCGGTCCCGGGCCTCGTCGTCGGTGGCGAGACGCCGCGCGCGGCCGAGGTCACCGCCGCTCACCCCGGCCGCCCATTCCGCTGTCTCGGCGTCGAGGCCGTCGTGTTCGCGCAGTACCCGGGCGATCGCGGGGGCGCCGGGGGTGACCAGATGCACATGGCGGCAGCGGGAGCGCAGCGTGACCGAGATGTCCTCCGGATCCACCGACGGCGCACACAGCAGGAACACTGTCCGTTCCGGCGGCTCCTCGACCACTTTGAGCAGGACATTGCCCGCGGCCTCGGTGAGCCGGTCGGCGTCCTCGATCACCACCACCTGCCAGCGCCCGGTGCTGGGGCGCCGGGCCGCGATCTGGACGATCCCGCGCATCTCCTTGGTCGAGATGCTCAGGCCCTCGGGAACCACACGGCGGACGTCGCCGTGGGTTCCGGCCATCGTCGTGGTGCAGGCATGGCACTGCCCGCAACCGGGTTGTCCGGGATCGGTGCACTGCAGCGCGGCCGCGAAGCACAGGGCGGCCGTCGAACGACCGGAGCCGGGCGGGCCGGTGAACAGCCAGGAGTGGGTCATCGCCCCCTCGGCGATCCCGGTCCGGCCGGCGATCGCGGCGGCGGTCAGATCGGCCGTCACCGAACCCTGACCCACGAGACGCTCGAAGACACCCACCACGCTCACACCCTAACCGTTGGTCGCAGCGCCGACCCCGACTCGCACAGGGCCGACAGGGTCGGGCCCGGCACCGTTCCGCGGGGCCTGGCGGACGCCGCCGGCGGCGCCGCGCGAACAAAACTCGGACCCGTTCATCCGGCACGCTGGGCGGTGGTGTTCGCACCGTCCAGCTGTTCGCGGATGATATCGGCGTGCCCGCTGTGGTGGGCGATCTCACGCAGGATGTGCAGGATCAGGAACCGCGCGGACCACCACACCCGGCCGGGAACCCACGGATTGGTGGGGGTGGGAATCGATGCGTCCAGATCGTCCACCGAGCGAACGAGTTCGGCGGTGTTCGCGGCGACGCGCTCCCACTCGGCGAGCAGTCCGGCGACTGTCTCGTCGTCGCCGATGAGGTATTCGCCCGCGTAGTCTTCCAGCTTCGTTTCGGCGTTCTCGTCGCGTTCGACCAGGACTTTCGTCCAGCTACGTTCGCATCGGACGATGTGGTGCAGCAGGCCGCCGAGGGTCAGTTCACTGGTAGTGGTGCGTCGGCGCGCCTGCTCTTCGTCGATACCGCGCAGGGTTATCCGGAACATCTCTCGTTGCTCGTCCAGCAGTTGGACGAGATCCTCACGTTCCCGGTCGGCGGGCATCGGCGCTCCTTGTCGTCGGACGATTCGCGCGCGACTCTACTTCGGCGGTCCGACAGACACCCGCGGTCTAATCGTCGCTCTCGGGCGCCGACCGTCCCGCGGACTGTTTCGCCGGAGCTTTTTTGGCCGGAGCCTTCTTGGCGGCGGTCTTCTTCGCGGCAGCTTTCGCCGTGGTCGTCTTCTTGGCCGCCGTGGTGGTCTTCTTCGCGGCGGTCTTCTTGGCCGGAGCCTTCTTCGCGGTCTTCTTCGCCGCCTTCTTCACCGGACCCCGCGCGCGGCGGTCGGCCAGCAGTTCGGAAGCGCGTTCGTCGGTGATGGATTCCACTTCGTCGCCCTTGCGCAGGCTGGCGTTGGTCTCACCGTCGGTCACGTAGGGGCCGAAGCGGCCGTCCTTGATGACCATAGGTTTACCGGTGGCGGAATCGTTGCCGAGTTCCCGGAGCGGCGCGGCTGCCGCGGCCTGTCTACCTCGGCGTTTGGGTTCGGCATAGAGCTTCAACGCCTCGTCGAGGGTCACATTGAAGATCTGGTCCTCGGTGGCCAGCGACCGGGAATCGGTGCCCTTCTTCAGGTACGGCCCGTAGCGGCCGTTCTGCGCGGTGATCTCCTCCCCGGAAGCCGGGTCGGCGCCGACCACCCGGGGCAGCGACAGCAACTTCAACGCGTCTTCGAGGGTGACCGTCGCAGGGTCCATGGATTTGAACAGCGACCCGGTCCGCGGTTTCGGGGCGTTCTTCTTCGCGGTCTTCTTCGCCGCCTGATCTTCCTCCGTCTCGGGCAGGATCTCGGTGACGTAAGGCCCGAAACGGCCTTCCTTGACGACGATCTCGTGGCCGTTGCCGGGGTCGTTGCCCAAGGTCCGGCCCTCCTGCGGAGTCGAGAAGAGCTTCTCCGCGACCTCCGGGGTCAATTCGTCCGGGGGCAGATCATCGGGAAGGTTCGCGCGCTGGGACGTCGGTTCGGCATCCGGTTTATCCGGGTCGGTGACCATCCGTTCCAGGTAGGGCCCGTACCGGCCGACCCGGACCACCACATCGCGGCCCGCGTCGTCGTCGAACAGTTTGATGGAGTTGATCACGCGGGCATCGATATCGTCGAGCCGCTCCCCGACCATCCGTTTCAGACCACCGGACCGCGCGACCGAACCCTCGGCACCGTCGTCACCACCGAAGTAGAAGCTGGACAACCAGTTTCCGCGCTGGGCACGCCCACCGGCGATCGCATCCAGGTCGTCTTCCATGGCGGCGGTGAAATCGAAATCGACCAGCCGGCCGAAATACTGTTCCAGCAGCCCGGTCACCGAGAAGGCGACCCAGGACGGCACCAACGCGCTACCGCGTTTGTAGACGTAGCCGCGATCGAGGATGGTCTTGATGATCGACGAATAGGTGGACGGACGCCCGATTCCGAGCTCCTCCAGGGTTTTGATCAGCGAGGCCTCGGTGTAGCGCGCGGGCGGGTTGGTGCTGTGCCCGTCGGGGTTCAGTTCGACGGCGGTGACGCCCTCGCCCTCGGCGAGCTGCGGCAATCGGGTCTCGGCATCGTCGGACTGACCGCCGGCCTCCTCGTCGACGCTCTCCACGTAGGCCTTCAGGAAGCCCGGGAAGGTGATGGTGCGACCAGAGGCGGAGAACACGCATTCCTCACCGGTACCGGCAGTGCCGGTGATCCGCAGGGTGAGAGTGGTGCCGCGAGCATCGGCCATCTGCGAAGCGACGGTGCGCTGCCAGATCAGCTCGTACAGCCGGAACTCGTCGGTGTCGAGCCGGGCGTGCAACTGCCCCGGCGTGGCGAAGGTATCGCCGGCGGGGCGGATCGCCTCATGTGCTTCCTGCGCGTTCTTCACCTTCCGGGTGTACTGCCGGGCGGTGGGGTGCACGAATTCGGCACCGTACAGCTGGGTGGCCTGAGAACGCGCGGCATTGATCGCCGACTCCGACAGCGTGGTCGAGTCGGTACGCATATAGGTGATGTAGCCGTTCTCGTACAGCCGCTGGGCGGTGCGCATGGTGCGCTCGGAGGTGAACCGCAGTTTGCGACCGGCCTCCTGCTGCAACGTCGAGGTCATGAACGGCGCATAGGGCTTACGGGTGTACGGCTTGGATTCGGCCGACGTCACCACCAGATCGGTGCCGTGCAGGGCCTCGGCCAGCCGCCGGGCCCGGGATTCGTCCAGGACCAGCGCCCGCGAATCGGCTTTCAACCGGCCGTCGGACCCGAAGTCACGACCGGTCGCGACCCGGGATCCGTCGACATCGACGAGGCGGGCGGCGAAGATCCGCGGGTTGGCGGAGTCGGCATCGCCGCCGGCATCCAGCTTGGCCGCGATATCCCAGTACTCGGCCGAACGGAACGCCATCCGTTCCCGTTCGCGCTGCACGATGACCCGGGTAGCGACCGACTGCACCCGGCCTGCCGACAGCCGCGGCATGACCTTCTTCCACAGCACGGGACTGACCTCGTAGCCGTAGAGCCGGTCCAGGATGCGGCGGGTCTCCTGCGCGTCGACCAGGTCGTTGTCCAGATCGCGCGTATCGGCCGCGGCCGCACGGATCGCGGGCTCGGTGATCTCGTGGAACACCATCCGCCGAACCGGGACCTTCGGCTTCAGCGTTTCCAGCAGGTGCCAGGCGATGGCCTCGCCCTCGCGGTCGGGGTCGGTGGCCAGATACAGCTCGTCGGCGTCGGCGAGCAGACCCTTGAGCTCGGTGACCTTGCCCTTCTTCTCCGGACTGACCACATAGATGGGTTCGAAGTCGTTGTCGACGTCGACGCCGAGCCGCGCCCAGTCCTGACCTTTGTACTTGGCCGGGACATCGGCGGCACCGCGCGGCAGATCCCGGATATGGCCGACCGATGCCTCGACCGTATAGTCGCGCCCCAGGTAGGGCGCGATTTTGCGAGCCTTCGTCGGGGATTCGACGATGACGAGACGACGCACGGGACGACCCGCCTCGGCTGCGTTTCGGTCTCGTGTTGCCACCAGCGAATCCCTTTCCCTCTCGACCCGCGGAACGCTACTCGGGGCGTACGACGCGGCTGACTGAGCGGATGGTGACGGTCTACATCACCATCAGTCACGTTTATACCTCGGCGCTGCGCGTGGTCGAACGATCGCGACCATCGGGCGGTAGCGCGCCGATGCCGTTCAGTATGCAGTGCCGCGCCACGGGTGGGTACGCACGGTGCATCACGAATTCGCCCAGTATCACCTTGACCGGTGCGTGCGGAGGGCGAACCGGCTGTCGCTCGCGCGTGGCGCGGAACACGTCCGACGGTAGCGGGCACGCGGCGAGTGGGGGGCTCGTCACCGCACGACAGTGGGTACCGCCACACTGCGCGCCGACCGACGAACCGGGTAGACGGCGCACGCCCGGCCCGGATTCCGAGCCGCGTGCGGAATACACGGCTATTACCGACGACGAGGTATTCGCCCAGGGCGAGGCGCCGACAGCCGAATAGTCCGCGGTCGTACCGGACGCGCCGACCCGCGACCGGAGCGCGGTCGACCCCGATATACCGATACGCGAAATACGGAGTAGCGAAGCGGGGTCGCTGCCAGCCATAATCCGCACCGCCGGACCGAATAGGCCGGTATGTGCAATACACACGCCCGGAGCGGATGCGGCGACCGTCAATGAGCCCGCGGCCCGAGTCGATGTATCGCTACGCAAAGTGCACGTGGCGCCGGCGCGAACACGCAATACGTACTCGGTCGACGCCGCGCCGTGGCTCGCGGAGCACATATCGCCTGCGCGGATACGCAGACAGCGCAAAGCGGATGCGCCGGTACCCAAAAGGCGCATGGCCGGAGCGGATGCGGAGGTACGCAAAGAGCGCATGGCCGAAGCGGATGCGGAGGTACGCATACTCCACATATAGTTCGTCCCTCGCTCCCGTTACGGGAGGCGAGGGACGAACTGGGAGGTGTCTCGCTCAGCTGAGCGCGCGAACTCCGGTGGCCTGGGGGCCCTTGGTGCCCTGACCAACCTCGAACTCGACCTTCTGATTTTCTTCGAGGGTACGGAAGCCCGAACCCTGGATCTCGGAATAGTGGACGAAGACGTCCGCAGAGCCGTCTTCGGGCGCGATGAAGCCGAAGCCCTTCTCCGCGTTGAACCACTTCACAGTTCCCTGTGCCATTCTGTTCCTTCTCTTTTCTTACTCGGAACGGCGGACAACTGGGTTTCGTCCACCGGGCCTGTTGCGATCGGCGCTACTCTGGACCCGCATGGGGGCCAACGTATGCCGGTCGCAACATCGATCCTGCCAGGGTTAGGACTTTGCATCCGTCCCTCGAACACAGAAGCTTTCGACCGAGACCCAGTGAACCATGTCTTTGCGAAATTCAACAGCGGAGTTACCGACAATTTGCAAAAAAAATGATCTCGCGAATGCGGGGGTAAGGGTTAGCCCGTCCGAAACTGAACTTCCGGTATGTTTGCCTACCGATAACCAGCTTGCGGACCGAGTACCCAGCTGTGACCCAGATCGCTATTGGGTATCGAACCCGCAGGTAGCACGGAGCGGACAGCGGTGTTTCACACCGTTCGGAGACCCGGAAGGCAGTTACGCATGACTCGCGAGATCCGGCCCGATCAGTCCTATGGGCGATCGTTGCTGAATCGTGTCCTCGACGGCGTTCCGGCCACCGATTCGCGTCTGACCCATATCAGCGAGATCCCGGGCCGCCCGGCCGAGACGACAGAATGGCCGGCCTGGGCGGCGCCCGCCGCGGTGAACGCACTGCGTACCGAGGGGATCGAGCTGCCGTGGAGCCATCAGGCGGCCACGGCCGACCACGCCCATCGCGGACAGCACGTGGTGGTCGCCACCGGAACCGCCTCCGGAAAATCGCTGGGCTATCAGCTACCGGTGCTCACCGCCTTGCACGACGATCCGCGCGCCACGGCGTTGTATCTCGCTCCCACCAAGGCATTGGGTGCCGATCAGCTCCGCATGATGGGTGCGATAACCCGGCACGGAGCCCTGCGCGATATTGCGGTCGCTTCCTACGACGGAGACACCCCCACCGAGATCCGGCAGTGGGTGCGGTCCGAGGCGCGCTGGCTGTTCACCAATCCCGATATGCTGCACCTGAGCCTGTTGCGGTCACATCACCGCTGGTCACGCTTTTTTCGCCGGCTCCGCTACGTGGTCGTCGACGAATGCCACGCCTATCGGGGATTGTTCGGTTCACATGTGGCGCTGGTACTACGCCGGTTGCGCCGGCTCGCCGCCCATTACGGCGCCGACCCGGTATTCGTACTCTGCTCCGCGACCGCGGCCGATCCGGCGGCGGCGGCTTCCCGGCTGGTCGGCGCCGACTGTGTCGCGGTGACCGAGGACGGATCGCCGCGCGGCCCGCGCACCGTCGCGTTCTGGGAGCCACCCCTGCTCACTGCCGTGACCGGGGAGAACGGGGCACCTGTCCGCCTCGGCGCCACCACCGAGGCAGCCCGGATCACCGCCGATCTGGTGGTGGAAGGCGCGCGCACCCTGACATTCGCCCGGTCCCGGCGGGCGGCCGAACTGATCGCCGTGCACACCCGGCAGCGGCTGGCCGAAATCGACCCCGAACTCGCCGAACGCGTCGCCGCCTACCGCGGCGGATACCTGCCGGAGGACCGGCGCGCGCTGGAGGCCGGGCTCTCGGACGGGTCATTGCTCGCCGCTGCCACCACGAACGCCCTGGAACTCGGGGTGGATATCGCTGGGCTGGACGCGGTGGTACTGGCCGGATTCCCCGGAACGGTCGCCTCGTTCCGGCAGCAGATCGGCCGCGCCGGACGGCGTACGCAGGGAGCATTGGCCCTGCTGGTAGCGCGCGACGACCCGCTCGACACCTATCTGGTGCACCATCCAGAAGCCCTGCTGAACCGGCCGGTGGAAGCCAGCATCATCGATCCCGCGAACCCCTATGTACTCGGCCCGCAATTGCTCTGCGCGGCCATGGAACTGCCCATCGGCGACGCAGAGGCCGAAGCCCTGGGCGCCCGCCGGGTACTTACCGAACTGGCAGGTCAGGGACATCTTCGACGACGCGGAGCCGAAGGCGCCGGACGCTGGTTCTACACGGCCGCTGAATCACCACACGACGACGTCGACGTCCGGGGCGGGATCGGCTCCCAGGTCTCGATCGTGGTCGCCGAGACCGGCCGGCTACTGGGTACGGCCGACGCCGGGCGCGCTCCGGCCACCCTGCACGAGGGCGCCATCCATCTACACCAGGGCGAGAGCTACCTGGTCGAGGAACTCGACCTCGAAGGTGGCGTCGCATTCGTCCGCGCCGACACGCCGGGCTGGACCACCAGCGCCCGCCGGATCACTTCCCTCACCTTGGAAGCGGTCCGGGAGATCAGGTCTTTCGGGCAGGTCACGACCGCTTTCGCGGAGGTCACGGTGCGCAGCCGGGTCGTGGGTTACCTGCGCACCCTGGCGACCGGCGAAGTGCTCGACCTGGTCGAACTCGATCTGCCCGAGCAGACCCTGCCGACGACGGCGGTCCTCTACACCGTGACACCCGAACTACTGAGTCGCGCCGGGATCGATGCCGCCGCGGTCCCGGGCGCGTTGCATGCCGCCGAGCACGCGGCGATCGGGCTGCTGCCGCTGGTGGCGACCTGCGACCGGTGGGATATCGGCGGCGTTTCCACAGCTCAGCATCCTGATACCGGCCTGCCCACGGTGTTCGTCTACGACGGACAGCCCGGCGGGGCCGGGTTCGCCGAACGCGGGTTCACGATGCTGCGACACTGGCTGCGGGCCACTCTCGATGCGGTCGAGGCGTGCGCCTGCCGTAGCGGATGCCCCTCCTGTGTGCAGTCACCCAAGTGCGGGAACGGCAACGATCCGCTCGACAAAGCCGGCGCCATTCGCTTGTTGACGGCGATTCTCGCCGAGTCGGCCACTCCTACCATTCGATACCCCTCGGCTATGACCATCGCCAGTGGTCAGAACGTTGCTGAGTGATCCGGAGCGGACACCTTACGCCGCCCAGCCGTCCGAATTAAGAGGATAAGCATCATATTAACTGAATTGTTGCCATAAGACCGGTCGGTAGCTACAGAAGGCGCTTTCGTATCAATTCCGGAACATATGACCAATTCGAGTAACGGGCCATTAATTGCCGTCGCTAACTGAATGCAGTATTCGTCGTTAACAAAAGTCGGCAAAGCGCGATCACGTCGCTTCTCCGACCGGCCCGGCTCGCGCAACCACTCGTATACTCGTCGCCCCGAACGGACTCAACGGTACTTTTTTCTCGATCGAGATCACGACATCCCAACCGGCTATCTCGCACCGCACGACCCCCGACCCGGTCCGGCGAATCAGTGATTCGGCGGCGGCACATCCGGCCTCCGCGCCGTTCCACAGTTCACCAGCGGCAGCCAGCGCGGCGAGGTCTGCCGCCGCCTGCGCACGGTGGCGCGTCACGATCACGGCACCGAACTGGACGACGAGTGTGGTCATGACGATCAGGGCCACCACGGCCAGGCATGCGGTGACAGTCGCCGAACCGTCATCTCCCCGCCGGAGCCGTTTTCGGTGACGGAGATGCCGGACGGATCGGGCCACCGTGGGCCACATCCCATGGCTCATGGCAGCGAATCCGGCTCTTTCACGGCGACCGCCTCGGCCCGGAGTTCGAGCAGCGGTAACAGCGGGGTATCGGACGATACGAGGGCGATCACCCGATCGCCCTCGTCACGCAACGAGATCTCGGCCCCATCCGGTGCGACCCGGCGCGCGGCGTCGACCGCCACGGCCCGATCGCCGCGGGCGGCCAGCCGCGCCGCCTCGCGTGCGGCGTCCACACAGCGCACCTGGGTGACCGCCGCGAAAACTGCCCCCACGCACAGGGCAGCGGTCACGGCGATCGCACCGAGCGCGATCGCGGCCTCGACGGTTACCGACCCGGTCTCACCGGCACCCACCCGCCGGACTGCCCCCAGCCACCCGTTTCCGGTGGCGGTCGGGCCGCGGGCCGGATCGGTGTGCGTCAGACGTTCGTGTTGAGCGCCTTCTCGATGATCCCGGTCAGCGCGTCGGGAATACTCTCGCCGGTCACCACGGTGTAGAGCACCGCGCCGAAGGCAGCAGCGGCAATGGTTCCGATCGCGTATTCGACCGTACTCATCCCCGCATCCCCCGATACAACTCCCATGAGGCGGGCGTTCACCCGTCCTCGTACCGCCCGCAGCTGCTCCCGAACCGACCGGGTAGTCGCCAGATTCATCAGCACCCGACCCTCCATTCTTCTCGCCTCGTACAGCCGATCCGCACGAGTACGTCTCGGTATCCACCCCCGGCACGACGCTCACAGTGCGACGCCGCCGAGCACTCCGCCGGCCAGGCCGACGATCACCGGCACGATCCCCAGGCAGATGAACGCCGGTAGAAAGCACAGACCGAGCGGGCCGGCGATCAGCACACCGGCCCGCTCGGCTCGCGCGGTCGCCGCCTCTTCGACCTGAGTACGCCGCTCGTCGGCGAGTTCTCCGACGGCCGCGGCCAGCGATGCGCCCGACCGGGCCGAACGCCGGGCCAATCTCGCGAGTGAATCGAATTCCGCGGCACCGGGCGTTCCGGACTCGGCCGGAGCCCAGGCCACGACCGCGTCGGCTCCCAACGCGAGTAGATCCGCGACTCGCACCAACCGATTCGCCAAGGATTCGGGCGCGGCCGGGACGACCGCACGAAGCGCGGCAGCCGTCGGCAGCCCGGCACGCAGACAGGCACCGAGCAGATCGAAGAGTGTGGCGACCGCGATCGGGTCGGAGGTCGTATCGACTTTTCCGGTCTGTACGTCGCGGTGAGCAGCGCCGGCGGTCAGGCGCAGCACTGCTGGAACCGGGGCCGGTACCAGCAGAACGACGGCCGAGATCAGGACGAACGCACATACTCGAGCTGTCATTGCTCCTTCTTCCGGAAGTCTGTGGAGGTGCTCCCGCCGGTCGCCGGCGAGCGCGGCAGGGAGAACTCGGCACCCACGGATGGATTCATTGCGGAACCACCCGCCGGGTGATCTCATCCGCCCAGAGCAACCCGGCGCAGACCAGGCCGGTGCCGAGCGGCAACAGATAGCTCCCGGCCGTGGATACGAACAGCACATGGACGGGATGTGCGCCCATCAACTGCCCGAGCCCGACACCGAGCAGCGGTAGAACCGCCAGGATCGTGGCGGTCGCACGGGCTCCGGCCAGCGAAGCGTCGGTGCGACTCCGGAATCTGATCCGCGATCCGAGATCGGCTCGCGCCGACGACAGCAGTTCGGCGAGCGCGAGGCCGTGCTGTTCGGCGACCCGCCAGGCGTCCGCGACGCGACCGAGCTCGGCGGCGATCACCGTGCCCGGACGGAGCAGACCTTCGGCACCCGACCCACCCAGCCGGCTGCGCGCCGACCCGATCGCGAACGCTGCCGCCGCGATTCCGTCCGTCTCCCGGGCCGCGACGGCCGCCGCGGCGCTCGGATGTGCACCGACCCGCAATTCGGCGACGACGGATTCGAGACCGTCCAGCAGATATGCGCATTCGGTGCGATGTAGGCGTGCCCGGCGGGATCTGCGCATCCGCACCGATACGGTGCCCCCGACGAGTAGTGCGGCCATGAGGCTGCCGCTGCCCAGAATCAGCGCCGCGACACACCCGATGCCGACGGCGGCGAACAGTACCCACCGCACCGGAAAGCATTGCGGCGCGGAGGTTTCGAACACTTTTCCGAATCGCCGCCTGCCCCGGCAAACCGGGATGAGCAGCAACGCCGGGATTGCGAGCCCGAGGGCCGCCACGGCAGGCCCGGGGCCTTCTCCATCGAACATCAGCCCAACCGTTCCGCGAGGACTGCGCGGAGAGCCCCGGCGGCGGGCGCGGGACCGGCCACCCGCCAGGCGGGGCCGATCTCCACATGACCGCCCGCATCCCGCTGTACCACCCCGATCTCCCCGAGATAGCGGAACCCGTCGGCACGACGCCGTACGTGCAGTACCACTTGGACGGCCGCGGCCAATTGGCTGTGCAGTGCCGATCGGCCCATTCCGCCCAGGCCCGCCAGCGCCTCGAGCCGGGCCACGACCTCTCGTGGCGAGTTGGCGTGGACGGTTCCCGCGCCGCCGTCGTGTCCGGTGTTCAACGCGGTCAGCAGGTCGACGACTTCGGCACCGCGGACCTCGCCGACCACCAAGCGGTCCGGCCGCATGCGCAACGCCTGCCGTACGAGATCGCGCAGCGTGATCTCCCCCGCCCCTTCGATATTCGGCGGCCGCGCCACCAACCGGACCACATGTGGATGTGGCGGCGCGAGTTCGGCCGCATCCTCGACACAGATGATGCGTTCGCCCTGTCCCACCTCGGCGAGCAGCGCGGAGAGCAATGTGGTCTTCCCAGCTCCGGTTCCGCCGACCACCAGAAACGCGAGCCGAGCGCGGATGATCTGCCGGAGCAGGGTTTCCGCGTCCGGTGGCACCGCCCCGGCGCCGACGAGTGCGTCCAGGCCTTGAGTCGCCGGACGCAGGATCCGCAGGGACAGGCAGGTTCCGGCCCGCGCCACCGGCGCCAGCACAGCATGCAACCGCACGCCGAAGTTCTGTCCCAGCAGTAGTTCCCGGCCGGACAGCTGCCCGTCGACCCATGGTTGCGCATCGTCGAGTCGGCGGCCCGCCGACAGCGCGAGTCGCTGTGCCAGCCGGCGGACGGCGGCCTCGTCCGGAAAGGTCGTGGCGGTGCGCTCGACACCCCGGCCTCGATCGATCCACACTGCGTCGGGAGCGGTGACCAGAACATCGGCCACCGCCGGGTCGTGCAGCAGCGGTTCGAGCACCCCGGCGCCGGTGAGTTCGGTCTGCAACAGTCGCAGAGCGCGCAGCAGATCCGTATCCCCCAGCATCCCACCCGCCTCGGCACGGATAGCTGCCGCGACGCGAGCAGGCTCGGGTTCGGCGGAATCTCCGGCCAGTCGTTCACGGACCCGCTCCAGCAGCTCGGTGGTGACCACGCCGGCCGGTTCGGCAGCGGTGCTCATCCGACGCTCCGCCGGTCAGGTGGGCTCAGTACCGCCAGCACCGCATCACAAGCGGCCCGCAGTGGACCGCGCCGCAGCCGCATACCGCCGCGCTCGAGCCGCGCGGCCAGCCCGGGTTGTGCCCGGACCGCCGCCAGCAGCGGGAGGTCGAGTACCGCGGCGATATCGCGGCCACGCAGATTTCCGGGTGCGGGGCCACGCACCACCAGGCCGCGATTCGGGTTGCGCCGCACTATCCATTCCGCGGCCGCCCCGGCTGCCGCTACTGCGCGCAACCGGGCGGGCACGACCAGCACCACGAGATCGGCGGCATCGAGAATCCCGTCCGTATGCGGGCCACGCTCACTGGAGATATCGCAGACGACGAGATCGCCTGCGCCCCGGGCAGCCTCGACCACGGCGCGTACGGCGGCCGCTCCGATAGGGCCGGTCCGCCCCGTGCCCCGGCCGCAGGACAGCACCGACAGACCGACGCCCGCGACCGGGAGCGCATTGTGCAGTTCGGCCGCGGCGACCCGGCCGTCGTCCACGACCAGATCCGGCCATCGCAAACCGGGTGTGGCCTCGATACCGAGGAGCAGGTCGAGCCCGCCGCCGTGCGGTGCGGCGTCGATCAGGACCGTATGCGGACGGAACCCCGCAGCCGCCGAACGCAGCGCTGTGGCAGCGGCGAGGACCGAGGCCCCGGCGCCGGCGCCGGCCCCCGCGACGGCGACCACCACTCCGCCGTCGGCGTGCGGTTGGCCGTACTCGGCGAATTTCTCGATGAGCCCGACGGCGGCACCCGGCAGGGCGATCACCTGTTCTGCCCCGATCACCGCCGCCGCCTGCCAATCCACCAGTTCGGGTTCGCCGTCGGTAACCGTGACCACTCCGCCGCGCCGCGGCGGCGATACGGTCGAACACGCCACCGCGGCCTCGGTATCGAGTACCACCAGCGGAGCCGAGGACCAGGGGTGCCGGCCGACCGGGGCCTCGCTCTCGGCGATCCGCCGACCGGCCGCCGCGGCGACCCGGCGCACCTCTTCGCGTAGCCGATCGTCTCGGATGAGGACCAGCACCGCGGGTGGCTCCACGGTGGTGGTCGTCGCGTCGTGATCCATGGACTCAGCGTGGCCCGGTCGAGCCCGGCGCAGCGGACGACTGTGGCGATTGTGGACAACTCACGGGCTGTGGAGAACTTTTCGAACTACCCGGAGACCGCCCCTTGAACAGGAGACCGCCCGTTGAATAGAGGACGGCCCCAGCCGGGGGGGGAGGAGGCTGGGGCCGTCGGGGTTCAGCCCCGGGGGGTCGGGCTGAACACGCCTGGAACATGTCCAGGTGCCAGCAATACTACACCCAAGCACCGACCGGAACGCAAGCCCGACGACGAAGAAGTTCCGCAGGTCACCCTCATATCGGAGGGACTCCGAAAACCACAGGTCAGAACATGCGCAAGCGGACAGTCAGCACGACACGCCACGCGTCGATGCCTATCCTGGAGCGGTGACGGGCTCCGGCAAAACGACACCCTCTCCCGGCGATCGGCACGGCGAGAACGGCCGTATCGCGGCGTTCTTCGATCTGGACAAGACGGTGATCGCCAGATCGAGCACCTTCGTGTTCAGCAAGCCGTTCTTCGACCAGGGTCTGATCAATCGGCGAACCGTCCTCGAGAGCAGCTATGCCCATTTCATGTTCCTGCTCTCCGGGGCCGATCACGATCAGATGGAGCGCATGCGTGCGCATCTGACCGATATGTGTGCGGGCTGGGACGTCGCCCAGATCCAGTCGATCGTGGCGGACACCCTGCACGAGCTGGTGGACCCGCTGATCTATGCGGAAGCCGTCGATCTCATCGCCGACCATCGCATCCGCGGCCACGACGTGGTCATCGTCTCGGCCTCCGGTGAGGAGGTGGTGGCTCCGATCGCCGAGGCGCTGGGTGCCACCCACACCGCGGCGACCCGGATGGAGGTCGTGGACGGGAAGTACACCGGTGCGGTCGATTTCTACTGTTACGGCGAGGGCAAGGTCACCGCCATCGAGAAGCTCGCCGCGACAGAGGGTTACGACCTCGCCCGCTGTTACGCGTATTCCGATTCGGTCACCGATCTGCCGATGCTGACCGCGGTCGGGCACCCCACCGCGGTCAATCCCGACCGCGCGCTGCGCCGCGAGGCGGCGAGCCGGGGATGGCCCGTTCTGAGCTTCTCCAACCCGGTCTCGCTGTGGTCACGGTTTCAGGCACCGTCGAAAACGGTGGCGACGGGACTCGCGGTCGGTATCAGCGCGCTCATCGCGGGCGCGGTCACCTATCGGTTGCTGAGGAGACGGTGACCACCCGCTCGAGCTGGACTTATAGCATAAGCCTCCGACCGATGTGCTCGATTTCCATTTGTTCAACGAACTTGCGCCAACCCTTGATGTGAGTGCAGTCACAGTGTAAAAATGGAGACACGGAAGGAAGGAAGGCCAAGGCGGAGCCGGAAGAGAAGGCTCAGTCTCCCGACCCACCCTTCCCAGCACGGACTCCAGGCACCCACGCGGAGCTCGCCGCGACAAGGGCAGAAGCGTTGTGGGCCTGCGAAATCCGGTCCGTTGCCGGCGATGGCCTCGCATAGCTGCGGGGATGAGCTGCTGCGGAGCCCGGAGGAACGCCGAGGCCGGAGAACACAACCCAAACCAGCACGCATGGTAACCGGGTAGTCCGTGCTCGCGGGCGGTGAGGTCTGATGACCACGCCGCCCGCTTTGACGTCCGGGCACCGTTCGATGACGGTCGCCACGGGGTGCGCTCGAACGGATCGATCCGAGGCGTTCTCAGCCCGCGGCGGCGTCCGCGATCGAGGTCGCTTCCCGGGCTCCGTCCTCGAGGGCCCCGCAGCAGAACAGCACCCAGCCGCCCACCCCCTCCGCCGTCCCGGATCCGAACCCGGCCGCGGCATCGAGGTAAGCCTGCCGCCGCCGGAGCCAGAAGACCTCGGGTACACCGAGCGACCGGGGATCCAGCCCGCTGGACACCGTCACCAACCGGGACGCGGCCCGCGCGACCACTCCGTCCGCGGAACCGAACGGTTTCAGGGTCAGCAGTTCACCGTGCACCACGGCGGCCGTAACCGGCGCGGGCGCGGAAGTGGTGAGCAGCGTCTGCGCCAGGACGTCGAGGCGCCGGGCGACGCCCCCGTCGGCACGGGGGCGGCCCAGTTCGTTCTCGTCGTCGACGAGGTCGGCGGCTGCCAGCAGATGCAGCCGGGCCAGGGCCTGTAGCGGCGCGCGGTCCCAGATCCCGACCAGATTCCGCAGCGCGTCACCGTCGAGCGCCTGGCCCACCCGCAAAGCGCCGGCCAGGATCGGGTCGGCGATCGCACCGTCGGCGGGTAACTCGGTGCTTCCACCTTCCAGCGCAGCCGAGGACCGCGCGGCCCGCACCGACGCCTCGGCGGCAGTGGTGGCCCAGCCCCGGCGGTTCGCCCGGTGCCGGTGGACCTCGGCCAGCGCATCCCGGGCCTTGTCGGCGGCAGCCCGGACCCCGGGCAGTTCGATGAGCGGCGCGAGCGGATCGGTCACGGATCAGCACGCTACCGGCGCCGAGCCGTGGGACGAGCGCTGGCCCCGCGGCGAACGCAGACCGGCGCCCCGTCCGGGCCGACCGGAGCCGGTGCTCAGCCGGCCAGCAGATCGCGGCCGGGGATGGCGTC
This sequence comes from Nocardia sp. NPDC001965, assembly GCF_053594175.1. Taxonomy (NCBI): domain Bacteria; kingdom Bacillati; phylum Actinomycetota; class Actinomycetes; order Mycobacteriales; family Nocardiaceae; genus Nocardia; species Nocardia sp. NPDC001965. The sequence continues at coordinate 32,872 of NZ_JBSFDZ010000041.1, forward strand.
GAGCAAACGGCGGGTGTACTCCTCGCGCGGTGAGTCGAAGATCTCCCCGGTGGGCGCGGCCTCGACGATACGGCCCCGGTGCATCACCAGGACCTCGTCGGCGAGCCGGCCCACCACCGCCAGATCGTGCGTGATGAACAGATAGGTGAGGCCCAGCTCTTCCTGGAGTCGAGTGAGCAGATCGAGGATGTTCTGCTGGACCAGCACGTCCAGGGCCGATACGGCTTCGTCGCAGATCAACAGTTCCGGTTCCAGGGCCAGCGCACGCGCGATGGCGACCCGTTGCCGCTGGCCGCCGGAGAGTTCGTCGGGGTAACGGGACAGCACACTGCCGGGTAGTGCAACCTGGTCCAGGAGCTCACGGACCCGGACAGCACGCTCGGCACGGGTGCCGAGGCCGTGGGTTCGCAACGGCTCGTCGATACACCGGTGGATCGAGTACATCGGATCGAGCGATGCGTAGGGGTTCTGGAAAATCGGCTGTACCCGGCGGCGGAACCGAATCTGTTCGCGACCGCGCAGCCCGCCGATATCCGCGCCGTCGAAGGCCACCGAGCCGGAGCTGGGTTCGAGCAACCCGAGGACGAGCTGCGCGACCGTGGACTTCCCGGAGCCGGATTCACCGACCAGCGCGGTGGTCCGGCCGCGATGCAGCGTGAACGAGACATCGTCGACGGCAACGGCTTCCCCGGGCCGCCACGGCACCGAGCCGCGGATCCGATACCGCTTGGTGAGCCGGTCGGCCACCAGCACGGGAGCCGCGTCGTCGAGTCCGCGGGCACGTGCGGGACGCCGGGCAGCCGTCAGGGAGGGCGCCGATTCGACCAGTTTCCGGGTGTATTCGTGCCGCGGGTCACGCAGCAGCTCCAAGGCCGGACCCGACTCGACGATCCGGCCGCGGTACATCACCACCAGATGTTCGGCCCGCTCGGCGGCCAACCCGAGATCGTGGGTGATGAGCAGCATCGCGGTCCCGAATCCCGCGGTGAGACTGTCGATGTGATCCAGGATCCGGCGCTGCACGGTGACATCGAGGGCGGAGGTGGGCTCGTCGGCGATCAGCAGATCCGGCCGGCCCGACAGTGCCATCGCGATCAGCGCGCGCTGCCGCAGACCGCCGGACAGTTCGTGCGGGTATTGATCGAGCCGCTGCTCGGGGTCGGGGATGCCCGCCGCGTGCAGGAGTTCCACCGCCTGTTCCCGAGCGGCGCGGCCCCGGGCGATACCGTTGGCCGCCAGAGTCTCCCGGATCTGGAAGCCGATCTTGTGGACCGGATCGAGGTTCGACATCGGATCTTGCGGTACGAAACCGATTCTGGTGCCACGAAGTTCGACCAGTCGCGATTCGGGCGCGCCCGACAATTCTGTTCCGTCGAATTCGATACTGCCGCCGACGATCCGTCCGGCCCGTGCCAGCAGACCGATGACCGCGTGCGCGGTGGTCGATTTCCCGGACCCGCTCTCGCCGACGATCGCGACCGTCTCCCCCGGATACACCGTCAGGTCCACACCGCGCACGGCGTCCACCTGTTTCTCCCCCGACCCGAACGCGATCCGCAGATCGCGGATCCGCAGCAGCGGGCGTTCGGTCTCGTCGCTCATTTCCGCTCCCTGGTTCGACCCGGCGAACTTCTTCACCTCGACGCCCGGCCTTTCGGATCCAGGGCATCGCCCAGGGCGTCGCCGAGCATGATGAAGCCGAGGACCGTCAGCGCCAGCGCCGTGGCCGGGTAGAAGAGGATCAGTGAACCACCTCGCAACTGCTGCTGGCCGGTCGCGATATCGGCGCCCCAGGAAACCTCGGTCGGGGGGAGGCCGACACCCAGAAACGACAGTGTCGCCTCGGTGACGATGAAGACGCCCAGCCAGATGGCGGTCACCACGATCACCGGGCCCAGCGAATTGGGCAGGACGTGCCGGATCAGGATCCCGGATCGAGATACACCCAACGCTCGTGCCGCCAATACGTATTCGCTGCTCTTCGCGGCGATCACCGCGCCCCGGGCGATCCGCGCCGCCTGCGGCCAGGTGAAGCCGGCGAGCGTGATGATCACCAGCCAGACCGTACGGGTGGTCGACAACTGCATGAGCACGATGGCGGCGAGCATCAGCGGGACGGCGTAGACGATCTCGGAGATCCGGGAGATCACCGAGTCGAGCAACCCACCGTAGTACCCGGCAAGCGCACCCAGCGTGGCACCGATCAGGACGAACAGCGCGGCCGCACCGACTCCGGTGAGGACCGAGGCGCGCGCCCCGTAGATCGTGCGCGCATAGATATCGCAACCCTGCAGATCGAAACCGAACCAGTGTGCCGAACTCGGCGGCAGCAGACTGTTGTCCACCACGCAGTAGCGCGGGTCCTGATCGGTGAACAGACCGGGGAACGCCGCGACCACCAGGACCAGCACGATGATCGCCACCGCGACCAGGAACAACGGATTGCGGCGTAGCCCGTGCCACGCCTGACTCCAGAACCCGTTCGGCGCGCCCACCACCCGCACTCGATCGGTGCTCTCGACGGTGACCGCGTCGGGCGCGGCGACCCAGCGTCGCCGGTCCGGCCTGACCGGGCGGGCCGGATTCTCATCGGACATGACCGCACTCCTGTTCAGGTATAGCGAATCCGCGGATCGAGCACGGCGTACAACAGGTCCACGAGGAGGTTGGCCAGCAGGAACACCACGATCAGGACCGTGACGAACGAGACCACCGTCGGAGCTTCGCCTCGGACCACCGCCTGGTAGAGGGTGCCGCCCACGCCCGGAATGTTGAAAATGCCCTCGGTCACGATCGCCCCGCCCATCAGCGCGCCCAGATCGGCACCGAGGAAGGTGACCACCGGGATGAGCGAATTGCGCAGTATGTGTACCCGGACCACCCGCCGCCGCGGCAGGCCCTTGGCGGTGGCGGTTCGGACATAGTCGGCGTCCCGGTTCTCGGCTACGGCATTGCGGGTCAGCCGTAGTACATAGGCGAAGGACAGCGCGCCGAGCACCAGCGCCGGGACCACCAACCGGCCCCAGCTCGCATCGGCGCCGACGGTGACCGGCGCGATCCCCCATTCGACGCCCAGCAGGTACTGCGCGAGGAAACCGAGTACGAACACCGGGATCGCGATCACGACCAGGCTCAGCACCAGCATGGTGGAGTCGAACAGTTTTCCCTTCCGCAACCCCGCCAGCGTGCCGAACAGGACACCGAACACGGCCTCGAACAGCAAGGCCAGGACCGTGAGCCGGATGGTGATCGGAAAAGCCCGGGCCAGTTCGTCTTTCACCGACCGACCGGAGAAGGTGGTGCCGAGATCGAAGGTGAAGATGCCCTTCAGGTAGTAGAGGTACTGCACCAGGAAGGAGCGGTCGAGGTGATAGCGGGCCTTCAGCTGGGCCTCGAGCGCGGGTGTGAGCGTGCGGTCGCCGGCCAGGGCGGCGACCGAACCGCCGGAGACCTTGTAGATCAGGAAATAGATGAGCAGGGTCGCCCCGAAGAACACCGGGATCATCTGCAGCAGGCGCCGCACTACATACCACGCCATGGGCACTCCTGCGGTCGGGGCGAGTTGTCGCGGGCGACGGTCATATCAGCTCGATGTTCTCGAAATCGGCCATACCGTTCCAGGAGAAGGTGACACCGCGGACCCGTTCGGAGTATCCGGCCGAATTCACATAGTCGAAGATGGGGATGGTCGGCATCTCGCGCAACAGCAGTGTCTGCGCGCGGGCCACCAGCGCCCACGACTCGGCCTCCGTCGAAGCGGCCTCGGCGGCCGCTATCAGGGCATCGAATTCGGGGTTGTGATAGTCGAAATCGTTGGTTTCGGAATTGCTCAGGAAGCCCGGCTCCAGGAACTGGAGCATGGTCGGATAGTCGCCCTGCCACCCGGACCGGAACGCTTTTCCGATGGTCCGCGTGGTGACCTGGTCCCGCAGCTGTTTGAACGTCGGCAGGGCCGCGCCCACGGCCTCGATGCCGAGAGTGTTCTTGATACTGTTGGCGACCGCGTCGACCCACGCCTGATGATCGCCGTCGGCGTTGTAGGCGATCTCGAAACGGCCGCTCCACGGCGAGATCTCGTCGGCTTTCGCCCACAACCGCCGCGCCTCGCCGGGGTTGTAGTCCAGCGCCTCCGCACCCGGCAGCTCGCCGTTGTATCCCGGTAGCACCGGGGAGGTGTAGTCGCGGGCGGGCGCGCGGGTACCGCGGAATATCTTGTCGCCGATGGCCTGCCGCTGGATGGCCATCGAGATGGCGTGCCGGCGCAACCGGCCTTCCTCGCCGCCGAAATGCGGCAGCCCGGGCTGAGTGCCGATCCACTGGTTCTGCGCGGTCGGCGCCGATACCGAGCGCTCCCCCAGATCGGCATCGACCACGGTCAGCGCACTGGAGGGAACCGTGTCCAGCACATCGAGGTTCCCGGCCAGCAGATCGGCGTAGGCGGCATCGAAGTCCGAGTAGAAAACGAAGGTCAGACCCTTGTTCCGAGCCGGACGCCCACCCCGGTAGCTCTCGTTGGGCACCAGATCCAGTTTCACATCGTGGCGCCAGGCATCGGGACCGGCAAACCGATAGGGCCCGTTGCCGATCGGGTATCTGCCGAATTCGTCCATATCCGCGTACGCGGCCTGCGGCAGTGGATAGAACGGGGCGTAGGCAAGCCGGGTCCGGAAGTCGATCGTCGGCTCTTTCAGCGCCACCGTGAAGGTGAGATCGTCGAGAACGCGCAGCCCCGACATCGTCTGCGCACGGGGCGGATCCGCCTGCACATCCTCGAACCCGGCAATGGGCGCGTAGGTGTAGCTCTGCAACTGCGCGTTGGTGATCAGGGCACCGTAATTCCAGGCGTCGACGAAGGACCGCGCCGTCACCGCCGACCCGTCGGAGAACGTCCAACCGGGTTTCAACCTGATCCGGTAGAACTGCTGATCGGTGGTCTCGATGGATTCGGCCACCTCGTCGTGCAGGCTGCCGTCCGCCGCGATCCGGCGCAACCCGGCGAACAGCCGGTCCACGATGCGCCCGCCGCCGTTCTCGTTGGTATTCGACGGCACCAGCGGATTCTGCGGTTCGGAGCCGTTGACCGCGACGGATTCGCCGAGTGCGGGAGTCACCGTACAGGCGGGCAGGACCGTCACGCCGACCAGCACCACCACCAGGGCGGCGGCCCGCAACACCCACGACGATCCCCTCACACACCCTCCCGGCTCGTCATGATCGCTGCCTCGGCACCCCGCAGAGTTGTCTGCCGAATATAAGCCCCGTCGCACGATCCTGCCGGGTTCGTGAACTCCCGGGACGCCGGTGACCCACCGTTCGTCCGCCCGCGGCTGCCGCTCACCGGGCACCGGCGACCATTCGTCCCGGGACCGCCTCGGGCATCCGGAGCGAGAGTCTAGGGTCACAGTCGGCCCCTTATGGTGCAGGTAACGCGAAGGAAGTGACTCAGATGACCGAAACCGCCGATCACCCGGACGCCTACCCGCCGAGCGCGGAGTTCGCTGCCGCGGCGAATGTCGACGCCGGTATCTACGAGCGTGCCGCGCAGGACCGCGAAGCGTTCTGGGCCGAGCAGGCCGACCGGCTGCACTGGCACGAACGGTGGAATCAGGTACTCGACTGGACCGATGCTCCCGTCGCGAAATGGTTCGTCGGCGGCCGGCTCAACGTCGCCTACAACTGCGTGGACCGCCATGTGCTCGCGGGGCGCGGCGACAAGGTCGCACTGCACTGGGAGGGTGAGCCGGGCGATTCCCGCACGATCACCTATTCCGATCTGCTCGCCGAGGTGAGCCGGGCCGCCAACTATCTGACCGAACTCGGGCTGACTGCGGGCGACCGGGTCGCGATCTATATGCCGATGATCCCCGAGACCGTGGTCGCGATGCTGGCCTGCGCCCGGCTGGGCCTGCCCCACTCGCTGGTCTTCGCCGGCTTCTCGCCGACCGCGCTGCGCCAGCGGATCGACGACGCCGAAGCCCGCCTGGTCATCACCGTCGACGGCCAGTGGCGGCGCGGTAACCCCGCGCCGCTCAAGGAAGCCGTCGACGAGGCGCTGCTCGCGAAGGGCGATGTGCCCTCCAGCGTGGAACACGTCCTGGTCGTACGCCGCGTCGGCACCGAGGTGGAATGGACCGAGGGCCGCGACCTCTGGTGGCACGAAACCGTCGCGCAGGCCGATCCCGTCCACGAGGCACAGGCCTTCGACGCCGAACATCCCCTGTTCATCCTCTACACCTCGGGAACCACCGGCAAACCCAAGGGAATCCTGCACACCAGCGGCGGTTATCTGACCCAGACCAGCTACACCCACCGCGTGGTCTTCGACCACAAACCCGAAACCGATGTGTACTGGTGCACCGCCGACGTCGGCTGGGTGACCGGGCACAGCTATATCGTCTACGGCCCGCTGGCCAACGGCGCCACCCAGGTCCTCTACGAGGGCACGCCGAACTTCCCCGACGAGCACCGGCACTGGCAGATCATCGAGAAATACGGCGTCACGATCTACTACACCGCGCCGACGCTGGTGCGCACATTCATGAAATGGGGTCGCCAGATCCCCGACGCGCACGATCTGTCCAGTATCCGGGTGCTCGGATCGGTCGGCGAACCGATCAACCCGGAGGCATGGCGCTGGTACCGGGACGTGATCGGCTCCGGCACCGCCCCGATCGTGGACACCTGGTGGCAAACCGAGACCGGCGCCATCATGATCTCCCCGCTGCCCGGGATCACCGCGACCAAACCCGGTGCCGCCATGACCCCGGTACCCGGTGTCACGGCTGCGGTGGTGGACGAAGAGGGCAAGGCCGTGCGCCGCGGCGAGACCGAGGCCAACGGTTATCTGGTGCTGGATCAGCCGTGGCCGTCGATGCTGCGCGGCATCTGGGGCGATATGGAGCGCTACCGCGCCACCTACTGGGACCGTTTCGGCGAACAGGGCTGGTACTTCGCCGGCGACGGCGCGAAACTCGATGTCAACGGAGACCTCTGGGTGCTGGGCCGGGTCGACGATGTGATGAATGTGTCCGGCCACCGCATCTCCACCGCCGAAGTGGAATCCGCGCTGGTCGGACACTCCGGCGTCGCGGAGGCGGCGGTCGTCGGCGCCACCGACGAGACGACCGGCCAGGGCATCGTGGCATTCGTGATCCTCACCGCCGGTGCCACCGATACCGGCGCCGCGATGGTCGACGAACTCAAGGCCGAGGTGGCCCGCGAGATCAGCCCGATCGCCCGGCCGCGCGAGATCCATGTGGTACCCGAACTCCCCAAAACCCGCAGCGGCAAGATCATGCGCCGACTGCTGCGCGATGTGGCCGAGGGCCGGGAACTCGGCGACACCTCGACTCTGGTGGATCCGCAGGTCTTCGAAGCCATCCGCGCCGGCCGTTCCTGAGCGCGGCCGGGGCCGGGCACCCGTCCACGCAAGCTTTCCGTCTCCCCGGTCGGACTGCTTCCGTGGATGGGTCTGCCGCGTTCCCCCTTTCGCGGTTCTGCAGCGCGTGCTGTTGGTGGACTCGCTCGCGGAGGCGAGAGTGGACTCGCTCGCGAGGGTGGGTAATTGGACGAGCTCTCGCAAAGGTGGGTAACGGGCGAGCTCTCGCAAAGGTGCTGTGTTTTTGGCGCGCTGGCGCGCGCGGGGTCGAGGCCCCCTGAAGTCTCGCCGTTCAGGCCTCGAGACTCGAGCCGTAAGCAGATAAGCGGTAGAGGGCAGAACGGCGAGAACGGGCGCCAA
>NZ_JBSFDZ010000042.1:0-17099 GCF_053594175.1 Nocardia sp. NPDC001965
TTCAGGCCTCGAAGCGCATGCGCCGAAGGCGCGAGTCCCGAGGCCTGAACGGCGAGACTCCGGGGGCCTCAACCCCGCGCGCGCCAGCGCGCCGAAAACACAGCACCTTGGCGAGTAATCCCGCCTCCTCACCTTGCGAGCAACCCCACCTTCTCACCTTCAGAAGCAGCCCCACTCCTCTCACCTTCACGAGCAGGCCCACCTTCCCGACCTCCGCGAGCGCGCGCCCCGACGGGGTGTTGTCGGTCGTGGCGGGTTTCGGTGGTGGTTGTCGTAGATCCCCCGACCCCCCGAAAGCCGACGATCCTCGGACGACACCCAGGTGAACAGCAGCCGGCGCCGGCCCGGACCGAACCCGGGAAGTCCACGGATCGGGGCGATACCAGCTCGTGGCCTCGGGTCGGCATCCCGCGTGGAAACAACAAGCCCCCCGGACCCCACCGCCGGAGGCGTGCCAAGAACAATGGCGTTCATGACACGAATTGCGGTGATCGGTGGCGGCCGGATCGGAGAGGCCCTCATTGCCGGCCTGCTGGAGGCCGGACGGGCCGTCAAGGACTTGGTGGTGGTCGAAACGCACGCCGACCGCGCCGAGCTGCTGGCGGATCGGTTCGGGGTCCGGGTGACCGACGCGGTCGACGACGCCGCGGTGGGGGCCGATCTGCTGGTGGTCGCGGTGAAACCGGCCGATGTCGACGCTGTGCTCACCGAACTGGGCAAAGCCGATCTGGGTGGTGATCGCGATCAGATCCTGGTTTCGCTGGCGGCCGGGGTGCCGACCGCGCGGTTGGAGGGCAAGCTGCCCGCGGGGTTCCCCGTGGTCCGGGTCATGCCGAACACTCCGATGCTGGTCGGCGCCGGCATGAGCGTGCTGGCGGCGGGTCGTTACGCCAAGGCCGAGCAGTTGGAGCTGGTGACCGAGTTGCTGAGTTCGGTGGGCCAGGTGTGTGTGGTCGCCGAATCGCAGATGGATGCGGTGACCGCGGTCTCCGGATCCGGGCCCGCTTATTTCTTCCTGGTCGTCGAGGCGATGGTGGAGGCGGGTGTCGGGTTGGGCCTGACCCGCGATATCGCCGCGCAACTGGTGACTCAGACCATGCTGGGTTCCGCGGCCATGCTCGCGGAGTCGGGGCAGAGTGCGGTCGATCTGCGAGCCGCGGTGACCTCGCCGGCGGGTACCACCGCGGCGGCGGTACGCGAACTCGAGCGCGCGGGTTTGCGTTCGGCCTTTCTGGAGGCGCTACACGCGGCCAAACAGCGCTCTGCCGAACAGGGCGCGACCACAGAATGACTTCCTGACCCCCAGCGTATGAACCTGATTTCTCACTCCCGTCGCAGTAATCCCACTGGTCCCGCTAAGCTTCAAGGAGCACGTGCGTGTCTGTTCCGCCGGTGGGGAAGCCGGTGGCGCGGACGTGCCGGAGGTCAGTGGTGCGATGATGTCTTCTAACAAGATGTCCGCTAACAGCGGCGGTGGTTCGTCGCCAGGACAATCGATACTCGGTGGTGGTACGCAATTTCTCACCGTCGCCGAGGTGGCGAATTTGATGAGAGTTTCCAAGATGACGGTGTACCGGCTGGTGCACTCGGGAGAGCTACCGGCGGTCCGCGTCGGGAGATCTTTCCGTGTGCACGCCAAGGCCGTGCACGATTATCTGGAGACGTCCTATTTCGATGCCGGGTGAAGGCGGTTACCGGTCCGCGGTAGCGGGCCGGTAACATCAACCCTCGCTGTGTTGGATCGGCGGCGCGCAACCCGGCCTTTCGCCGGGCGTGTGCAGCCGCCGCCTCCAGGGCTGAGGTTCAGCCGCGAGCAACCGGGCATTCGACCGGACAGTTGACGTAAAGCGAGCGCGAGACGCGCCGAGGAGAGAACGCGAGGACACCCTATGGGTTCTGTGATCAAGAAGCGCCGCAAGCGCATGTCGAAGAAGAAGCATCGCAAGCTGCTTCGTCGTACCCGCGTGCAGCGGCGCAAACTCGGCAAGTAAGCACAACCGCGCTTCGTCATCGGCGAAACCCGCTACCATTCGGTGGCGGGTTTCGCCGCGTTTCCAGCAACTGAAATCGGGGTTAGGTCCCCGTTAAGAAGCCGGAACCCGCCGCTTCTGTCGTTAGGCTGGTGGGTAGTCGGGGCGCTCCGGTTCTGGGGCGGCAGAGCGAGGGAACGCAGCGACTGAGTGGCGGAGTGACGAACCGGGGTCACGAGAACCCCGGTCCCGCGGCGCCGCCATCGGCTCGGAACTACTTGAGTGGGGGCTCGATGCGCGAGGTGGAACGGTTCGGTGCAGGTGGAAACTGAAGCGAACGACAGCTACAAGCCCAAAGTCGTGCTGGTGACCGGCGCCAGCCGCTACTTCGGCGGCAATACCGTATGCCGACTGGTTTCCGATCCCGATATCGAGCGGGTCGTCGCGGTCGACGTACTCACCCCCGCGCCGCCGCTACGCCGCCGGATGGGCCGCGCCGAATTCGTACGCGCCGATATCCGGAATCCGTTGATCCGCAAGGTCATCGAGCGTTATGAAGTCGATACCGTGGTGCACACCGCGGTGTTGTCGCAACCGCCCTCGGGCGGCGGCCGGGCCGCGATGAAAGATATGAACGTTCTCGGCGCGATGCAGCTGTTCGCCGTCTGCCAGAAGTCACCGACCGTGCGCCGGGTGGTGTCACGTTCGAGTTCCGGGGTATACGGCGGGAGTGCCAAGGATCCCGCGAAGTTCACGGAGGAAATGAGCGCACGCCGGCACCCGGGCGGATGGTTCGCCCGGGACATGATCGAGATCGAGGGCTTCGCCCGCGGTCTGGCTCGGCGCCGCCCGGATATCACCGTGCTCACCCTGCGCCTCGCGCCGATGGTGGGTCCCGGCCTGGGGCTCCGGGCCGGGCAGCTGATGCGCTCTCCGATCACTCCGACCGTGCTCGGCCGGGATGCGCGGATGCAGTTCCTGCACGAGGAGGACGCGGTCGCGGCCCTGGTACACGCTGTCCGGTCCGGCCCGGGCGGCACCTTCAATGTGGCCGGTGACGGCGCCCTCTCACTTTCGCAGGCAGTTCGCCGTTCCGGTCGGGTCGCAATGCCGGTACCCTGGTCGGTGTTCCGCACCGTCGGCAGGACCCTCATGGGTCCGGTGATGCGTGATTTCAGTTCAGAGCAGCTCGATTATTTTTTGTTCGGTTGTGGTCTGGATACGACGCGTATGCGCGGCGAACTCGGGTTCGAACCGCGCTGGACGACGGTACAGGCGTTCGACGACTTCACCGGGGGCGCAGTGTCGCGGCCCGTAGTCGATCCAGCGTGGATCGACGCCGCAGAAAACAAACTGCTCGGCCTCATCGGGGCCGGTACGGGAGCACATCAATGAACGACGTCGCCAAAGTCATCAGATTGCAGGACCTCGCCACCGTGCCGCGGCCACGGACCACGGCACGTACCTGGACCGGTCCTGCCGACCGGTCGGTGACCTCGCTGACCGACCGTCTCACCCCGCCCACACCCGCCGCGCCGCGCTCGGTGTCCGAACTGATGCGCGACGCCCTCGGCAAGCAGATCGGCCGCACCGCCGAATTCGCCCGGCGCCGCCTCACCGGCGACTATCAGGTCGACGAATTCGGGTTCGACGAGCACCTGCTCGAATCGGTCCTGCTACCGGCCCTGCGCCCGCTCGCCGACAACTGGTTCCGGGTGCAGACCACCGGGATGGAGAACGTACCCGAGGTGGGCGGCGCCCTCATCGTGGCCAATCACGCCGGCACGATCCCGATCGACGGGCTCATGCTGCAACTCGCGGTGCACGATCATCACGCCAAACAGCGCGCGCTGCGTCTGCTGGCCGCCGACCTGGTCTTCGAGATGCCGATGCTGGGCACTCTCGCCCGCAAGGCGGGCCATACGCTGGCCTGCCGCCCGGACGCCGAACGGCTCCTCAGCGCAGGCGAGCTCACCGGGGTCTTCCCGGAAGGCTTCAAAGGGGTCGGCAAGAAGTACGCCGACCGGTACAAACTGCAGCGCTTCGGGCGCGGCGGATTCGTGGCCGCGGCCGTACGTGCGGGGGTGCCGATCATCCCCTGCTCGATCGTGGGCTCGGAGGAGATCTACCCGAAGCTCGCCGATATCAAGCCGTTGGCCCGGCTCCTCGGTCTGCCCTACTTCCCGGTGACCCCTACGTTCCCGCACCTGGGTCCACTGGGCGCGGTACCGCTGCCCTCGAAGTGGTACATCGAATTCGGCACCCCGATCGAAACCACCGGATACCAGGCCGAGGACGCCGACGACCCGATGCTCATGTTCGAGGTCACCGACCAGGTCCGCGAAACGATCCAGCAGACCCTCTACAAGCTGCTGATCAAACGCCGCAACGCCTTCATGGGGTGAGATGTGGCTATTGCCCCGTCTCGGCGGGGCTGTCGGGGTCCCCCGCTCCGTCGCTCCAGAACCGGGGCGGGCCCCGACCACAAGGGTGAACCATCCGGGGTGGACGGAAGTGGGCCGAGCAACGGGTTACTTCGATGCCCGGGTGGGGAGGGCGCCGCGGTCTGTGGCCGGCCGACTGCGGGGCGTATGAGGCCGGGCGTCGCGCTTGGCTCTGTCGCTCCGGAGCCGGGGCGGGCGATCGGGGAGGGGCCGACCGTCGACGAAGGTGTGCGGCGGCCACCGAGATTCAGATGTGCAGTGGTCGCTGCGGTCGCAGTGGTCGCCGGGGTTACCGGGTGCTCTTGCGGCGGGTGACGGCGGCGGCCACCGCGCCGCCGGCGGCGCCCAGAGCCAGTGCGGTGGGGACGCCGATCTTGGCCGCTTTGCGGCCGGTGCGGAAATCGCGGATCTCCCAGCCGCGGGATTTGGCGACCTCGCGTAGGTCGGAATCCGGGTTGATCGCGATCGCGGTGCCGGTGAGCGACAGCATGGGGACGTCGTTGTGGCTGTCGGAGTAGGCGGTACAGCGTTTGAGGTTCAGACCCTCGCGGATGGCCAGGGCGCGGACCGCGTGCGCTTTGCCGAGACCGTGCAGGATATCGCCGACCAGACGGCCGGTGAACTTCCCGTCGACACTTTCGGCGACGGTGCCGAGGGCGCCGGTCAAACCGAGCCGCTTGGCGATCACCTGCGCGAGTTCGACCGGGGTCGCGGTGACCAGCCAGACCTGCTGTCCGGCATCGAGATGCATCTGTGCCAGGGCGCGGGTGCCGGGCCAGATCTTGTCGGCGATGATCTCGTCGTAGATCTCCTCACCGAGTGCGGCGAGTTCGGCGGTGGACCGGCCGGCGATGAATTCGAGAGCTTTTTCCTTGCCGGTGGCCATATCGGTGCTGCTCTCTTTGCCGGTGATCCGGAACTTCACCTGCTTCCACGCGATATCGATCAGGTCGGCGCTGCGAAAGTATTTGCGCGCGGCCAGGCCTCGGGCGAAATGCACGATCGAGGCGCCCTGCACCATGGTGTTGTCGACATCGAAGAAGGCTGCCGCCGTGAGGTCCCGGGGGATCTCCTGCGGCGGGACGCCGGTGGCGGCACGCTCGGCGTCCTGCAGGGCGAGGGCGGCGTCCGCGCTCGCCTCACCGGCGACATTGGCGCGGACCTCCTCCTCGCTGGGTCCGAACGGGCTGCGCGAGATACGCGCGAGCTGCTCGGACAGACCCTGCCCGAGCGGGCCCAGATTCCATCGGACCGGAAGTTCCCCGAACCGGCCCGCGATGAACCCGGATTTCCCCACCTTCGATCGTTCCGGCACCAGTACCTCCGCCTGTTCGCGCGAATCACGTCCACACTAATGGGTACCGCCGGGCGGAGCCCATCGACAGCCCCGCGCCGGGCCGCCGCGAATGCGGAGGTACGCCCGGCGGTAGGAAGGCGCGAGACCGGCCGCGGCCGCACCGTCGTATCGGGGAGCGGTTGAATAGTGCTCATGAGCACTCCCACTACCCATGAAGTGACCTTGCTGACCCGCGCCGGCTGCGGGATGTGTGAACGGGCGCTGGAACAGTTGCGCGGGATCTGCGCGGAATTCGGTATCGAGGTGGGCAGTGTGGATGTGGACGCGGTCGCCGCCACCGATCCCGGCCTGCGCGCCGAATACGGTGACCGGCTGCCGGTAGTGCTGCTCGACGGCCGTGAGCACAGCTATTTCGATGTCGACGAGACACGACTGCGGGCCGATCTGATTCGCTGACATTGTCCGAATTCCGGCAGGGGATCGTACAAGGTGAGGTCGCGACACAAAATGAGTCGAATTTCACCGACTTTGTGCATGGGTTCACAAGCAGTTACGGTGGTGGCACGCGAACCGCAGGCCGGGGCGAGTATCCGGCCGCCGGTAGCAGGTGAATCAACCCGATATCCGACCCCGTCATCGGCGCATGGACCGCAACGGAGGTCGCCGAGCACCCGGGCCTCTTCGGCCCGGACGAGGAGCCGAGGACGTGACAGAGCACCATGAGACGCGCGACGTCTCCGGCGATGCTCCCAACGTCACCACCCGCACACTGCAGAAGGGTATTCCCCAGGCTACGGTGGCGCGGCTGGCCACCTATCTCCGGGTGCTCGCCCTGCTGACCGATGACGGTGTGGCCATCGTATCCAGTGAGGAACTGGCTGTCGCGGCGGGTGTCAATTCGGCCAAACTCCGCAAGGACCTGTCTTTCCTGGGCCCGAACGGAGTTCGCGGTGTGGGCTACGACGTGGCCCGGCTACGGGCACGGATCGAAGACGTGCTCGGACTGTCCGGTGGGCACCGCGTGGTCCTGGTCGGTGCCGGCAATCTCGGCCGGGCGCTCGTCGGCTATCGCGGATTCCGGCGGCGCGGTTTCACGGTGGTCGGGGTCTTCGACAACGACCCCGAGGTGATCGGCCGTGATGTCGAGGGCCTGCGGGTGCGCGACGCGGCCGGGCTCACCGGCGATATCGCGGTGCTGCGCCCGACCATCGCGGTGATCGCGGTGCCCGACGACGCCGCCCAGCGGGTATGCGACGAACTGGTCGCCGCCGGGGTGCAGTCGATCCTGAGCTTCGCGTTGTGCCCGCTGACCGCACCGCAGGGTGTCGAGCTGCGGCGAGTGGATCTCGCGGTGGAAATGCAGATGCTCTCGTTCGAGCGGGTCCGCAATGCCGATCCCGACGAGTCCGCGTCCACCACCGCGACCGACGGTACGAACACCGCAAATGTGGCGGACAACGCCACCGAACCGGCGAACGATCCCGCTGCGGGTGGCGTTGCAAACAGTAGTGCCGTGCCGTCCGCCCACCCGCTGAACGGCTCCGGCCGGATCGCCCGCCGGATGCCCGCGCATCCGACGCCGGGTACCGCCGGGCTTTCCCACTGTGCGGCGCAGGCCGCCCAGACGACCTCGCATACGGCAACGGAGCCAACCAGCAAGGGATCGGTGGTCACACCATGAGCGTTCTTCTCGTCGGCATCTCACATCGCAGCGCGCCTGTTGCGATGCTGGAGAAGGTGGCGATCACCGATACCGACCGCCCCAAGCTGATCGACCGCATGCTGGCCTCGAGCCATATCTCCGAAGCGATGATCGTCTCGACCTGCAATCGGGTGGAGATCTACGCCGTGGTCGACGCCTTCCACGGTGGCCTCGCCGATGTCGGTGAACTGCTGACGGCGCATTCGGGGTTGCCGATGCCGGAACTGACCCGGCACGCCTACGTCCGCTACAGCGAGGCCGCCGCCGAACATCTGTTCGCGGTGGCCAGCGGCCTGGATTCGATGGTCGTCGGCGAACAGCAGGTGCTCAGCCAGATCCGCAGCGCCTACACCACCGCCGATGCCCAGCAGGCCGTCGGCCGGACCCTGCACGAACTCTCCCAGCAGGCGCTGCGCGTCGGTAAGCGGGTGCATTCGGAAACCGGGATCGACCGGGCCGGTGCCTCGGTGGTGTCGGTGGCCCTGGATCGGGCGACCACGGTTCTCGGGCCGCTGACCGGCCGGACGGCCGCGGTGATCGGTGCCGGCGCGATGGGCGGCCTGTCGGTCGCGCATCTGGCCCGCGCCGGTATCGGGCGGATCCTGGTGGTCAACCGCACCATCGAACGCGCCGAACGGCTCGCCGCGACAGCGGAATCCCACGGGGTGGCGGGACAGGCCTTCGAACTGTCCCGGCTCTCCGAGGCTCTCGCGGTCGCCGACGTGGTGGTCACCTGCACCGGTGCGGTGGGATCGGTGGTCACCCTGGCCGACGCGCACAACGCACTGTCGGATCCCGATCGCGGAACCGGCCGGCCGATGGTGTTCTGCGATCTCGGCCTACCCCGTGACGTGGACCATGCGGTCGCCGGACTCCCCGGTGTCACCGTGATCGATATCGAAACTCTCCAGCACGACCCGGCCGCCGGCGCCGCGGCCGGTGATACCGCCGCCGCCCGCGCCATCGTGGCCGAGGAGCTGGCCAAGTACCTCGCCGGACAGCGGATGGCGGAGGTCACCCCGACCGTCGCCGCGCTGCGGCAGCGGGCCGCCGAAGTCGTGGAGGCCGAACTGCTGCGGCTGGATTCGCGGCTGCCGCGACTGGCCGACCCCGAACGCGACGAGGTCGCGCGCACGGTCCGGCGCGTCGTGGACAAATTGCTGCATGCACCGACGGTGCGGGTCAAACAGCTGGCCAGCACACCGGGCGGGGACAGCTACGCCGAGGCGCTGCGCGAACTGTTCGAACTGAAACCCGGATCGGCCCAGGCGGTCGCCGCGCCGATGGAGATCAGCCGGGCCGATCACAACGGTGCCGGCTGGATGGGCCTGGACGGCGATATCGCGCTGGCCGACGATTTCACACCCGGTAGCCACGAAGACGAACAGGAGCAGTCGACATGACAATCCTGCAGGGCTCTGCCGCGGTCACCGGGGACTCCACGGCCGCCGGGCGGCGGCCGTGGCGTATCGGTACCCGGGGCAGTCTGCTCGCCCGGACCCAGGCCGGGGATGTGCGCGACGCGCTGATCGCGACCGGACAGCCGGCCGAACTGGTCATCGTGGAAACGCCGGGGGATCTGTCCGGTGATCCGGTCGAGGAGATCGGCGTGGGCGTTTTCACCAGCGCGCTGCGTTCCGAACTCGCCGCCGCGAACATCGATATCGCGGTGCACTCCTTCAAAGACCTACCCACTGCCCCCGACGACCGTTTCGCGCTCGCCGCGGTGCCGCCGCGTCAGGACCCGCGGGACGCCCTTGTCGCGCGTGACGGCCTGGTGCTCGGCGAACTACCGCCGGGCGCGGTGGTCGGCACCTCCGCGCCGCGCCGGATAGCGCAGGTGCGCGCACTGGGCCTGGGGCTGGAGATCCGGCCGCTGCGTGGCAATCTCGACACCCGGCTGCGCCAGGTCGCCGAGGGCAAACTCGACGCTGTCGTGGTCGCCCGTGCCGGACTGGCCCGGATCGGCCGGTTGGATGCCGTCACCGAGGCGCTGGAGCCGGTGCAGATTCTGCCCGCACCCGCCCAGGGGGCGCTGGCCGTCGAATGCCGCGCCGACGACACAGATTTGATCGAGCTGCTCGCTGTTCTCGACGACCCGGCCACCAGAACGGCCGTCGTCGCGGAACGAGCGTTGCTCGCCGAACTCGAGGCGGGCTGCACCGCGCCCGTCGGAGCGATCGCCGAACTCGTCGAGTCCTTGGACGACGACGGACGCATCGTCGAGGAACTGTCGCTGCGTGGCTGCGCCGCCGCGCTCGACGGTTCCGATGTGATACGGGCCTCGACGGTGGGTGCACCGGCCGAGGCCGCCGAACTCGGCCGCGCCCTGGCCCGCGAACTCCTGGAGCTGGGTGCGCACGAGCTACTCGCAGCCGAATCCGGCATCGCGGAACCGGATCTCGCGAGAGCCGGGAACAGAACCACCCCGGTGGGAACGAGCACCGCTACCGCGGGAACGAGCACCGCCACGGACTTCACCGAACCCAGTCCAATGGAGAACAACCGATGAGTCGAGCCAGCAAGAAGCATCCGGGGCGGATCCTGTTCGTCGGATCGGGCCCGGGGGACCCGGCATTGCTGACCACCCGATCGCGCGAAGTGCTGTGCCGGGCCACCCTCGCGTTCACCGATCCCGACGTCGACGCCGGGGTGCTCGCGCTGATCGGCACCGAGGTCGAACCCGAACCGGACGGTGAGCGTCCGGTGGATGTCCGGCCCGCCCTCGGCGATCCCGCCGAGGTCGCCAAGACCCTGATCACCGAGGCCAAGGCCGGCCACGATGTGGTGCGGGTGGTCTCCGGCGATCCGCTCACCACCGACGCGGTGATCGCCGAGGTCACCGCGGTCACCCGGTCGCACATCGTTTTCGAGGTGCTGCCCGGGCTGCCGTCCGGATCGGCGGTACCCAGCTACGCCGGTATCGCGCTGGGCTCCGGTCATACCGAAGCCGATGTGCGCGGCGAGGTGGACTGGCCCGCTCTCGCGGCCGCGCCCGGGCCGCTGGTGCTGCACGCCACCTCGGGGCATCTGGCCGAAACCGCCAGTGCCCTGGTGGAACACGGTATGGCGCCGCAGACCCCGGTCGCGGTGACGGTGCGCGGCACCACCCGGCAGCAGCGCACCATCGAAGCCACCCTGGCCACGTTGAACAGTGCCGCCTCCGAACTGGTGGGTCCGCTGGTGGTCACCATCGGCAAGGCGGTCGCGCAGCGGTCGAAGATGTCGTGGTGGGAGTCCCGGGCGCTCTACGGCTGGACCGTGCTGGTGCCGCGGACCAAGGACCAGGCCGGCGAGATGAGTGAACGGCTGGTCACCCACGGCGCCATCCCCAAGGAAGTGCCGACCATCGCGGTGGAACCGCCGCGTAGTCCCGCGCAGATGGAACGCGCGGTCAAGGGGCTCGTCGACGGCCGCTACCAATGGGTGGTCTTCACCTCCACCAATGCGGTTCGTGCCGTCTGGGAGAAGTTCGCCGAGTTCGGCCTCGACGCGCGCGCGTTCTCCGGTGTGAAGATCGCTTGTGTGGGTGAGGCCACGGCGGAGCGGGTCCGGGCCTTCGGTATCAATCCGGAACTCCTGCCCAGCGGGGAACAGTCCTCGCTCGGTCTGCTGGCCGATTTCCCGCCCTACGACGACGTCTTCGATCCGGTGAACCGGGTGCTGTTGCCGCGCGCCGATATCGCCACCGAGACCCTTGCCGAGGGGCTGCGCGAACGCGGCTGGGAAATCGACGATGTCACGGCCTATCGGACGGTTCGTGCCTCCCCGCCGCCCGCGGAAACCCGCGAGATGATCAAAACCGGTGGATTCGACGCGGTGCTGTTCACCTCGAGCTCCACGGTCCGCAATCTGGTCGGTATCGCCGGAAAGCCGCACGCCCGCACCATCGTGGCCTGTATCGGCCCGAAGACGGCCGAGACCGCGGTGGAGTTCGGTCTGCGGGTAGACGTGCAACCGGAAGTCGCCCAGGTGGGCCCGCTGGTGGAAGCCCTCGCCGAGCACGCCGCCCGGCTCCGGGCCGAGGGTCTGCTGCCGCCGCCGCGAAAGAAGAGCCGCCGCAGCCGCTGATCGCGGTGACATGTCGCCGGTATCGCCGTGGCCGGCGATACCGGTAACAGAATCGGTGCCCGTTGTGAGTCGGCAGTGCCGGCCGGGCGGCCGAGGTCTCGCGGAACTCGAAGGTGGGCTCACCTTCGCGAGTCGGCTCCGCTTTCCTGAGACGCCTCTTCCCTTCGCGAGCGGGGGCATCATCCCCTCGCTGACCGGCCCGCCTAGACTCCACACCATGAGCGGTATCGAGCGTCCGCGGCGACTCCGGCGTACGCCGGAGTTGCGGCGGCTGGTGGCCGAGACCAGTCTGGAGCCCCGGCATCTGGTGTTGCCGATGTTCGTGGCGGACGGGCTGTCCGAACCGAGGGAGATCGGTTCGATGCCCGGGGTGTACCAGCATTCGCTGGATTCGCTGCGCAAGGCCGCCGCCGAGGCCGTCGCCGCCGGTGTGGGCGGGTTGATGTTGTTCGGGGTCCCGAAGCCCGAGGACAAGGATCCGGTGGGCAGCGGGGCGATCGACCCGGCGGGAATCCTGAACCGCGGGTTGCGGGCGTTGGCGGCCGAGGTGGGCGACGCCACCGTGGTGATGGCCGATACCTGTCTGGACGAGTTCACCGACCACGGCCACTGCGGCGTGCTGGACGGTTCGGGCGGGGTGGACAACGACGCCACGCTGGAGCGGTACGTGGAAATGGCGCTCGCGCAGGCCGAGGCGGGCGCCGATCTGCTCGGCACGAGCGGGATGATGGATGGCCAGGTGGGTGCCATCCGAGAGGCGCTGGACGCGGCCGGCCGCACCGATACCGCGATCCTCGCCTACGCGGCGAAATACGCCTCGGCGTTCTACGGGCCGTTCCGGGAGGCGGTGGCCTCCTCGTTGCAGGGCGATCGCCGCACCTATCAGCAGGACGCGGCCAATCGCCGGGAATCGATCCGGGAACTGGAACTGGATCTGGAACAGGGCGCCGATATCGTCATGGTGAAACCGGCGATGTCCTATCTCGATATCCTGCGCGAGGTGGCCGACCGTTCCCCGGTTCCTGTTGCGGCCTATCAGATCTCGGGAGAGTATTCGATGATCACGGCGGCCGCCGAACGCGGCTGGATCGATCGTCGCGGTGCGGTACTGGAATCGCTGACCGGGATCCGGCGCGCGGGCGCGGATATCGTGCTGACCTATTGGGCGACGGAGGCGGCGCTCTGGCTGTCATGACCCCGCCGGTGGATATCAGCACCGCGCGGCAACTGTGGTGGGGCGTAATCGGTCTCGGTGTGGGCCGGTTGTGCGTATCCCTGGCCGATACGCTCGGCAATCGTGAGCGGTTCAGCGCCGAATTCCGGGAGCGGATGCAATCGGCCGATCCGCAGATCACCCCGGCGATGGTCGACCTGCTGGTGACGGTGGGTGCGGTCCTCGGGGTGATCTTCGGATTGGCGGTGGCCGCGCTCGGGGTCCTGGTGGTGCACCAACTCGGCCGCGGAAAGCTGTGGGCGCGGACCCTGCTGACCTTCGTCGGGGTCTGGCTGGTGATCACCGGGTTCGTCGCGCTGTTCTCCATCACCGCGGTGGAAGGCGTGGGACCGCTGCTGTCGGGGGCCGCGTCCATCGTGCAGGCGGTGCTGGCCGGTGGCGCGATCTTCCTCTGCCAGCGGCCGGAGGCGGCGAAATGGTTCTTGCCGCCACGGGGCCCCGGTGCCCCCGGAAACCGGTAATACCCCGAACCAGGCTTCCTGACCAGGGCGTTGATACCGACGCCTGATCAGTGGCGCATTCAGATAACGAACGTGGAGTTTGTTCCCGGTATTCCGCCATGTATGGTGAGGGCTGTCACAGAGGACATGCCAACCGGCGGCCTCGGGTACCCGGCCGATAGGACGGAGACCACACCGTCCGGGGATCGGAGGCGACGATGCGAGTGGTGATCCAGCAGCCACACGGTATTCGGCGGGACATGCTCGTACTGACACTTCTGATCCTGTTCGGGGTTCTCACCGTCGCGGTTCTGCTGATCCCCGGCGTTATCGGCTGATACGGGTGGCCCTCGCTTCCGGCCGGTTCTCCCATGCCTGATCGCGCGGAAACCACCGAGGCCGCGGAGCTTCTCTTCGCCGAACCCGGGGCGCGCTGGCGGGCAGTCGCCTACGGCCCGCTGATCTGTGTGCTGCTGCTGGCCGCCGAGATCGCCGCCGGAGCTACCCCGCACTGGTTCGCTCTGCTGTTCTGTGCGGTCTTGATCAGCGGATTCGCGGTTCTGCAGGTTTACGCGGCGCGTACCCATGTCAGTGTCGAGCTCACGGACGGTTTCCTGCGCAACGGCGCCGAGACGACCCCGGTCCGATCCATTGCCGCGGTACTGCCGGTGGACGCCGACGAACCCTGGGAAGACGGCCGGGCGCTCGGCGAACTGACCGGGGTCCCGCGGCGGCGTACCGCGATCGGACTGCGCCGCACCGACGGCGAACTGGTACGTACCTGGGCCAAGGATCATCGTGCGTTGCGGTCGGCGCTGAACCAGGTGGTCGCCGCGCCTCGGACCGGGGATGATTCCGGGCCGGACACCGGTCGCGACGATTGATTATCGGGTCCCGCGCGGGCAACATCGGGTGATCACATCCGAGTCGCCGCCGTTCCGAGGAGACCTGTGAACCGTTCGCTCGCCCTACCGGCCGCGGATATCGCGGCAGCGGTCCTCGCGCTCGCGCTGGCCGCGCTCTGCTGGCATCTCGGGGTGCAGAACACCGATTTTCCGGCGACCGGTGAGGTCCCGGCCTATACGGCCACCCGCTACGTGGGGCCCTGGTTGTTCCTGGCGATGCTGCTGGTGGCGGGTGCCGGAGCGGCGGTCATCGACGGTGTGGCGCGGATCGTCCGCGCACCCCGGCGTTCCTGACGCCCGTCAGCGCCACTGCTGGTAGATATCGAACACCCGGCCGTGGTCGGCTCCGGGAACGTGGAAGAACACCAGGACCGACCCACCGTTGTTCGCCGATTCCAGGATCACCTGGCGCAGCGAGGCGTGGACACCGCCGTTCTCGTCGCGGTACAGGCGGGTATCGCTGTCGAGGCCGGCGCCGATCTGTGAGGGCGGGATCACGTGGTCGACCAGCGCCGGAACCGGCCCCGCGGCCAGCGCCGCGGTTTCGGGCTGGCTCAGCCGGACTCCGGCGCGGGCGTTGTCGGGGTCTACGACCGGTTCGACGGCCGCCGCCGTCCCCGCGCCCAGTCCGGTTGCCAGGATTCCGAAGGCGACCGAGACCAGAGAAAGAGCCGCAGTACTCGAGGCAATACGCAAAACGACCTCCCTGGCCGGTTATCCGCTGTTGATCAGATGCAGACTGCAGACTACGCACTCGCGCCGTGACCCGGTTGTATTTGGCTCGGTAAGTGTCGTCTCGGCGGTGTGTGTCACGTATGCGCACCCTGTCGTCGACGCCGCCGCAGCGGGCTGCCAAACTGGAGGCCGTGAGTTCTCTGCGCGTGGCCGGTACGGCAGTGCCGGCCTCCAGTCAGCTTTTCCAGCGAGCCGAAGCGGTTGTTCCCGGTGGGGTCAATTCCCCGGTGCGAGCCTTCGGTTCGGTGGGCGGCACGCCGAGGTTCATCACATCCGCCCGCGGCTGCCTGCTCACCGACGCCGACGGTCACGATTACGTCGATCTGGTGTGCTCATGGGGGCCGATGATCCTCGGGCACGCCCATCCGGCGGTGGTGGCTGCGGTCCGTGAGGTCGCCGGGTCGGGACTGTCTTTCGGGGCGCCGACACCGGGCGAGGTGGAACTGGCCGAGCTCATCGTCGAGCGGGTCGCTCCGGTGCAGAAGGTTCGACTGGTGAATTCCGGCACCGAGGCGACCATGAGCGCGGTCCGGTTGGCGCGTGGCTACACGGGCCGCACCAAGATCATCAAATTCGCCGGTTGTTATCACGGCCATGTCGACGCCTTGCTGGCCGATGCCGGCTCCGGGGTGGCCACGTTCGGATTGCCGACCTCTCCGGGCGTCACCGGCGCGCAGGCGGCCGACACCATCGTGGTGCCCTACAACGATCCGGACGCGGTGCGCGCCGCTTTCGAAGCGAACCCGGGCGAGATCGCCGCGGTGATCACCGAGGCCGCCGCCGGCAATATGGGCGCGATCGCCCCGCTGCCCGATTTCAATGCCGGGCTGCGCCGGCTCACCGCCGATCACGGCGCGCTGCTCATCATGGACGAAGTGATGACCGGCTTCCGGGTGAGCGCGTCGGGTTGGTACGGGCTCGATCCGGTCGCCGCCGACCTCTACACCTTCGGGAAAGTGATGAGCGGTGGGTTGCCCGCGGCCGCGTTCGGGGGGCGGGCCGATGTGATGGACCGGCTGTCCCCGCTGGGTCCGGTGTATCAGGCCGGCACTCTGTCCGGGAATCCGGTTGCCGTGGCGGCCGGGCTCGCCACACTGCGCGCCGCGGACGACGCCGTGTACGCCGCGTTGGATCGCAACAGCGAACGGCTCGGGATTCTGCTGACCGAAGCCCTCACCGGCGCGGGGGTCCCGCACCGGGTGCAGTTCGCGGGCAATATGGTGAGCGTGTTCTTCGCCGATGAACCGGTACTCGACTACGCCGCCGCCAAGGCGAGCGCGACCTGGCGTTATCCGGCCTTCTTCCACGCGCTGCTCGACGGCGGGGTGTACGCGCCGCCCAGCGCGTTCGAGGCCTGGTTCGTTTCGGCCGCGCTCGACGACGCCGCGTTCGACCGAATCGCCGCAGCCCTGCCCGCCGCCGCCGAAGCGGCCGCGAGCGCCACACCCGAAGGAAATCGCGCGTGAGCAAGCCCGATCCGGAGCGCGTATCCACCACCCCGGACGACCGGGGCACCGCCTCGTCCCCGGTAGCGCCGGTGACGCCGCCGGAAACCGGCGCCGACTTCCCGGCTTCCGGTCAGGTCGCCTCGAACGCGCCGTCGACAGGTTCGGCCGATTCCGAAGCGGTCGAAACCATCGTCCACGTCCTGCGGCACGGTGAGGTGCACAATCCGCGCGGCATCCTGTACGGCAGACTGCCCGGATTCGGGCTGTCGGTCGCCGGGCGCGCCCAGGCCGGCGCGGTGGCGCGATCCCTGGCCGATCACGATATCGCCCTGGTCATCGCCTCGCCGTTGCAGCGTGCGCAGGAAACCGCCGAACCCATCGCGGGTGAGCACGGGCTGACCGTGCGCACGGACGAGAACCTCATCGAAGCCGGTAACACCTTCGAGGGCCTGCGCGTATCGGTCGGTGACGGTGCGCTGCGCAAACCTCGGCACTGGTGGAAGTTGCGCGATCCCTTCACTCCGTCCTGGGGCGAGCCGTATCTGCAGATCGCGCACCGTATGCTGGCCGCGGTGAACAAGGCCCGGGTGGAGTCGGCCGGCCGTGAGGTCGTGCTGGTCTCCCATCAACTTCCGGTGTGGACCCTGCGCCGGTTCCTGCAGGGGCAGCGGCTGTGGCACGATCCGCGCGCTCGGCAGTGCGGTCTGGCCTCGCTCACCTCGCTGGTGTACCGGGGCGACACGCTCGTCGATATCGTCTACTCCGAGCCCGCGGGCGGTTCGGACCCGACGGTGCACGGCGCATGAACGGTCAGCGGCCGGAGGCGGTAGCGCAGCGTGACCACGCAGGGCGC